>CACYQU010000046.1 GCA_902776615.1 uncultured bacterium
AACGGTTTCGGGGGCTGACCCCGGTTGCTTTTCGAATACATCTCACGCAAAGTCCGCCAAGTGCGCAATGTCATCCTATAATTATTACTTCGTGTACTTCGCGAACTTGGCGTGAGATAAACGGTTCGGGGGCTATCCCCGGTTGCTCGCAAGCATAAAGTAGGCACTAGAATCGTTGAAGTCCGTAGCGTTTGCCTGCGCCGCCGCCCCGCCGATAAAACCGCGCCGGGTCAATCTAACCGGCATTTCTTCAACTCTCCTTCTACTCTTCCCCTTTTGCTTCACCTCAAAATCAGTATAAGCCCGCTATGGATACTCACCTTCAACTGATGATACCGGAAGATAATCCAGTTCGAAGTCTCTGTCGTATCGTAGACCCACTTAAGTTCGTTGATTCCCGGCAAAGCATCCTCTTCGCTCAGCTCCACAGTAATCTCGTCCCCTTTAGCGGCGTTCGCGCTCGACCATACCGTCTTGCCGTTGAATTCAAGATGTATCGGCTGGGTTTTTCCTGTAGCCGCATTATTTATCTTCGTCTTGTAGACATACGGATATGTCTTTGCTCCTTTTGGCGCATCAAAGATAAGCGTATTCGCCTTGTGTGTCTGCGTCAATGCACGCCACCGATGGGCGGCAGGATCGTCGCCGCCGAGGAACGAAACCGGCGTGCCGTTGCGCCCTTCTCTGTACGCATCTGTATCAATGCTGTCTATCGTCTTGTATGTGCGGCCGGCAACCGTGCTTAGGTCGGTGAACGACTGGACGCCGCCAAGACCGGCCATGACAGTCCACATCTCATTCTCCGAGAGGAGGCGATCCCAGCCCTTCGCGCAGGCGAATGCACCGCGCAGACATTTTACACCATTGCCCTTAGTTACGGCTTCAACAGCCGCATTCGGCTCAGACCCGAAAATCACTGTTTTGCGCGTCGTAGTGTTCATGCGTGAAATACCGCAGGCATCACCGAAATGCCTGTGGTTTAACTCAGAACTGTTAAAATAGCCGTCCTTGTTCCAAGACGGAACCTCACAATACCACACATCGGCGTTGGAGAGTGTCGGATTCGTCGGGCTTGGATATACAGAGGCAAATACATCCACCCAGCGGTCTTGATTTATATAACCGATGCCGGTCGTCGTGATGCCTGCGTTATTGTATGCAACTGCGTTGTTTGGGAATACGAATGAAAAGTAGCCCCGCGTGGCGTTCTTTTCCGCGCGCATCCGCAGGCAGAAGCCTTCATTCGGGTATGCGTTCCAGCTCTCGTAGCCGTTCATAATCACTGAAGGATAGTTGACTTCGCCTGGGAGCACCGATCCATCCCAGCGAAAGCGGCAAAACACCGTCGCTACCTGACCGGTGACGGCCACATTCTTCACGCGCGCATCCTGACGAAACACCATTTCCGTGGAGGTGTCAGACGGCTGCGGAAGGTAAACGCACGAGACCGCTTTGTTCGTGACGGTCGGCAGGACGGGTAGCGGAACATCGGCTGTTTCATAACTTTGCGATACAGGCGAATCGGTCTGGGAGAACACCACGCCGTCCGCCGTGGTGTCTCCGGTAAAGGAGATGTCGAACTTAAGACCGTCGGCGGCGTCGGTCCCAGTTTTCGGCGCATAATAAGTCGTGTCGGTTGTAAGCGTGTCGGTTGCGGCGTCGTATGAATATTCCGGGCCGAGCGTGGTCGCGGCGTCCGCACCGTTGAAGCGCACAGCGTCAAGCCCCGCGTTCCACGCGACTTCTGTAGCCGTCAGCGCGACATTGTATACGCGGAAGGCGTAATAGGTGCCCTGGAACGTGATTCCATAGCCAGATGTGTAGTCCGTTGATGTGCGCCCCGTGCGCTGGACTTCGCCGCCTATCACACTTTCGGTAGCAGCCAAAGACGCCCCGAATGTCCTGGTGGTGTATGTTTGTGAGGATGCGCCTGTCTTGTATACAATGCACTTGGCAGGCTCAACTGCGTATGCAAACGAAGCGAACTGTCCGGGCGTCATGGTGGCAGTGGCCTTCCAGTCAAAGTTAGCTGAATCTGAAGCGCTTTCCTTGGTTCTAAACAGTCGCAGTTTCCCCGTTCCCTTCTCATGCTCGATATTGGCCGAACCGTATGATGTGCTGCCGTTGTATTGCCCAAAGTAGCACATGCGTTTATCAATCATCGCCGGAGTGCAGGCGATCTGGATGGTGAAATTCGTGGTAGACATGGTCTGTGCAATCTTAGCACCCAAAACGACAGGCTTGCAGTCGCCCGAAACCGTCCAGCCGTTCTCGCCGTTCCACGACAATTTGGCGTCGCAGGTGCCGTCGAGCGACTCATCTCCTGCGAGGTTCTTCCATGTCGTCGCGTTAGAAACATGCGAGCCTGTACCTGCGTTGTTTATACCGTCGTACTGCGCGACAAGGCCACGCTGCACGTACATAAGCGACGCACCGCCCGCCACCGCATAGTGTGCCGCCGCAACCGACAGCGCGAGCACAGCAACTGTTTTTGTCAGTTTCATGAAACAACCTCCTTATAGATTTGCCGCAAGGGGCGACCTTCGCCCTTGTTCAACACTGTGTAGTGTATCATAAGCATGGCAACCCATCAATTATAATGTTTACTCATGCAATTACACGATTCACTCACACCGCCGAAATACGATGCGATATATGCCGCAATGTGAAAGCGTAACCGCCCCTCTGGGAGAGCGTGGCGTCTCGCCCGCTCAGATGGAAGATGAAAACTCTCCTTGTTCGCTGGCTTTTACAATTGATGTTTTGCAAGCTCCAGGTACGAGCTTACTGCGAGGTCGGCGCCGGCCGAAAGAAGCACGTCTCGAGGTTGCGCAAAAGCAACGCCCACAGCTTTCATTCCTGCTGCTTTGGCGGCTTTGATGCCTGAAACCGCGTCTTCGAAAACCACACAATTCTCCGGTTCGCATCCTATGAGGCGCGCCGCCGTGAGAAAACATTCAGGATCCGGCTTGCACTTCGCGTACATGGTTTCGTCGACAATCGCCGCGAAATCCCCTCGCAGAGAGAGTCCGTCCATGATAAACGCCACATTACCCCGGGGCGCACCAGTTGCAACTGCGCACGCTATGCCCTCGGCATGAGCCCTGTCGAGCAGCGCGCGCAAACCGTCCGGCAGACGCATATGCGGAGCGTAGAGCTTGCGGTAGATGTTTTCCTTCTCGTCGCTCATCCGGCGCGATTCTTCGTCCGAAACGGAACGGCCGAGCATGCGCTCCTGGTAGACGCGGTTTGTCATTCCCATCCATGAAACTATGTCGTTTTCGCGCAACTCCCTTCCGTGTGCGCGGGAGAACTCTTTCCACGCCTGGATGTGATACGGCACGTTGTCGATGATGGTGCCGTCCATGTCGAATATGTATCCCTTGCGCACTTTGGCGGACGCGGAATCGCGCCTCAGCAATTTGACCACCAGCGAATCGACCGCATTGAAAATACCGGCCAGCAGCGCGCCGGAGATCGAGTGCCACACGCACGACACCGCAGACGCTATCGCGACTTCAGGCAGCGCCGGAAAGTGCCGCCCGGCGAGAACCGTGGCAAGACCGGCATTCTGCATTCCGACCTCTATGGAAACCGTGCGGCGCTTGGGGCCGCTGAAGCGCGCCACCGCGCCAACCGCGTAGCCGAGAGCATATCCTATGGCGTTGTGCAGGAAAACCGCCGCGAATATCGCCGCGCCGGTCTGCGCCATCACGGCGCCATGGGCCGATACGACGCCGCCTACGATGCAGCAGAGTCCCGCGACGGCAACGCCCGGCATGATCTTGAGAACCTCGCCGTAGCCGCGGCTTCTGCCGAACGCGGCGTTGAACGAAAACCCGACGGCAATCGGGACAATGGTGACGAGCAGCATCGACATGAACATGCCAACCGCATCCACATCCACGCTCTCGCCCGCAAGCCACAGCATGAGAAGCGGCGTCACAACCGGCGCGACGAGAGTCGAAAGCGCAGTCATGCCGACCGAAAACGCCACATCGCCCTTGCACAGAAAGGTCATTATGTTGGACGACACCCCGCCTGGACAGCAACCGACAAGCATGAGGCCTATGCCAACGGCCTTCGGAAGGCCCATCACATGCACAAGCGTCCACGCAATCAGCGGCATCAGCGTGTACTGCGCAAGAGAACCGATGGCGATATCCCATGGTCGCGATGCGAGAATCCTGAAATCCTCCGACTTGAGAGTCATGCCCATTGTAAGCATTATCAAACCGAGAACGGACGTTTGGGCGTTGCCGCGCACCCAGCCGAAGAGTCCAGGCTCGAAATACGCCGCGACAGCAGCGGCGGCCACCACCGCTGGCGTCCATTTGGACAGCCAGGCGGACGCCGCCGACAGAAACTTCAAAATCATCCAAACCTCCTAACGCGCTACTTCTTGAAAGGGAAGGCCACCTTGCGCGACGAGTTGTCGCGGACGATATCGTCCCAGAGAGGCGGGCGTTCTTCAGTCGCGACCATGCGCGGAAAATAGTAGTCGCGGGCGACATACTTGAGCTCCGCCCTGTCGGGCAGCGAGCGCAGAAGCGCGTATCCGACATCGCGATCTATGCCGAAAGACGGCAAGCCCTGCGACCTGACGATCGGCGTCGGCACATTGTAGCCATGGAAAAGATACGCACGTTCCCACTTGTGGTTGTGGCCGTGGATGAAACCGAAAACCTTCGGCGAGCGGGTCACTGTTTTCACAAGCCCGAGCTGCCCGGCAGTATGGTGCGCGCCGAGTATCACCGGGCGATCTGCGGCGGCCAGGAACTCATCAAGCCACTTCTTCTGGTCCGCGCCGAGGTCGCAGGACGTAAGCGCGCCGTACTTGCCGCGATCCTCGCTCTTCGGCTCTTTGAGAGAGTCGAGGAGGACGAAGTCGAAATCGGGCAGGTGCGTGACGGACGTTACGCGTCCAGGAACAGGCGTTTCGCCGACCCACTTGCCGAGGTGTTTGAGGAACGGCTCGCGCAGATCGTGGTTGCCGACAGTCATGACAAGCTTTATTCCCGCATCTTCCAGCGGCTGCAGAAGCTGAGCGGCGATTTCGTATTCCCGCTCCTCTGAAAAGGCGATCGATACGTCGCCGAGGCAGAACACGTGCGCCGGGCGCGGTCTCAGGGCGAGGATTTCGCCGACGAACCGCTTGACCTGGCCGATGATCCACGGATACTCCTGGCCCGTTCTGTACTTCTGCTCGCTCCACGGCAACGGGATGTGGACATCGGATATCAGCACGGCGAGATTGTTGCTGATCTTCGGCGGATGCGCCTCGGCATCGACAGGCACGGCAGGCGAACCGTCTTCACCGAAAGCGCGGCATCCAACCGCCGCCGCACCAGCCAGAAAAGTCCTGCGAGAAATGTTTTGCATGTCAGTTGTCAGTTGAATTGTGTCAAAGGCATTATAGACGATGCTTTATATCAAAGGAACGGATAAAGGACCGCCGGAGCGAACATCAGCGAGTCGAGCATATCCAGAAGCCCGCCCATTCCGTTGGTGAACGCAAGCGCGGCGGAATCCTTCACGCCGACCCATCGCTTGAACTTGGACTCCACGAGGTCGCCAAACGTTCCGACCAGCGCGCCTACCGCGCCAAACGCCAGCGCCTTCGCGAGCGAATAGCCGGTTCCGGAAATCCAGCAGCACGACACGAGGCACGACGCGAACAGCGACCCGGCGAGACCTTCCCAACTTTTGCCTGGCGATATCGACGGACACAACTTGTGGTTTCCGCCCTTCATCAGCTTTGCCGACGACAGACCGAAGGCGAATCCGCCCACGTCCGAGAACTTCACGAGCGTTATCACATAAAGCAGCATGAGATTGCCGCGCATCGGAGCACCGCCCTTCAACGCTATGGCCGCGAGCATCGACAAGCCGCCGCACACGGCGCAAAAGCCGACCGCCAGCATCGACAAACCGGGAAGCGAAGCAAGCGGCAGCTTCTTCTTCAAAAGCGCCGCATACTCCCAAAACGCCAACACCGCCAACACCGCAATCACCCATGGAAAAGCGCAAAGCGGAGCCAGAAGCACCGCCGCCAACACTGCCACGCCGACCAGAATTCCGGTAAGAGTTCTTTTCAAAACAGGATTCATCCGCATAATCTCCCTTGTGCGTGGTATTATATCAAAATTTGTGGCGTATTAAAAACCGCATGACCTACGGAATCGACCAATAGCCGGGGAGTTTGCGCAGATCGTCGGCAGGCTTCGGACGCACCGGCGGAGGCGTACGGGTAGGTTCCATCAGATAGCCGCACGTCGCCGCAGCCGGCGAGATCGTCTCCCATACCGTGTATTCGCTGGCGCCCACGGTCTGATTCTCGACATTCCCCCACCTGCGCCAGATCGGACACTTCAGCGCGAGCTTCCTGTCGCCGCCCCACACCATCTCAATCGCCTTTGGAGGCATGCCGTAGTTCCATCTGTACGGCGTTATGCCTGGGACATACTCGGCGATCCCGTCCACATACGAAGGCAGGTCAAGGAACGCAACCGGGTACACCTCGCCGAGTCCGCTTGTGAGCGTTGTGCCGCACGGGTTGCATCCATTGTGGAAATCAAGCGCGGCGCAAGCGGCGTCGAGCATGCGCTCGTTTCCGTTCAGCACATATGCGAGCACAAGAGTCTGCGCACGCCTGAGCGGATGGCACTGCCCCCAGCTCATCGCGTGGCACCACCCTTTCCCCGGCGCCCACCAAGGGCATCTGTAGGCATACGCGCCGTCGACCTGCTGAAGCATCTCCTGCGCGCGGTTGTTGATCTTGGAACGCCACGATTTCATGAACCATTCCGCCGAAGCAGGCGTGCCGAGCGCGTGCTCTGCGGCGAACACCCATGCGCTCCACCTCCATTCGTTCTTCTTGAAATCGTCCTCTATCTCTCGCCTCTTCTCGCCAAGCACGCGGAGGTACGCGCTGTCGCCGGTCAGGGCGTTCAGGTTTATCGCGGCCTTTACGAGGCTTTGCGCGGGGAGGGTTTTCGGCTCCTTCCATTCATAGGCATGCCTGTCGACCAAAAAGCGGTGTTTCCGTTTCTCTATGTAGAACGTCTCCTGCGAAGGATGATGCTGCATCGCAAAGTTCCATGCACGCACGGCACTTTCGAGATACTTGTCTTTGAAGCGCGGCTCGCATCTCGCCAGAAGCGCCGCGTGGGCCGCGTACGAAAGCGAACTTCCCCTCGTCGCGCGAGATACGGCGTACTTCATGCCGTCGCGTTCGGCGACATTGCCGGGCACGGGGTGGCCAACGCTTTCGATCCATGTTCCGACGCCGCCGTCCTTCTGCTGCACGGCGAGAAGGTGGCGAAGCCCCCACTCGGCCTCGTCCAGCACGTCGGGTATGCCGTTCGCGTTTTCGGGTATGGAGAGCTGACCGTCGTAAAAGTTTCCGGGCTTCATCGCGTACGCCGCGCACAGATCGTTCACTATGCCAAGGTGCTCCGGACGACGATCGTAGTCGGCCGCATCGTGCCACCCGCCGACGACCTCGAGTTTTTCGCCTTGCTCCCATTCGGTGCCCTCTCTTACAAGATCGAACCACCTCAGCCACTTCGGAATGTCGCCTTCTTCGGGAGGGAATGTGCCTCTCACGATGTTCGTGTGGCACGCGCCTGCGGTCCAATGGGTGTATGGTTCCGTCTTTGCGATTCCGCAGCGCTTCTGGTAAAGACCGCCCATGTGCACACGAAACGCCTCCTCTGCGGCGCCGCCCCAGATTCTGAAATCGCGGCTGCGCCCGACGCCGTCCACGACGATAAAGTACGTACCCTCGTTCGTGACGGACGAGAAATCCATCTCGAACGTGTACTCGCCTGTGAACGGCGTCCCTTCCTTCGTCAGAGCGTCATCCACGCGATGCAGCGGCGCGCCTTCGCCCCGGTAGACGATCTCGCCCGTTTTGGCGTCGGCGACTCGCCAGCCGCCGGCCGTTGGCGACGGACGCCATGCGCCAAGCTTCGGGCCAAGCCACGCGCCGAGGTAGCAGTATTTGCGCTGATGCGGCATGTACCCGACCTGATTCACTTTGAACACAGGGCTGGGCTTCGCAGGATCGTAGCCCTGAAATGGCTCTGCGCTTCGCCTGAAGACGTTGTGCATAATGCGCGCAACGGGCTTGGACGCAAGCGGATCGACCTGTCCGTTCGGACTCGCCCAATAGCCTTCTTCGCCGGAAATCGCCCGTCCCTCGCGTGGATCGTCCGTCTGGAACAGCATAGTGAAAGGATCGAGATACACTGTGCGCGACTCGGCGCAGAGCGGTATCTGCGCGAACGACGCGGCGGCGAGAACACAGATCATTGCCAACTGTTTCATTTTTCTGCCTGTTTTGAAACTCCATACCCGAACAACGCGTAGTCGCCGCGGCAAGGATCGCCGGGGAACGCCTCCGACAAAGCCGACGTAAGCCTGCGCGCCGCGCACATCGAAGCGCAAGGACTGGAGAGCAGCCCCAGCCGGCGCGCCTCTTGCACGACGTGCGTATCAAGAGGAATCACAAGCGTTGACTTGTCGATGAAACCCGCCCACAAGCCAAGATCCACCGGCGAACCGTCGCGCACCATCCATCTCATGAACATGCAAACTCTCTTGCATGCCGACTTTGCATTTCGGGGAATCACCGCGCCGGAACCATTCTCCGCGAAGAAACGGCATATCGCCTCTACCGCCTTCAGCGCATCGCCATCCGAGTGGGCTTTCGCGAACTCTCCAAGCGTTCCGAAGCGCGCCATCAACCCGCTGTATGCGCGCAGGAATGCGTTCATCGTCCCGTAAGTGAAGAAGCGGTAAAAGCAGCGCGAATAATCCGGCGGCAGATCGCGTTCGAAAGCGCCGGTGCGCACCCAGCGGTCCATATTGCCTCTGGCGCAATCGAGCAGCCACTGTATTTTCGGCAGAAACTGACTGCGCGCGCCAAAGCTGAGCGCCGATGCCATGAACGCCGTCGCCTCTTGATTCGCGGCGCCTTTCACCTGATGCATGAACCACGACGGGTCGCCCTTCATGAACGAACGCGTCTCGTATTCGTCGGCATATCGCCTGAGCTTCTCCCTCGTGGAGGAATTCATCATTCGCCACCCCGCTCCGCAAGCTCGGCCCAGCGTTCGACGAGAGTCTCGAGTTCCACCTCGGCTGCGGGAAGCCTCCCGGACAGAAACTTGGCTTTTGCCGGATCGCTCCTGAAAAGGGACCCGTCGGCGAGCGCCTCGCGTATGCCGGCAAGTTCGCCTTCGAGAGCGTCTATCCTGCCGGGAAGCGCGTCAAGCTCGCGCCGTTCGTTGTACGAAAGCTTTTTCTGCTGCGACGGTTGCTGCCGCGGGGCCGTCGAAGGCTCCTTCGCGACCTCGCGCTTGGATGGCCCGGTCTCGCGCGGCGCCGGGCGCTGGCGCAGATAGTCTTCGTATCCGCCCGGATACTGCCTTACCTCTCCATCGCCTTCCAGCACGAATGTAGAGGTTACGACATTGTCGAGGAACTCTCTATCATGGCTCACAAGGAGAAGCGTGCCCGAATAGGCGAGAAGCTGCTCTTCGAGCAGTTCTAACGTCTCGATATCGAGATCGTTCGTCGGTTCGTCCATGACGAGCAGGTTCGCGGGGCGCATGAAAAGCTTTGCAAGCATAAGCCTCGCGCGCTCTCCGCCCGAAAGCGCCTTTACGGGCGTGCGCACGCGCTCAGGCGTGAAGAGGAAGTCGGCTAGATACGAGTAGACGTGCTTCTTCACGCCGCCTATCACGACTTCGTCGCGGTCGGCCGCTATATTCTCGCCTACGGTAAGCTCTGGACGCATCTCGCTCCTCAGCTGGTCGAAGAACGCTAGCTCGACGTTAGTTCCGCGCGACACCTCGCCGGAAGCGGGCGCGAGCCGGCCTGTGAGCAGATTTAGAAGCGTCGTCTTTCCCGCACCGTTGCGGCCAAGGATCCCTATCCTCTCGCCGCGCAGCACATTCGCCGTGAAGTTCGAGACGATCGGCTTTTCGGCGCCGGGGTATGCGAAGGACATATTCTTTATCTTGAGAACGCTTACGCCGCCGGGCGCGGCGGTGTCGAGCTTCATGGAGGCCGTGCCCGCGGCTGTCCGGCGCGCGGCGAACTCCTCCCGCAGCTTCATCAGCGCGGCGACGCGTCCCTCGTTTCGCGTGGTGCGCGCCTTGACGCCGCGGCGTATCCACGCCTCCTCCTGCGCGAGCTTCTTGGACTTCCTCTCCCAATACACAGCCTCGTCCGCAAGAAGCTCGGCCTTGCGCTTGACGAATGTCGGATAGTCGCACTCCCAGCCCGAAAGCTCGCCGCGATCGAGGTCGAATATCTTCGTCGCGACGCGCTTCAGGAAGCGGCGGTCGTGCGTCACCACGAGAACGGCCAGATCGCGCTGGCGGCGCAGCATGCCCTCAAGCCAGTCGATCGTCTCCATGTCGAGATGGTTCGTCGGCTCGTCGAGAAGCAGCAGGTCGGGACGCGACATGAGCGCAGCTTCGAGAATGCTCCGCCGGCGGCGTCCGCCGGAAAGCGCGTTGAACGCCGGGTCGCCCGGGCGGTCCGCCGGAACCTCTTGCGAAACGTAGACCGTCTTAAGCCCGGGCGCGCGGACGATTTCGCCGCCATCCGGCTCGAGATCGCCCGCTATCACTTTCATGAGCGTCGATTTGCCTTCGCCGTTTCGTCCCGTCAGCGCGGCGCGGAGCCCTTTCGAAATCGAAAGGGACACTCCGTCCAGAACGGGCGGTCCTCCGAACGCAAGAGTTGCATCCTTGAGCGATAGCAGGAAATCGCTCACTGAAGCGGTGCGCAGTTGATGTGCATTTCACGTATCATGCGACGGCGCAGCGCCGCAATACGCACCTTGAAGCCGGACCAGTCCTTGTTGGCGGGTTCGGTCCAGAGGCACTCGGCGAGAGCGCTCATGCGCGGCCATATCTTCCACTCCAGTTCGGAGCCCGACCAGGTATACTCGCTCCAGTTGTTGCCCTGTCCGCCGAGGATGTGACTGTGCTCCGATTCCGGCACGCCGGCAGTGGGGTTGAAGCCGTAGCAACGCTCAAGCGTCGCCTGGAAGCCGTAGTTTATGTATTCGTAGGGGTCTTCCTCCAGGCCCTGGGGATTGTCGATGTAGCACGGATCTATCGGGCACATCACCGCGTCGTTGCCACGGCTCGCGGCCTTTATGCCTCCCTGCGGGCCGCGCCAACTCATGATGATCGTGTCTTTACCCGGATCGCCGTCGAGCACCTCGTCCCAACCGATTGCGCGTTTGCCTTTGGCGGCGAGATACTTGGTGAAGTGGTCGGTCATCCAGCCTTGCAGCCCCTCTTCGCCCTTCAGCCCAAGGTCGGCGATGCGCTTTTGGCACTTGGGACACGTCGCCCATACCGTCTTGGGAGCCTCGTCGCCTCCTATGTGGATGAACGGGCCGGGGAACAATTCGCAGACTTCGTCCATCACGTCCTCAAGGAACTTGATGGTCGCGTCGTTGCCGCCGCAGTAGATGTGCTCGCTCACGCCCCAGCGGCACCAGGGCTCGAACTGCTCGCCAGTGCATCCAAGCCAGGGATATGCCGAGAGCGCCGCCACAGAGTGCCCTGGCAGCTCTATCTCGGGGATGATCGTTATGTGGCGCGCGGCCGCGTAGGCGACGATCTCGCGGATGTCGTCCTGCGTGTAGAAGTAGGGGCCGTAGGGGATGTGGTTGTTCACCCAATGCGTATTGGGTTCCGGAACATCCTGCGGCGTCCTGAGAACGACAGGCTTGGGGCTGCCGGCGCGGACGGATCCCTTCCTGGTGAGCTCGGGGTACTTCTTGATTTCGATGCGCCAGCCTTGGTCCTGCGTAAGCACCCAGTGGAGGGTGTTCAGTTTGTGGACGGCCATCGCGTCAAGGGTCTTCATCAAAGTCTCCTTGCCGAAGAAGTGGCGACCATCGTCGAAAAGAAGTCCGCGCCACTTGAAACGCGGCGCGTCTTCGATCTCTACGCATTGAATCGGATTGCCGAGCTGCCTGAGTGTCTGGACGGCGTAAAAGCGCCCCGCGTCGTCGGACGACCACACCGAAATCCTCTCGGGGGTAACGTCCAGACGGTAGCCCTCGGGGGGGATCGCCGCGTCGGAGGCGTATTCGATCTTTGCGACCCAGTCGCCTTCGCACTTGAAGACGCCTTCCTTTTCCACGACCTTGTTCGGCATCGGCACCACGCCGATGGACGCCGAAGCCGCAACAGTGACTGCACCAGCCGCAACTGCGGCAAAAGCCTTGCTTATCATATTGAACTGTATCCTTTCTGTGTAAATGGTGAAGATGGTAGTTTACCATTTTCGCGTCAGTCCAACAAGTGACGCCGCGGGTCATTGGGGGTGGCTTGACATAGGTTTATGCTATGGACGCGACAAGTATATTCCTATTACCCTATCTGCCGCGAAATATGAGACAATATCCCCGTTCCGACAGAAAGGAAAGGAGAACGACAATGAGCGACAAAAAGAAGCACATCGAAACGCTGGCGGTGCACGCCGGCCAGCCAGTCCACGGCGATCCTGCGACATATTCCCGCGCGGTGCCGGTCTACCGCACAACCGCCTACAACTTCCGCGACTCGAAGCACGGGGCCGATCTCTTCGCCCTCCGCGAACTCGGCAACATCTACGCACGCCTCATGAACCCGACGAACGACGTCCTCGCCGCGCGCCTCGCCGCCATCGAGGGCGGGGCGACTGCGCAGACTCTCGCAAGCGGAACGGCGGCCATCTACTTTACGGTCACCAACATCGCCCGCGCAGGCGATGAAATCGTCGCCGCCTCGAACCTCTACGGCGGAACGTTCGCGCAGTTCGATGCGATTCTGCCGCAGAACGGGATACACGTCAACTTCGCGCCGGTGAACGACTTCGCCGCGACCGAAGCCGCAATCAACGAAAAGACGCGCCTCATCTTCATCGAAGCCGTAGGCAACCCCGCGCTCGACATCGCCGACATCGAAGGCTACGCCGCGATTGCGAAGAAGCACCATCTGCCTCTCGTGGTGGACGCCACATTCACGCCCCCGCCGCTGTTGCGCGCGATCGACCACGGCGCAAACCTCGTAATCCATTCCCTCTCAAAGTGGATTGGCGGGCATGGCGCAGGAATCGGCGGAGTGGTGGTGGATGCCGGCAACTTCGACTGGAGCGATCCAAAGTTCGCGCTATACAACGAGCCCGACCGCGGCTACCACGGCCTCAGGTTTGCGCACGATCTGCCCGAACCGCTGCGTCCTGTCGCCTTCTCGCTGCGTCTTCTCACGGTGGGGATACGCAACCAGGGGCCGACGCTTGCGCCGGATGCCGCGTGGCTCTTTCTGCAGGGCGTGGAGTCGCTGCCGCTCAGAATCGCGCGCCACAGCGAAAATGCGCTTGCGGTCGCGAAGTGGCTGCAGGCCCACCCGAAGGTGGCATGGGTGAAGTACCCTTCTCTCACGCAGCCGGAACTGGCCGCGAAATACCTGCCGGACGGCGCAGGCGGAGTCGTGGTGTTCGGCGTCAAGGGCGGTGCGGACGAAGCCCGGCGCGTAACGGACGCGGCGAACGGCGACATATTCTCCATCCTCGCAAACGTCGGCGACGCAAAGAGTCTTATCATCCATCCCGCGTCCACGACCCATTCGCAGCTCTCCGACGAAGACCTGCGAAAGGCGGGAGTGTCGCCCGAATTGATACGTCTTTCGATAGGCATCGAGCACATCGACGACATCATCGACGCTCTCGACGCCGCACTCTCGGCAATCTAACCCCCCCGGTCCGCCGAGTCTAGGCTCGGCGGACCATTTCAAACACAACACGCAAACACACAAGAAAGGAATCATACAATGAACATCAACAAGAAAGCAATAGCGACCGCAGGCCTCTCCCTATTCGCAGGGCCGCTTTTCGCAGGCGTGCCGCTCAACAACCTGCAGGGCGCGGGCGGTATAGCGTTCAATCCGCTTGCCTACACCGCGGGCCGACCTTGGAGCGACGACGGCGGCGACGGGACGAACTCGGTTGAAAAGTCGTCGCTCGACGGCATAGTGTCGCGTCCGCAGGTCGGTGCGTGGTATGTGAGCCTCAACGACGCCAAGATCGACTGGGGCGCGTTCGGCGCGGCGTTCACCTTCGCCGACAGGCTTGAGGTGTCGGCGGGCTACGAGCTTGTCAACGCCCGCAAGTACGGCGACAGGTCGATCAACAAGTACAACCTCGGCGCGAAGCTCAAGCTTCTTGACGAGAACTCGTTCGACACGTCATGGATCCCTGCGATCGCCGTCGGCGGTATTTACAAGTATACCGACTCGAAGACCGTCGATGCGCTCAAGCTCGACGACGACGGCTTCGACGCGTACGTCGTAGCATCCAAGCTCATCACGCAGACCCCTGTTCCCGTGCTCGTCTCGGCGGGCGCCCTCTACACGGATGAAGTCGTCAACGGCGTCGTAGGGCACAACCACTACGATCTCGTGGCGTTCGCAAACGTAGACGTTCTGCCGGCTGAGAACATCGCGATCGGCGTCGAATACAAGCAGGGCGCGAGAGTCGGCGACGGAATCCGCAACCACGACTACTGGGACGGACACGTCGCGTGGTTCGTCAACGAACGGCTCACGCTCGTCGCGGCGCTCGTGCAGACCGGCGACAAAGACAAGTTCTACAGGCACGGTTCGGCAAAAAACCTCGGTGTGGGTTCGGGCCTCGTGCTAAGCGCACAGTACCAGTTCTGACCGAACAGCCAGCACAGCAAAGAAAGGAGCATCCAACATGAGCAGCACGGTAAAAACCATTCTTGACAAGGTCGGCGGGACGCCGCTTGTGGAAATCTCGAACAGACTCAACAAGGGCGGCGCACGGGTTCTCGCCAAAGTCGAATACTTCAACCCCGGCGGCAGCGTCAAGGACCGCATCGCCCTCGCGATGGTCGAAGCCGCCGAGAAGAGCGGCGTCCTCAAGCCCGGCGCGACGGTAATCGAGCCGACGAGCGGCAACACCGGCGTAGGTCTCGCCCTCGTGAGCGCGGTAAAAGGCTACCACCTCATCCTTACCATGCCCGAGACGATGAGCATCGAACGGCGCAAACTCGCCGCCGCGTATGGAGCGGAAATCGTCCTCACGCCCGGCGCGGCAGGGATGAAAGGCGCGATCGCCAAGGCGAACGAACTGCGCGACGCAACGCCCGGCGCGGTGATTCTGCAGCAGTTCGAGAACCCGGCCAACCCCGACTTCCACTACCGCACGACAGGCCCGGAGGTCTGGGAGGGAACGAACGGCGAGGTTGCGGCGTTCGTCGCGGGCGTCGGCACAGGCGGCACGATCACAGGCACGGGGCGCTATCTCAAGGAGAAGAACCCCGCCGTGAAACTGTTCGCCGTCGAGCCCGATACATCGCCTGTGCTCTCCGGCGGACAGCCCGGTCCGCACAAGATACAGGGCATCGGCGCGGGGTTCATTCCGAAAGTCCTCGACACGTCGCTTCTTACGGAGATCGTCAAAGCGTCGGCGGATGACGCCGGCGCGACGGCCCGCGCCGCCGCCGCCAAGGAAGGACTGCTCGTCGGCATATCGTCCGGCGCCGCGCTCTGGGCCGCGCTGGAGCTTTCGAAGCGCTCCGAATTCGACGGCAAGACGATAGTGGCGCTTCTGCCCGACACCGGCGAGCGCTATCTCTCGACGTGGCTCTTCGAATGATCCAATCCTTGGAGCCTATAGGCCGCGCGGAGGCTTTGGCGCTGCTGAGGCCTTCGCGCCGGTCAGGGAAACGGGCATGAAGATAGCGGTCGGTCTTTCGGGCGGGGTCGATTCGGCGGTTGCCGCCCTTCTGCTGAAACGAGCCGGGCACGACGTGACAGGCGTCACGATGAAACTGTGGCGCGAAGGACGCTACAAGGGAGGCTGCCGCGACGCATGCTTCGGTCCGGGCGAGAGCAAAGACATTGCGCTTGCAGGCGCTTTCGCAAAGATGGCGGGAATCGAGCACAACCACATTTTTGCCAGTCTATTGCTGCACTGGCCACACATTTTGCCGAAACCAAGAATAAATCACTTTACAACTTGGAAGGTGGGTGATGACACCAACAGAAAAGGAACGTCGCTACGAGGCCGAACACAAGAAGACCGTCAGCCGTTCTTTACACAAGGGGGTTAGAGTCGAACACCTTTTTCGACAATAACTTGCTCAAATTTGAAGCTCTTTTACAAAAGCCTTTGCTTCATTGTATACGCTGTTGCTCAAATCTGGGTATTCTTGCATAAGATTCCCCAACCAAGCAGAACCATGTCCTCCAACTTGTCGCACAAACCCTTCAAGTTCCCCGACAGGCACCAAGAACACCCCTTTCGACCTCAGACATTTATCTATATATTCAAAGCCGCGAGTAGCATCACCAGGGCGTATGGCCGACTTCCCCTCTGTTTTGATACGACCTATCCGACCCTTCTTTTCCGTAAGCGACCTGATCTTATCAACGGCTTTTGCAGTAAGCCTATCGCCTTTTGTATTCTTTACAATTTCAGACAACAGCGCTTCAACTTCGGACTTCCGCACTCCAGTCTCCTGATTGAACGTTGCCTTCAGTTTATTATACGCCACATTAAACGCATTATCAAATTCCACACCGACAATCTCTGCCAATTCTTTCAAGTAAGGTTGCATATCATTAATCATATCCATATCAGCGACAACTTTGACAGGCACATTCAATGATTGCAGTGCCTTCACTGCCACCTTAAGCCGTTGTTTTCCACCACAATGCACAAACAACGTTTCAGGATAACGACCTGCGGCCTTTTTCAAGTGAGCATCAATCATCGAATAAAATCGGCAATCCGTATCACTCTCGCACACCACAACCAAATTATGAAACAATCCCTCCAAAATATTAGAATGATATAATAACGAATCTCTCCAAATAGAACTAAATGCACTATTATCAAGGACTGCGATCTCATTCGTATCATCTCGTCGAGTGATTCGTATCACCTTAATCCGACTTGGGCAAACTTCCAAAAGCCCCTGAAGTACAGCTTCACTATGAGTTGAAATAAAAGCTTGTTGTGTTAGCGTCAATATCTCTCCTATAGCTCGCCTTATAGCCTTCGCCTGGGGTGGATGAAGAAATGACTCTGGCTCATCAATAAAATATGTAGAGAATTTTCCGTATAAAAGTCGCAACAAGATTCCTGCAAAGCTCTTCATCCCATCACCTTGCAAATGAATGGCAGGATGTTCCGCCAATTCTTTTACATACTTCTGAATAGCAATGGCTGGCGGCAGTTCTCTATCTAATAAAGGTGGGTCTTTAACACATCTTAATTTTACAGACTTATCATATGCTCCGTCAGGTATTAAATACAAGCCAAACGCACACTTGAACCGCTTCGACAATTCAGTTTGGATATCTCCATTCCGAAGAACTGCATGTATTGGTTCATCTTCCCCTTCTGCATAATTAGCGCTGTCTTTTGGATCGCATTCTTTCAATCTCGCCCTTGTGCTGATAAAATCAAAAAAGTAATCCGCCACCTCTCCAATATGCGTCCATTCAAATGCACCATCCAAATTATATTTATCAATTTCGTAACGCGCCCCGCAATAACACATACCCCTAACAGTCTGTTTGTACAATGAATTAGCAGCAATATGATTTGCTACCAATTCCTTATCCCCCTTATGAAGAGTTATAGCCTTAACGACTAATCCAGAATATTCTCTTTCCCTTGCCAATTGTTGAATATCATAAAGCGACTGGCTCTTACCAACATTATTTGGCCCCACAAAGACTATAATGTCATTTTGTGCGACACTAACCGTTTTCTCGTTATTAAAGGTGACCGCATTGACATAAATATATTGATCCGTACCAGCAGTAGGCTGATGCTTATCATCCGATTCTTTTACCGCACCCGCAGCTGTTGCATGATCATCGTGTTTTACTTTTCGTTTCCAAAAAACATTCATTATCATTGCCCTTTCAATTGCTCGCACACGCTTTTGGCGATGGCTCTGAGAGTCCACTCGGCGGCGCCATCGACCCTCAATACAACCTTGAACAAGGTTATGTCTGCCATAACGTTATACATTTACAATCTTTGCTTCAATCTTCCGCTTCGCCGCTTCGAGCGCGGCGGTTGCATCGGCTTTCAACTTGCGGACTTCGGCACGGATGGATAAGGCCGTAGATGCGATGCGCATTTGAACTTCTTTTGCCGCAATTGGTATCTCACACCGCAGCAATTGTTCTTCCGTAATTGCCGGATAATTACCGCCTGTTGATCGCTGGTCAAATTGATACGTACACAATTCAGATCGCAAAATCACGGAAAGATATTCCGGCATCACCTCATCCGAAAAGCCATGAATTACTGCAAAGCCAGTAGAGGCAATCGCTTCGTCGGTCGCAAATGCTATCGCTCGTCGTGTTGGGCGAGTGAGAGACACCAACAGATCATCAGCAACAACCATCATCTTGGCACGACTGGGCGCATCAGCAATCGGCAATCTCTCAACGACGCCAATCTCACCATCGTCAACAGATATAGCCCCAATTTCAATGTATGGGAAATCCCCGCTGGCATTTCCCTTCCACTCCTTCTGGTCCCATTGACGATGCGACAGCGTAACGAACTCTCCAAGCCGCCAAGATCCATTCGTGCGAATTCGCTTTAGATTATCCGCAAAGAACGGACTATACGAATACGAATCCAGTCTGCCATTTAGCGCTTCTCGCGCAGACACGGTGAAGATGCGAGAGGAAAGCGATGTGTCGGGCTTGGGGAGACGGGCGATGCCGAGCTCTTTCAGCACCATGTTGTCGATGGAGGCGAGAAGCTTCGTCGCCTTTTCGTCCGCCGCGCGTTTTGCCGCGTATGCCGCATCAAGCTCGGCAACGATCTTC
>CACYQU010000047.1 GCA_902776615.1 uncultured bacterium
ACTGCCGACGGGAACCGTGAGCATTGCTCCTAGAGAGACGAAGTCGTACAGTGTCGTCTACGAATCCACGCGCCACAGCGACGCCGAGGACGACATAACCGCGACGGCGACTTTCACCGAAACGCTTTCGGGCGACGAGATTACGGCGGAAGATTCGATGACGGTCGTGAAACTTTCCTCGTTTGCCGCGGCGGAATGGCCCGATAACAGAAACAGGCGCGAGCTTGGAGTAGGAGAGGGCGTGACTATAAATATAGAACCAGGAATTCAATTCACGTGCAGCGCAATGCGTGGTCATGTAAGAAAATGGATGTCCAGCATAGCATATGCGGCACCTAAAGACGGCGGGAATGACTATGTGTATGTTAACGCCAAGGGTGTTGTGCATGACATTTGGTATGGAATTGTAGAGCCGGGCAGGTTTTATACGTATGTTGTGTCTACGAATGTATATGCTAATGTTGGAGAGTCTGGCGGATTCGCAATTGAGTTTTGCCGTCAGTTGCTCCCAACATATGTCTCTTTTGCCAATGTCCAGTTGCTGGAATTGCCGCGTACATCAACAAATGCTGTCGGCTATTATGCACAGGCGAGCAAGGCGCATCTTCTTGATCACGGAGATCATGGTGCGGGAGAATGGATTGATGTTAATTGGAAAAATCAGATATCTGATACGGCGGGTGTAGAGATTAACGATCCGCCGTGGCTTGGCGGGGGGGCGTTCACTTGGCCAATACCTGTCGCTTGGCGAGTAAAGGATGATGAAGGAACGACAAATTTATTCTGCAATACCGATCAGCGCTTCGAACTGGATGCCGATGGAACTGCGAGAATCCTGAAGTTCGGCTACACTGGGGAGCGTATGACGAACGGAGTTTTCAGTGTAATAAAGGATCAACAATAGGAGGCCTTATGAAAAAGATAATGCTTATCGGTGCAATGCTGTCTGCCTTGATCGCCTGCGGCGACGAGACTACGGAGACGTATGCACGGCTTGCCGCACACTCCAATAAGTGGGAGTCCAGCAATTTTAAGGAGGACTATGACCGCATGGTGGTTTATGACCTGGTGCGCCTGAAGGAGACGGATGCCGTTCGCCGTGGTGTTGAAAGGTGGATGCTGGATGTTCTGAATTATCCGGAGGGGGATCCGCTCCGTAGTCAACAAGAACGGATATGCGAAAAGAATTCTTTGCTCTGGATGGTCAATTATAGAGGTCTATGCGACATAACGAATATAGGTGGAATGATTGTGGATTATGCCGGACACTTGCACAATGTCGAAGAAAGCGCCGCAGCGCTTGTTGCTGCGGCGAATGCTGCAGAACGCGCTAGAGTGGCTTCAACAGGGAAAATAAGGCAAGGTCTGCGGTCTCTAACCGACGAAGAAAGTCTGTTAGATGCAGCTCAATATGTCCGCGAATCCATGCTGCCGCGTATCGGGCAGTACTGGCGGTCTATTCCCGATGAAAGCAAGGCCGCATGCCGTTCAAACATCGTCGAGAGGGCGCATCTCACCGAAGCGGAGGCGCATACCGTCTTCGGCGACTAGCGCGCGATAACCGCCAAAGAAAACCAGGGCCTGTCCCCGGTTTTCCTTGAGAGGCCTCCCAGTAGGGCGGTTGCGCTCTCCCAGTTATGCGCTCTCCCAGTTATGCGCTCTCCCGGTAGGGCGGTTGCGACTGGCGAGTCGGCCATGGACCCCATGGCAGATTCGTATGGCGGCATGTGTGATTTCCCCCTAAGGGTAAGTCTCGGAACCCCTAAGGGTGAGGCGACCTCACCCTAAGGGGGAGTTAAAGAGACCCTAAGGGGGAAGTGCTCTCACCCTTAGGGTGATGGAAAGTCACCCCTAGGGGGAATTGGAGAGGGGTCAAAACGTAAGCGAGGCATATCTGTGTCGGTCTGTGGTTCAACCCATCGCGCCGAAGCAGGAGGGTGCGCAGGGATTCTGCAAGGTCTGGGCGAGCGACGCGCCGATCAGTGCGGAATAGGGCGCGGCGGACGTTTGGTGCGCAGATTGGATGCGGGCGGGGTTAATCCCATTGAGTGTCGCACGAGCGGATAGGCATTGCGCAGTCCATTAATGGCGAGGCTGTGGAGCTTGTTGTGCGCATGTTCGTACGCGATGCAAATGTCTACGCTTCATGGAAGAGATGATAAGCGAAAGATGGTAGTCTATGCGGCGGTGGTAGGGCTGCTTCCGTCTGAGGTCACTTGCACTGTACAGAAATGTATGGTACAATTCTGCACCATGAAAGGTAAGTGTGCATGAACGCATTCAAATACGGCTGTTCGGTTGATGGCGAAAACTTCATTTGACGTGGGGAATATTCCAGACGACGATTTCTTTGAGTTTGCCAAGGCCAGGTTCGCCACGGGACGCCGTCGCCTGCCGAGGATTCTTTTTGAACGTGTGCTTGGATTTGTCGACAGGACTTCGGGCGATGTTCAGGAGATGTGCGATGCGATGTGGCAGATATCGAAGCCAGGAGACACGCTTGGGGATCTCTATTTTGAGCGAGGGATTTCCTTTGTCTTTGACCGGGAAAACGGTGCGTACGCCGTATTCCTGAAGCCACTCACCGACATTCAACTTCGCGTACTGAAGGCGCTTGCAGTCAAAGGCGGCGAGCATCCGCTTTCCAACGCGTTTCTCGAAGTGGCGCAGTTGACGAATACAGCTACCGTGAGACGGGCCCTGACTGCTCTGGACAGGACAGGGCTTGTCTATCCCGGACCGTCTGGATGGAGGTTCGCGAGCCCGTTCTTTCGGGAGTGGATGCGAAGGCGCAAATGAAGATGGAGCCGTCTGTCTCGTGGTCGCCAGACCTCAATGCAGGTGGCGCAAATGCCCGCGGCTGTACCGTCTGGGGCAAGACGAACTTGACGGACAGAGTTTGGCGCTCGCCGACAAACGACCCGAGCCGCTTCTTCAGGATAACGGTCGAGATGCCGCAGTGTGACGCATAGTACTGTGGCGATGACTGTCGCGGTAACGCGGATGCCGGGTGAGAGCGCGCGCCCACTGTGAGAGCGCGGCCACTGGACTTGCCGCAGCGGCATATGGTATAATGTTGTCATGAGTTACTACCTTATGCTGCTTATAGGGGCGGTTCTTGTGAACAATTTCGTTCTCAACCGCTTTCTCGGGTGTTGTCCGTTTCTGGGCGTTTCCAAAAAGATGGATACCGCCCTCGGCATGTCGGGCGCAGTGGTTTTTGTGATGACAATCGCGTCGGCCGTGACGTGGTGCATCGACCACTGGCTCCTTTCGCCGAACGGACTCGGCTACATCCACACGCTGGCGTTCATTCTCGTGATTGCGTCGCTCGTGCAGTTCATCGACATCGCGATGAAGCGCTTTCTGCCGCCGCTTCACGCCGCGCTCGGAATCTTTCTTCCTCTCATAACCACGAACTGCGCCGTCCTCGGCGCGGCGGAGATAAACTGCAAGCAGGGCAGCGCCTTCGGCGAATCGGTGTTCTTTTCGTTCGCGGCGGCGCTTGGCTTCGGCTTCGCGCTTGTGCTGTTTTCGGGCATCCGCGAGAAACTCGCCCACGCCGATCCGCCGCGCTGCTTCAGGGGGATCGCGCTCGCGCTTGTGACCGGCGGGCTCCTTTCCCTGGCGTTCATGGGATTCTCTGGCCTTGTTAAACTGCCGTACTAGTCGAACGGAGGAGATGATATGACTACAGCCATTTTGATCATCGCGGGAATCGGCCTCGCAGCGGCGGCGACGCTTGCCGTGGCGGACACGTGCCTCAGCGTGAAGGAAGACCCCAGAATCGGCCTTGTCACAGCGGCCCTCCCCGGCGCGAACTGCGGCGGGTGCGGCTTCCCCGGATGCGACGGCTACGCGCGCGCGCTTGTCTCGGGAACCGCGCCGAACGGCGCATGCGCCGCAGGGGGCGACGCCTGCGCCGCAGCGATAGCGAAGATTCTCGGTGTTGAAGCCACGGCTACCGAAAAACGCGTTGCGCTCGTGAAGTGCTGCGGCACGCGCTCGGAGGCGATTCGCGTCGGCGACTACAACGGAATCTGCGACTGCAATGTGGCGTCGGCGACTGCCGGCGGCGACAAGGGCTGCACATACGGCTGCCTTGGCTACGGAGCGTGCGCCAACGTCTGCCCCAAGGGGGCCATTTCAATCCACGACGGCCTTGCAAAGGTCGACAAGCGCCTCTGCATAGGCTGCGGCAAGTGCGTGGCGGTGTGTCCCAAGAAGCTTATCGAGCTTGTCCCCGCGTCGGCGACGATACACGTTCTGTGCAACAATCCCGACAAAGGGCCGATGGTCCGCAAGGTGTGCGGAGTAGGGTGCATGGGCTGCCACCTGTGCGAGAAGAATTCCGGCGGCAAGGAGGCCGGCCACTTCGCCTTCCAGGGCTTTCTCGCGAAGGTCAACTACGAGAATCCGCCGACCGACGAGCAGATTGTCGCGAAATGCCCCGCGAAGTGCATGAGCGTCGACCCGCATTTCGAATCGGGCCACTGATCGGCAATGGAGGCTTAAGTCAATGAAAACCGTAAAAAGCCAGTTCAAGTTCAAGGGTGGAGTGCATCCCGACTACAACAAGGAGCTTGCCCGCGACAAGGTCATAGAGCGCATGCCGATACCGGCGGAACTTGTCGTTTCAATGAGCCAGCATCTCGGCGCGCCGGCGAAATGCGTCGTGAAGGCCGGCGATTATGTAGTGAAGGGCCAGCTGCTTGGCGAGAAGAACGGGTTCATATCAGTGCCGGTCTACGCGCCTGCGAACGGACTCGTGAAAGGCGTCGAGCCGAGGCTCGGGCCTGCCGGAGGCAAGGCGCCCGCGGTGATAATCGACACCACCGCCGCAGCGCCGGAGGGTGTGGACGCGGCGGAGCGCAAACTTGCGCCGCTCGACTGGAAGACGGCGACAAAAGAAGAGCTTCTCGCCCGCGTGAACGATGCGGGCATATGCGGCATGGGCGGCGCGGGCTTTCCGACATGCGTGAAGCTGAATCCTCCGCCCGGCAAGCGCTGCGAATACCTCATCCTCAACGGAGCCGAGTGCGAGCCATATCTCTGCGCAGACCACCACCTCATGCTCGAGCGCGCGGACAGGGTGCGCCTTGGCGTGGAGATAATGCGCAAGGTTCTCGGAATGCCTGCCGTGCGCATCGCGATCGAGGCCAACAAGCCGGACGCGATTGCCGCGATGGAGAAGGCTTTCGCCGACATCGACGGCAACGTGGAGATAGTGGTGCTGCCTGTGCTGTATCCGCAAGGTTCCGAAAAGCACCAGATTTTCGCGACCGTCGGGCGCGTCGTGCCGGAGCCTCCCGCTCTGCCCATCGACGTAGGATGCGTCGTCGAGAATGTCGGAACTGTCGCCGCGATAGCAGATGCCGTCGAGAAGGGTGAAATGCTTCTTTCGCGCGTCACGACGGTTTCGGGCGACGCCGTGGCGGAGCCGAAGAATGTGGAGGCGCCGCTCGGCACCAAGTACAGTGACCTCATAGCGTTCTGCGGAGGCGAGAAAGGGCGCGTCGCCAAGCTCGTATCCGGCGGAACGATGATGGGTTTCGCCGTTTCAACGGCGGAGATTTCGACTACGAAGACAACTTCCGGGCTGTTGCTGCTCTCGGAGCGGCGCGTATTCCAGTACAGTTCGCAGGCATGCATAAACTGCGGCAGGTGCGTCAGGGCGTGCCCGATGAACCTGAACGCCGCCGAGATCGCCAAAGCCGTGGAGTCGAACGACATAAAGTCGGCGGAAGACGCCCACGTGATGACATGCATAGAGTGCGGCGCGTGCAGCTTCAGCTGCCCGGCATACCGCCCGATAACGCAGTTCTGCCGCCGTGCGAAGAATTCGATTCGGGCCCGTATCGCAGCCGAGAAAGCCAAGGCCGCGGCGGCAGCCGCCAAGTAAGGAGCAACGATGAAACCCAAAGATATCGCCGAACACTTCATACTCAGCTCGTCGCCGCATGCGCACGCGAATTCAAGCGTGTCGCGGATAATGCTCGACGTGATAATCGCGCTTCTGCCGACAACCGCAGCCGGAATATGGTTCTTCGGTCTTCCGGCGGTGTGGACTGTCGCGACGTGCGTTGCGACTTGCATCGCGACGGAGGCGCTGTGCCGCCTCGCAATGAAGCGCGAATCGACCATCGGCGATTTGTCGGCTGTGGTCACGGGGCTTCTTCTGGCGCTGAACCTGCCTGCGGGAATCCCTCTATGGATGGCCGTCGCCGGTTCGGTGTTCGCGATTGGCGTCGCCAAGCAGGTGTTCGGAGGCATTGGCATGAATCCGTTCAACCCGGCGCTCGCGGCTCGCGCGTTCATGCTCATATCGTTCACAGGCCCGATGACGACCTGGCTCAAGCCGCTTTGGTGGCGCACGCCCGACGCGATGACAACGGCGACTCCGCTGGCGCTCATGAAGCGTCTTTACGCTGTGGACTGCACCGCCTCCGCAACTCCCCACGCCCAGCACGCCTTGGAGAAGCTTCCTTCGCTCTGCGACATGCTTGTCGGCAACATGCCTGGCTGCATAGGCGAGGTCTCCGCCGCGGCTCTTGCGATCGGCGCGGCGTATCTGCTCTTTCGCAAGGTGATAACGTGGCACATACCTGTCGCCTTCATAGCGACGGTTGTCGTCTATTCGCTTGTCGCCGGCGGCGCGCCCGCGTATGCGCAGGTTCTCACGGGCGGCGTGATGATAGGCGCGTGCTTCATGGCGACGGACTACGTGACGAGCCCCACGACATCCGCCGGAAAGCTCGTCTTCGGCTTCGGCTGCGGACTCCTCTGCATGCTGATACGCCAGTTCGGCTCGTATCCGGAAGGGTGCTCGTTCGCGATACTCATCATGAATGCGGTCGCGCCCCTGATAAACCGCTGGACGCAGCCCAAGCCGTTCGGCGCGAAGTGAAAGGAATCCGGCAGATGAAAAAGACAGTTTCCCTCGTTGCGAGCCTTACCGTGATTTCCGGCGTGTGCGCGGCGGTTCTCGCGTATGTGAACAATCTCACCAAGGAGCCCATAGCCCAGATGCTCGTGAAGAGAACCGTGGAGGCGGCGAAGGCCGTTCTGCCGCCCGAGACCGCCGATGTCGAAACTGCGGCGTTTGCGGACGGCGAGGAGTATTTCGTCGGGAAGGACGCCTCCGGCGCCATAGCGGGCTATGCGGTGAAAGGGTCCGATCCCGGCGGATACGGCGGCGACGTTGTGCTTATGGTCGGTTTCAAGGCCGACCGCAAAACGGTCGTCTGCTACAAGACCCTCGCCGCGTCCGAGACCCCTGGGCTCGGCATGAAGCTCAACACCCCCGAATTTTCGGGCCAGTTCGCCGGGAAGGACGGCTCGTCTCTGCGCGTAAAGAAAGACGGCGGCGAGATAGAGGCGATAACCTCCGCGACGATAACGTCCCGCGCCGTCTGCGGTGCGATATCGAAGGCGTCCGCAAAATTGAGGTAGCCGCCAGATGGTAAAGTCGCGCGCTGCAGTAAATGTCGAATACGGAGCGTTGCGCTTCTTCTGCGCGCTTGTGAACCTTATGCCCTATCCGGTGGCTACGGCCGTGGCGCGCGGGCTCGCCGGCTTCCTGTTTCACGTGGTGCGGTTCAAGCGCGCCCGAACGGTTGCGCGCATATCGGCGGCGTTCCCCCGGAAGTCGCCGCGCGCCGTGAACGCCATAGCCGTGAGGTCGCTGGCGAACGTGCTGCAGTCCGCCGTGGAGATGATTCGCGCGCCGCGCTTCACGCGCCGCTGGATGGATCGCCACGTGATCGACGGCCTCAAGTACCATGGCCGCCTGAAGAGCCTCGTGGACGAGGGGCGCGGTGTCGTGATAATGGTTCCCCACTCCGGAAACTGGTACATGGCCGCGTGGTCGATGGCGAAATACGGCCTCAAGCTCTTCGCCCTCGCCGCGCCGCAGCGCAACCCGAAGATCGACGCGTGGATGAAGCGGCAGTACGGCGACATAGAGGTTCTTGACCGCAGCGACCGCTCGACGCTCGGCGCGATACGCGAGAAGCTGCGCGCGGGGCGCGCCTTCGCGATACTGCCGGATCTTCGCGTGAAGACGCCCGACGTCGAGGTTCCTTTCCTCAACGGGCGCGCGAACGTGAGCCACGCCGGCGCCATGTTCGCCGTAAGAAGCGGCGCGCCGATAGTCGTCGCCGCGATGCGCCGCGTAAAGGGGCGCCATGCGTTTCGCCACATCGCGACGATACGCCCTGACATGACGGCCAACCCGAAGGACGAGGCGGTGCGGCTTACGCGCGAGGTGATGAGGCTCATCAACGACGAGGTGACGGCGCATCCGGGCGAGTGGTATTGGTACAACAAGCGTTGGCTGCTTGAACCGGTACGGAAATGATATAATGTCAACAATGAGAAACGGTTTGAAGGTATTGGCGTTCGCATGCGCCGCAATCGCGGTGGTCTGTCTTTTCGTGTCGGAGGATCCCCATTCGCAGAAGACGGACGTAGAGGCGTGGAACGAAGGCGTCGGATACTACAATGCGGGCGATGCGACGAACGCGCTGAAGACGCTGCGTCCGCTGATGCTCTCCCGCACGCATGGCGCGCGGGCGGCGGAGGTCGTGGCCAAGCTGGAGCACGAGCGCGGAGATGTGGAGGAGGCCGCCGCCGCCGCGCAAGTGGCTCTCAGGGCGAATCCCGGCGACGAACGCGCGCAGAGGAACTTCACCCGCGCGGTGGACGGTCTGCCGGAAAGCCGCGAGACAAAGCACATAAACGAAGTTCTCAAGGCCGCAGAAGGCAAAGACCCCGGTTCCATGATGCTCGCCTCCACTTACGACGCGCGCGACCTGATGGCACAGGCGGGCGGATATGCGACCAACTCGCCGGCGAGAATCGTGGCGCTTTGCGATGCGCTGTCTGAGAGGGCCAAGCGCCTTTCTGATTCCTGGCTGCCTGTAAAGGAGGCCATATGCCGTTCGGTGACTAACGAAGAGCAGGCTGCGACAATAGTGATGCAGGTCGACCAGGCGCGCGAGAAGACGCGCCGCGCCGCGCGGCAGCTTGCCGATCTTGACGCAGAGGCGTATGCCGTTTTGAGCGATGTCGAGCACGACTTCACCCGGTTTCTGAAACTGACGGCGCTTCCTCCCGCGGCCATTGGCGAAGATCTCGTCGCGCAGTCGAACGCCTGGCTTGATGCCGAAGCCTTCAACGGCCGCAGTTGGCAGCAGGACGCGCTGGACTATACGCGCAGCTTCCGCGCAAAGTTTCCATCGTGGGCGCGGGCCTACGAACAGCAGGTCCAGAGCGATACGAACCGTCCTCCGTTCACAGCCGAGGACCAGGCGAAGATATCCGCCCTCGCGACCGAGCTTGAGAAGCTTCAGATGGAATGCGTAGAAAAGCCCGTTCCGCCCGAGCAGGAGCGCGCTCTCGATCTCGTGCGCCAGATACAGGAGCTTCTCCCCAAAGACAACTCCGGCCAAGGCGGAGGTTCGCAAGGACAGAATCAGCAAGACAAGCAAAACCAGCAGAACCGGCAATCGGACCAGGATCAGAACCAACAGAACCAAGACCAACCGCCAGAGCAGAAGAACGAAGGGGAAGATTCTCAGAATGAAGACGACTCCGGCGAGCAAAACGAAGAGTCCGCCGCCGGGGAGGAGGAACCTTCCGACGACGACAAGGAGATTGACGCGCTTTTGAGAAGGGCTCAAGAGCGCAACGACGAGCACGAGGCAGACAAGCGGGCGAGGATGCGAAAAGCGCCTCTGCCTCCAAACGAGAGGGATTGGTGATGAAGGTTGTAGTCGCATGTGGCGGAACCGGTGGACATGCTTTTCCCGGACTCGCCGTAGCCGAGGAACTGCGCCGCAGGGGGCATGACGTTACGGTGTGGAGCTCAGGGCGAAGCATAGAGTCGAGCGTGATGAAGAGCTGGGACGGCGCCGTGTTCTCGACCGGCGCGAGACAGTTGCGCGCCAGAAACATGCTGGCGATACTTGCGTCGGTATTGCGGTGCCGCAGAGCCATGAAAAAGGCGAGGCCCGACGTTCTTCTTGCAATGGGCTCGTATTCCAGCCTTCCCCCGGCGATTGCCGCCAGAAGCTGCGGCGTGCCGATTGTCCTGCACGAAGCGAACACTGTTCCGGGCAAAGCCGTGGATTTCCTGTCGCGCTTCGCCTCGCGTGTTGCGATAAGCTTCGAGATGACGGCAAAATGCCTGCCGAAGGCCAGAACCGTGCTTACGGGACTTCCCGTCAGAGAGTCCATTTCGCAGGGCAAGCGTTTCGACTTCATACCGGCCGATGCGTTTACTGTGTTTGTGACCGGCGGCTCGCAGGGCGCACATGCCGTAAACGAACTCTTGAGCGAAGCGCTGGTGATGATGAAACGCGAACTCGACCGCCGCGACAGGCACAGGTTGCTGTATGTGATCCATCAGACCGGCGCAAAGGACGAGTCTGCCGTGAAAGAAGCATATGCGGCCGCGCAGATACCGTCCCGCGTGAAGGCGTTCGAGGACTCCATGGCCGACGCATTCGCATCGGCCGACATCGTGGTGGCCCGGGCCGGCGCCTCGACATGCTTCGAACTCGCCGCTTGCGGCAAGCCCGCCCTGCTGATACCTTTGCCTTCGGCCCTGCGAGACCACCAGCATTACAACGCGGAGGCGTTCGCGGCGAAAGGTGCTGCCGACGAGGGCATGCAAAACCAGTTGCTGCCTCGCCAGATATGCAGGTATTTGATGCAGAAGCTCGACCACCCCGAGCAGCTCGCCTCCATGAGGGAGAAGATGAAAGCTCTCGCTTCGCCCGATGCCGCCGCAAAAGTCGCCGATGTGCTGGAAGGCCTTGTGACGGTAAAATGAAGCATATCGTCTGGGATTGGAACGGAACTCTGCTGGACGACACGGATGCCGCCCTTGGAGCACTGAATGCAATGCTCCGGCGCAGAGGAAAGCGTCCCGTCGCGAAGCAGTTCTACCGCGAGCGCTTCGCCTTTCCGGTAAGACCGTTCTACTCCGAATGCGGATTCGAACTTGAAAACGAGGACTGGGCGTCGATAGCCGTAGAGTACCACGAGGCCTACGGCCGCGGGGCCAGAATGCTTGCGACCGGCGCGATCGAAGCCCTTCGCCGCATACGGGCGAACGGTGTCGGGCAGTCGCTTTTGTCGGCTCTTCGCCAGGACAGGCTCGAAGCGGATGCGCGCTCTTTCGGCGTCGACGGATTCTTCGAATTCGTGCGAGGAACGGACAATCTCGACGGCGCGTCTAAGACCGGTGCCGCGTTGCGCCTTGCGCGCGATGTGCGGGCGGCTCATCCGGGAGAGGCCGTGGAATTCGTCATGATCGGCGACGCCATACACGACAAAGAGGTTGCCGACGCAATAGGCGCAAGATGCGTTCTGTTTTCCGGAGGCAGCCATTCCGCAGCCAGGCTGGAACCTCTGGCGCCGGTCTTCGACACGCTGGCCGACGCCGCTTGCGCTGCGCTTGGCGAGGGCGTCCGACAAATGTGAAAGCGAGGATGGACTCATGCCGGATTACATTCTGAAATTCGAAAAGAACGTGCACACCGCCCTTTGGGGCGAAGAGCAGTGGCTGGTGTCGGTGCATCCGTCCGGCCCTGTGACGATTGCGAACGGTCCCCTCGCCGGCAAATCCCTGGCGGAGGTCTGCCCGGACTTTCCGGTGCTTGTGAAGGTTATAGACGCCAAACGCCGGCTTTCGGTGCAGGTGCATCCCAACGAGCGGACTGCGCCCGCCACGGGCGGAGAGCCGAAGACCGAGATGTGGTGCATGCTCGACGACGGAGTGATCTATGCCGGGCTGAAGCCGGGCGTGCGCGCCGGGGATGTGGCCGCTGCCGTGCCGGAAGGCAGCTTCGAGAATTTGATGGTGAAGCACAACGCGCGGAAGGGAGACGTGTTTTTCATCCCCGGCGGTCTTGTGCACGCGATAGGAGACGGCGTTCGCCTTTTCGAACTGCAGCAGAGCTCGAACACCACCTACAGGCTTTACGACTGGGGGCGTGTCGATGCTGAAGGCAGACCGCGCGAACTGCATGTCGAAAAGTCGCTCGCGACCATAGACTATTCGCTTGCGGCTCCGGTGGCGCAGAAGGAAGCGGACTGTCCGTTTTTCTCCTTCCGCCAGATCGCCGTCGCCGGGCGTGTGGACATGGCTGGCGAAAAAGCGTACAAGGTCTTTTTTGTCGAGGATGGCGAGGTGGCCGCGTCATGCGAGGCGGGCGGTGTCGCGCTGCGCGCCGGCGAATGCGCGCTTGTGCCGCCTGGCGTGAAATGCGCCGTCGAGTCCGTGAACGCCAGGCTGTTCGTCGCACGAGCCGCCGGCCGTGCGCCGCGTCTGTCGTGATGGATCGGCGCAATTATGGTACAATGCAAATCTTGAAAGGAGCAGTAGGATGAAAAGAGTTGTTTTTGGAGTTGCGGCGATTGCCGCCGTTTCGGCGTTTGCCATGCTGGATGACGATGCCGCGCTGAATGCGGCGCGCGAGGTTCTCGCGAAGATGACGCTTGAGGAGAAGACGCAGATGCTGGCCGGCTCCGGTACTATGACGCTGCCTGCCGTGCCGCGCGTCGGGATAAACTCGGAATGGACGATGAGCGACAACAGCTCGACCGTGCGTCCCTCTCTCGACAGATGGAACTGGAGTTATCCCGAGCCGAAGACCGAGAACACAAAACTGCCGTCGCTTTCGGCCCTCGCGCAGACGTGGGACGTCGCCTGGGCGCGTAGGCATGGCGAAGTGCTCGGCGCGGAGTGCCGCGACAGAGGCGTGGACCAGCTTCTCGGGCCTGGCGTGAACATAATGCGAACGCCTCTCTGCGGACGCAACTGGGAGTATCTGGGCGAGGATCCTGCTCTGGCGGCCAAGATGTGCGTTTCGATGATCAAGGGAGTGCAGAGCTACGACGTCGCGGCGACCGTGAAGCATTTCTGCCTCAACGACCAGGAGATGTGCCGCGGCACGGTCGACACCCATGCCGACGACCGCACTCTCAATGAAATTTACCTGCCCGCCTTCCGCGCGGCTGTAAAGGACGCCGGAGTGCTCTGCGTCATGTCGAGCTACAACAGGATCGACGGCATATGGGCGAGTGAGAACAAGTATACGCAAAGCGGCATCCTGCGCGACCGCTGGGGCTACAAGGGGCTTCTCGTAACCGACTGGGGCGGACAGCACACCACGGAGTTCGCCGTCATGAATGGCGGAGGAATTGAAATGCACCGCGGCGACAGGATACAGTATCTCTGCCAGCCGTCGTCCAACAGGTTCCCGCTTGCAGAGGCCGTGTTGCGCGGCGACGTTCCTGCGGCCACGGTTGACAACATGGCGCTGCACACGCTTTACGTGATGGCGAAGACGGGCTTCCTGACAGGCGCTCCGCGCAGAACCGGGGCTCGCAATACGCCAGAGCACCAGCGCGTGGCTCGGGACGAGGGCGCTGAGTCGATCGTGCTGATGAAGAACGGCAAGGGTGTTCTTCCGCTTGACGCGAACGCGATCGGCAAAGTGCTCGTAATCGGCAGCGGCGCCGATTTGAAGCAGTGCCACAAGGGATGCTCCGGCGAAGGCAATGTGCCGTACGAGGTGACGCTCTACGCCGCGCTCACAAACCGGCTGAAGGAGGCAGAGGTGAAGTTGATGCCGTTCTGCGCCAAACTCGAACACGCCGCCACCGATACATCCAACGCGACGGAGGCTGGCGGACATGTCGAGCTGAAGGATGCCGACAAGTGGTGCACCGAGGCGGAACTGAAGGCCGCGGCCGAGGCGGCCGATGTCGTTATAGTGTTCACCGGCACCGAGCTTGGCTACCAGGAGAACATGGAGAGCGAAGGTCGCGACCGCGTCGAGTTCGATCTGCCTGCGCCGCTGCAGAAGGCAATGCACACGATTCTCGACTGGAAGCTGCCGCGCGTCGTTGTCGTGTCGCGTTCCGGCTCGCCGGTCGGCTACACTTGGACCGACAAGGCCGACACGCTCGTGCAGACATCGTATCTCGGAATGGAAGAGGGCAATTCCATCGTGGATGTGCTGCTGGGAGATGTGAACCCCAGCGGAAAGCTCGCCCAGACATGGCCCAAGACGTATTCCGACACCGCCGTTGCGCAGTGTGGCACATACAACAAGACCAACGTAGTCTACAACGAGCGCTTCTACGTTGGCTATCGCTGGCACGACAAGAAGGCAATTGCGCCTCTTTTCCCGTTCGGCCACGGCCTCAGCTACACGACGTTCGAATACGGCGCGGCGGAGTTGTGCGACGACGGGCTGTCGGTGAAGATTGCGGTGAAGAACACCGGTCGCGTCGCCGGCAAAGAGGTTGTCCAGCTGTATGCGGCGTATCCCGGGACGAAGGTCGAAAGGTGCGTGAAGGAGCTGAAGGCCTTCTCGAAGGTTGCGCTGAAACCCGGCGAGACGAAAGTTGTCGAATTGCGCATCACTCCGCGCGACCTCGCCTATTGGGACGAGTTCAACCATCGTTTCCGCACGGACGCGGGCGAATACGAGCTTCTCGTCGGCGCCTCCAGCGCGGATATCCGCGCGTCAACGCGTGCTGTTCTGGCGAAGACGGAGTTTTTCGCCGACTGACGGGCGATTGTCGCGGTTGCAGTGCGGTTCGCCGCATGGAGGGGCCCCTAGGTGCACAGGGGCCCCTTATTATGGTATAATATGCGCCATGAAAGGTATTGTCTCTTTTACTCTGATGGTCGGAGCGCTTGCAACATTTGCGGCGGATCCGAAGGGCGATGAATGGCAGGACAATCAGGCGCTTTCTTTTGGAAAGGAGCCTACGCGTGCGTCATTTGTGCCGTTTTCCACCCTGAATGGTGCGTTAGGCATATTGCCGCACTTCTCCGACAGGCAGATGTCGCTGGATTCCGATACGGCATGGCGCTTCAACTGGGCCAAAGACCCGGCTTCGCGTCCGGCCGACTTTTGGAAGACCGATTTTGACGTTTCGTCGTGGCCGGTTATCAAGGTTCCGTGCTCGTGGCAGGCCATGGGTGCCAACGGAAAAGGCGGCTGGGGAACGCCCCTTTACACCAATATACGCTATCCGTTCGCGCCCGACAGGCCCGGCGGTTCAAATGTCATGGGCGAGCCCCCGAAGGATTTTACAAACTATGCCGCGCGCAACCCCGTGGGCAGCTACCGCCGCGATTTCGAGCTTCCCAAAGGATGGGAGACAGACCGCACATTCCTCAAGTTCGACGGTGTCGACAGCTTCTTCTATCTGTGGGTGAACGGCAAATACGTCGGCTTTTCGAAGGATAGCCGCTCTCCCGCCGAGTTCGACGTAACGGGTTTCGTGCATCCCGGGCGCAACACAATCGCGCTTGAGGTGTACCGCTACTCGGATGGCAGCTATCTTGAAGACCAGGATATGTTCCGCTTGTCGGGCATCTTCCGCAGCACATGGCTTCTGCGGCGTCCCGAGAACCGCATACGCGACTTCTTCGTCACGGCCGCGCCCGTCAGAGAAGGAGACTTCAGCGGAGACTGGCGCGTGAACGTCGAATGCGATGCCGACGTGTCCGTTGCGCTCTATACCTTCGACGACAGGCTTGTGGTCCGCAGCGGCGACAAATCTTTCGTGGTCGAGAAGCCGCTGCTTTGGAGCGCCGAAGAGCCGAACTGCTACAAGATTGTGCTTGGCAACGGCGCCGAATTCGTTTCGACGCTCTTCGGCTTCCGCGTGAGCGAGATCAAGGACGGCCGCTATTATCTGAACGGACAGAAGATAAAGCTGAAGGGCGCCAACCGTCATGAGACGCATCCCATGTACGGTCACTACGTGCCGCCGGAGACCCACGAACTTGATGTGCGCGAACTCAAGGACGCGAACTGCAACTGCGTGCGCAACGCCCACTATCCGCAGTCCGACTACTGGTACTATCTTTGCGACATAAACGGAATATACCTCGTTGACGAGGCCAACGTGGAATCGCACGGCTACGGTTACGGCGAAAACTCCCTTTCGCACCGGCCCGAATGGACGAAGGCTACCGTCGACCGCAACATGTCGATGCTCGAGCGCAACAAGAACCATCCGTCCGTCATCATATGGAGCTACGGAAACGAAGCGGGCCCGGGCGAGAACTTCGCCGCGGCCGCCAAGGCGATTCGTGCGCGCGACACAACCCGCCCGACCCACTACGAACGCGACTGGAGCGTGGCCGATATGGACGGGTGCCAGTATCCAAGCGTCGACTGGACCTGGCGCAAGGCCGCGGAGAAGACCGCAAAGAAGCCTTTCTACATCTCCGAATATGCGCATAACATGGTCAACGCCATGGGCAACCTGAAGGACTATCAGGACGCAATCGAGTCTTCCGACGTAATCCTCGGCGCGACCATCTGGGACTGGGTCGACCAGGGCCTTTATCTCGAAAAGGACGGAAAACGGATCATCGCATACGGCGGCGATTTCGGCGACAAGCCGAACGACGGACAGTTCGTGATGAACGGATGCGTGCTTTCCGACCGCACGCGCGAGCCGGGCTGGTACGAGATACGCCACGTCTACCAGAACTGGACCGCCTTCCCCACGAACGGCTTCACGCAGATCGCCCTCAAGAACAAGAACTACTTCATCGACTCGAAGGGCGTCGCCTGCAGATGGACGGTCTACCGCGACGGCGAGCACGTCGCCGACGGAACATTCCCCCTGGATGTGTTCAGAAAGGGGATTCTCGGACCCGGCGAAACCAAGGTTGTGGACGTGCCGGAAATCGTCGTTACGCTCCTTGCGCGCGGTGGCGAGGTTTCGCTTCGCGTCAAATTCGAGAAGGGCGGCGCGTGCTTGGCCGAGGATCAGATCGACTATCCCGCCCGCAAGGTGGAGCCGCTCGCGAAGGCGGCATCGGTTCCGTCGATCGACGCGAGCGAAGCCGTCTACGCATTTTCGGCCAATGGTGTGCGTTACGCCTTCAGCAGACTTACCGGTTCGCTTGTCTCCGTGAAGACCGGCGGGTTGTTCTCGAAGGAATGGATGAAGTCTCCCATGACGCTCGATCTCTTCCGTGCGCCCAGCTCCAACGAAGTCGGGCTTGGCGGTTCTTGGGCAATGTTCGGCATGATGGACATGCAGCCGTCGCTCACGTCGTTCTCCGAGCCGGTGGCCGGCGACGGCGAAATATCGTTCACGACTGTCGTGCGCTGGCAGGGTCGCCGCAGCATCGAAATAGGCAACTTCGGCGGCGTGAAGGCGTCGCTGGCCGATCGCGGCGAAATGAAGGGCGATATGGCATTCGACGTTGCGACGAAATGGACGGTTCGCGGCGACGGCAAGCTTGTCTGCCAAAGCGAGATCAGGCCCGACGGCGCGCGGCTCGAGCTTGCGCGCGTAGGCTACAGGTTTGTCTTTGATGTCGAAAATCCGCTTGTGCAGTACTATGGCGCGGGACCGTTCGAGAACTACCGCGACAGGATGTCTGGCGCGTTCCTCGGCCGCTACTCGGCAAGAGCCAAGGAATTCTACTTCCCATATGCCCGCAACGAGGATTGCGGAAACCACGAGAACACGCGCGCAGTCGCCTTCGATGCAGGGCTTAATTCGCTTTCGTTCGCGTCGTGCGGCACGCCGTTCGCTTTCGGCGTAAACCCGTATTCGCCTGCGGAGCTGATCGAGTTCAGCCATCCGCCGGAACTGCCGGAATCCACAAAGACCGAGTTTGGCATCTACGCAGAGACGCGCGGACTGGGCGGCGCGAGCTGCGGTCCGCCGCCGGTGCCGCGCGACATAATCGACACGACCCGCGACTATGCGCTTTCGTTCGTGATTGCGCCAGAGAAACTTCTGAAGCCCGTTGCCGTAGAGCCGGCGCAGCTGCCGGAGACGATGCGCCGCTCGGCGTCCGCTCTCGTGCGGGTCGTCGGTTGCTCCAGTGCCGAGCCTGGAGAGGGCGATCCTATTCACATCGCCGACGGCGACCCCGATACGATATGGCACTCGCAGTATGGTGTGACGATGGGCAACTATCCTCACTCCGTGACGATAGACCTCGGCCGCGAAGTGACGGCGAAGGGTGTAAGCTTCCTCGGCCGCAGCAAAGGCATTAACGGAAGGGTCAAGGACTTCACATTCGAGGTTTCGTCCGACGGCAAGAACTGGACTCCTGTCGCGGGCGGTTCGCTTCTCAATAGCGCCGACTGGCAGACTGCGACTTTCGGCGGTCCGGTCACACTGCGTTATTGGCGCTTTACGGCACTTAATTCGCACTACAAGAACGATTTCGCCTCGATGGCCGAAATCCGCCTTGTGATAGAGTAATTAGGCAAGTTTCCACATTCGGGAGAGCGCAACCACCCCTTGAGGGTGGTTGCGAATTTTTTCTCACGCAGAGGCGCAGAGAGGCAGAGAATGCTGAGCAAAAAGCGGGGACTTGTCTAATCAGAATTTGGTAAACTATCCTACTGTTCAGTCGACATAGTGTCGGCACAGAACGGCCCGTCCGGGAAGGCCTTCCCAGACG
>CACYQU010000048.1 GCA_902776615.1 uncultured bacterium
GATCGAGTAGTGCGTCACGCGCACAGGCGTACCGGCTATGGTGCTGAACTTCTCCTGGCCCCAGCGGTTGATGACGAGCGAGGTCTGCCAGGATTCGCCCTCGGCGCCGTCGTTTATGCCGTCGCCGTCGGTATCGCCGCTTCTCGGGTCGGTCGGGAAGAACTTGTTGTACCAGCCCTTGATGATACTGCCTTCCTGGCCGGGATAGTTGGCGTAGATAGACTCGCAGTTCTGGTAGGCAAGGCAAGCGTCGGTTCCGGCGAATTCGCCTGCGAGAGTGAGACTGTCGGCGGCGTCTTCGTCGCGTATCTCGTTGTAGAGCCCCTCGTGTTCCCTGTCGGTGAATTTGATGTTGGGGTTCACGCCGATGTACAGCTCCCAGCCGTCAGGCACGCCGTCCTGGTCGGTATCGGCGCCGTGCACCGTCTCGCCGTATGTCTTCGAGCCGTATGTCGCGGCGTCTCTGGCGGCGTTGGGGTTGGTGGAACGCGCCCGGACTATGTCGGCGAGCTTTTGGACCGGATCCTCGTGGTTGGCTATGTCGTTGGCGTCCTTATTGTAGTCGGCAAGGCCGTGCAGATAGCGGTACTTGATGAGCCTGAACTCGTCGAGCGCGGAGAACTCGACCGTGTTCTGCGCCACGCCAGCGCTGCGAGCGTTGCCCTTCTTGAACCAGCGCCTTACGGGCGAGAGCGAATCATCGTTGTGCCTGTACCAGCCTGTACGCGGGTCGAAGCCGTTGTAGCAGTAGACCTGATAGTGGTAGAGCGTCACCGGCCCGAACTCGCCCGAGACGAACGGACTCTCGGCGACGGGGAACACAAACCTGTAGGCCAAACGCTTCGACGCTTCCGTAAAGGCTCTCTTCTCGGGCATCCAGCCGCCGGCGAACCTGACGACCTTGAAGCCGAGAATCGTAACCGTGTTCGTGCCGGGGCCGGGATCGTCCTCAAGGGTGGAGACAATCTCGTCCACGGCATAGCTGCTGCCGCCGACGGTAATGATCTGGTAGGATCCGAGTTCATCCTTGGCCATGAAGTCGCCGTCGCCGTTGAACGCCCCGTTGTTGCCCTTGCCGTTGTTCTGCAACGGATCGATTCCGTACATCACCTCGTAGAGGTCGCTGAGACCGTCGCGGTCGGTATCCCACTGAACGGGATTTGTGCCGATGAGAACCTCTTCCGTATCGAGAATGCCGTCGCCGTCGGTATCCTGCTTCGACCAGTCGCGGTTTACATTGGGGTTGAATATGCCGGAAATGTCGGCGGAGGAGATGTCCGTCGGGCTTTCGACATCCTGCAGGTTGAACTTCTTGCCTGTGATCGGCGTACCCGCCTTGTCGAAGCCGACGGTGGCCGCGTACCAGAAGTAGTATTCGTAGCCGTCGGGCATTCCGTCGCCGTCGGTGTCGTCCGTCGTCGGATCGGTGCGGTTTTCGACGGTGAAGCCCCAGGTCGAGGCGTCTTCGCCCTCGCCGCCGAAGTTGCGCCATGTCCAGGCGATGTAGGCCTGGGCGTTCGTCATGACGTCGTGATCGGTCATGAGGTTGGTGAACTCGTTGGTGTTCCAGTCGTTGCGCTCCTGGACGTAGCGGTTCAGGGCGGCGATTTCGGCCTCGCTCATGTCGAGGTCGGAGACCCACCTCTCGCGCTCCTCCTCATGGAAGCGGAACATGCCGTAGTTGAGGCCGTCGTGGAAGCCGCGCACCTCGATCGGGGTCGCAAACGGCTGGCCGCCCGACCAGTCGCTTCCCGCGCCGGGCACGATCGCCGCCTGCTCTATCTGGTTCGCGGCAGGCAGGAAGTCGTTGTCGCGGTTGTCGTCTCTGAGGTCGGCCAGGTCGGAGCCGGTGCCGTCCACGCTGACGAGCGTGACGGAGCCGTCGCCCCATGTTCTTACCGTCGCGAACAGATCGGGCACGCCGTCCTGGTTGATATCGCCCATGTTGTCGCGGGCCTTGTATTCCTTCGAGAAGATGCCTTCGATGGAAGTCTCGGGATAGTTTACGCCGTCGCCCGCCTTCTGGTCGGGCAGCGCAATCTCGCCGCGGGCCTCTCTCTGGCCCTTGAGTTCGGGGGCGGCGGTTCCGCCGTAGACCGTCGTCGTGGAAGTTCCGTTCTCGGTGGTGGTGATGAGCCAGGTGTAGAAGAACGAATCCTTGACCGGATCCCAATAGTTGTAGTAGGACGGGAGATCCTTGGTGCCGTCGGTGGTGTTGGCGCCGTTCGCGTCGAGCGGGATGTCGCGCGCGAAGCGGACCGTTCCGTTGAGTCTGCCGTCGTCAACGGCGCCGACCTGGTAGCCGAAGCCCCAGACGTTCGCCTTGGTGGCGAGGCCGCAGTTCCACGTAAGGGCAAAGCCGCTGGCGCCTGCGAAGGACGTGTCGGAATAGACATGGCCCTCGCCGCGGCCCTTGGCCTTGGCGTACTTCTGCGACAGACTGGAGGTGGATATGCCGCCCGAAGGACCGCTGGCGGTCGTGGTGAGCGTCTTGGAGGCTTCAACCTCGAAGAACCAGGTTCTCGTCGTGGTGCCGACGCCGGTATCCTTGTCCTTGTCGGTCACGGTTACGCGAACCTGCTTTACGCCGGACGACTTGAAGCGCGGGATGAACGTATGTTCCAGCTCATCCGTCACGTTCGTGGCCTCTTCGTTGCCGTAGTCGGTCGTCCACCACTGCACCGTAAGCTTGCGCGCGAGGTCGATATCGATATCGCCCACGCTCCACGTGATGGGGTCGCCGTTGCCGATCGCAGCCGCAAAGCCGTTGGTGGAGGTATTCTCCTCGCCGAGCGAGCAGACGAGCGTAGGCGCCACGTTCTCTATCGCGAGGTTGAGCGTATCGGACACGAAATAGTCGCTCCACTTGATGCCGGGCGCAGTCGGAACCTCTGTTTCGGTGATGATCTTGGGCGTGAGTATGAAGCCCTTCTGCATGCTCGTCTTGGTACCGTCGGACTCGTCGATGTAGAACGAGAAGCTCGTCTGCTTCGCGCGGAGAGTAGTGTAGTACTTGTTGGAATTGACCGGTAGACCCGCGCCGTCCAGCCTGTTCGTCACGCCGCCAAGCCTGAGAAGGCCGGGATTCGCCGAGCTGGAATCGGCGCTTGCGACCGTTATCTCGACGTCAAGCGGCTGGTTGGAGGTGTTTTCGCTCAGAACGAGCGTCATCTTGCTCTGGCCGGGACCGACCTGCCCTTCGGGAAGGCTGTCGCCGTTCTCGCTGCGGATCGACATGCTCGGGTGGTCCGAGACGGTGACATAGAAGTAGAAGTCCGCCTGGGCGGCGTAGGCCGACATGTCTTTATCCTTGACCCACATGCGGACCGTGGCCGTACCTGGCGACTGGAAGGTATATGTAACGTTCGTTTCGGCGGGATTGCCCTTGAGCTCGCCGCTCGCGCCGGTTCCGTCGGATTCCTGGATCTGGTACTTCATGGCGAAGTCCTTGCCAAGATCCGCCGTAACATCGCCGATCTCGAAGGTGAACTTCTTGTCGACACCCTGCGCCGCAGGGGTCTGCATCGTGTCGCCGCTCGTGTAGACGGAGGTGAGACCGTCCATCGTGACGGCGTTCACCTTGGGCGCGGCATTCTTCATCTTGATGGTGAGCGTGTTGCCCGACTGGAAGTAGGTATCGATCTTCGCGGGATCGAACGTCTCCTGCGTGCAGAGTATCACGTTGAACTGGATGTTGTTTCCGCTGCCCTTGCCGCCGTCAAGAAGCGTTATGTAGCCTTCGGCGGATTCCGGGCCGGTGTTGGCGATCTTCATGCCCACGGCGCCTGCGCTGTTGGTGAGCACGCTTCCGGCGACGAAATTGGTCATCGCAGGGTCGGTTACGGCGAGGAACGCCCAAAGGGGCTCGCTGTATATCTCGGACAGAGTAACGTGCACCGGCACCTCAAGCCCGTCGGGCTGGGAGAAGTCCTCGGTGAACGTCGCCGACGCCGTGAAGGTGGTTCCGCCGTCCGCGCTGACGTAAGCCATGGCCACGGCGGGCTGCGATACCGTAACAGTCGTCGTCGCCTCGTTGCTCTCGAGGTCGCCGCCGGGGGTCTTCACCTTGAACACTGAGGTGTAGGGCGTCTCGGCATAGGCGTAGGTAAGCGCAGGCAGCACAGTGGAGTCGGCCGTCGAGACGAGCACGCCCTGTGCATTGGGCTTCCATTTGCCGGTAAGTTCCTTGAACTCGTTGTCGGAAGCTTTCTGCTTGTACAGAATGGTATAGCCGGCGGCGTTGGAGAAGTTCTTGTAGTTGTCGCCCACCGTAAGCTCGAACGCGCGGGATGTTCCGCCGACGGCGGAGTAGTCGGCAGGAACGCTCAAAACGGGTTTCGCGGGCTGGAAGTACATAACAGCCTTGGTTGTCGCGGCAAAGTAGTGCGACGCCTCCGCTGCGGCGTCGAGGGTCGGCGTGAAATATATCGCACTGCCGGCCGTGGACGTATGCCCGTCGGCGCCGAGAGCGTATACGTAAACCGTCTCTGTAATGTCGTTGCCTGCCGCGAAGTCGGCATCGTAGTTGGCGGCGCTCGGGTCGCTCGCGTAGTTGAACACGAGAGGATCGGCCCCGGACCACGCCGCGCCGTCATCGGAAGTCGCGATGTGGACATAGTTCGACGCCCCCTCGGTACCGTCCTGAAGCGATGGTGTCAGCTTAACCGAAAGCGTACCGGCCTGCGTCTGGTAGCCGCCGGATATCTTGAGCGTAATCGTGCCGATCGGCGTGGAAACCGCGTCGGCATCGGCGGGCACCGTAACCTTCTCGCTTGCGGAGACGGCAGTGACGCTCGCCTTCTCCTTCTCGATCACCGCGACCGGTATCGTGAGGTAGTCCGTCTCCGGGTCGCCGCTACCTATTGTGCGGAAGCCAGAGAACTGGCTGAGCACGAGGCTCGTGGTCGCGCCTTCTGCGGCGACGGCCTGGAGCGGAACGGTCTTGACCGTCTCGCCGGCGGCGAATTCGACGGTGTAGACGACGCGGTCGATGGTCGACTGACCGTCCTTGCTCTTCATCGTCGTGGGAGTGCCCGACGCCATCTTGATCACGGTGTCGTCTTCGCTCCAGACGTAGAGCTTTACGGCGTCGGTCGAAGTTCCGGTGATGGTTATCGAGGCGAGCGACGGCTCGACGGAAGTTCCGCCCTCGTGGACGCCGCGCCAGGTAACGCCGTCCTTGTACCATGTGCCGTTCTCGTTGGCGCGATCGGTAAAGTCGACAGTCTTCACATAGAATTTGGCCTTGGAGAGGTCACTGTCGGACACGCGGGCGTCACCTTCGGGGCCGCTGCTGAACACCGCCTGCTGCGTCGGCGTTCCGAATGTTGCCCACTCGAATTCCAGCTCGGTGGTTCCGTTGCCTGCGTCATACCACTTCCACAGGTCGCCGTTGATTATGAAGGGCTTGAAGCTGGAGACCGTATCGGTGCTGTCGATAGGGGTGCCGTTGTTGTCGGCGGCAAGGCGTATGGGCAGAGCAATATCGCCAGGCTGCACGGTGTAACTGCAGACGATGTCGGTATAAAAGCCGGATTTCGCAGGTGTTGCCGCAGAATTGAGGTATGTATCGGGACCTATCGCCTCGATTGTCGCGCCTACCGTGCGCCCGCTTACCACGATGCCGATCTTTGGCGCAGAGGCCGCCCATGCGGCGGATTCGCTGCCGCCGATGGTGCCGAGGTATTTCGGATACGTCCAGTTGGTCACGGAGTTGGCGACGCACGACGACCAGTTGCTGTTCAGCACGCGCATTACGAACCACAGCTTCTCGCCGCCTTTGGCGGGATTGTCGGCCGTATAGCCGGAATCCGCAAGCACGTGGCCTTGCGAACCTTCGTTTTGCCAAGGCCTTATCTCGTATATGTAGCCGGTGTCGGCGGCATTGCCGACGAGCGACAGCATCATTGCGATCGGAAGCAGTAGTTTCTTCTTCATTTTGTTTCCCTTTTTCGACATCGTTGCGAAAGCGTCAAGATTGGCGGTCATCACAGGTATACCTCCTTATTGCGAAATCCAGTTTGTCGGACAGAGCGTATCGATGTTGTACACGTTGCGCCCATCCTCGATTGTCCACGAATAAAACACGTTTGCGCGGCCTCTCCACTCGCTCCAGCCGTGCACGTAGCCCGGCGATGCCGTGGAATACGGGTCGAGAATCTCGATGGAGCTTTGGAACTCCTCGCCGGAGCCTGCGGGCGTGAACGAATTCGAGTCGAACACGAACCACCTCAGCGGCACCCAGCCGATATTGTAGGGCATGTCGTTTGCGAGAATGCCCGTAACCTTGAAGCTAGCACCCGTCCAGGAACTGAACGAACCGGCCGCATACTGCCACGACGTCTCGTCCGGCGCGACGCCGCGAAGCACATACGGCGCGAACCTTTCGCCGCTCGCCGTATTGGTGAGGCACATGTACACGCCCATGCGCACGTTGTTCTCGGCGTCGTGGTCGGCAGCATATTCCGGTTTGACCACGACAGGGCTCGGCGGCTTGATCATGCCGGCGACGAACCACCAGTTGCTCTCGGTCGGATCGATATCGAGCCAGTACATTTCGGTAAGGGTCATCGGCCGCGCGGCGTCGGGATTGCGCGAAAGCGGCACGAACTGCGACGGCGAGATCGGGCCTTCGGGATGCTTGAAACCGCCGCGCAGCGTCGAGCCGCCGTTCAGCCACGAAACGACCGCGGGCGTGTAGCGGTTGTCGGGCGTGAGGCCCCAGACGCCCGAAAGCTCCTCGTTGACGCGCGAACTCGCGACGACCGTAAGGTTGTTCGAGGTCGATGCGCCGCCCAGCATAACCGAAACCTTGCCGGACCTGTCCTGCGGCAGGTCGATGTTCTTGCCGTTGACGCTTACGGCATCAAGCTCGTACCAGTTCTCCAGATTGTAGACGATCTCGCGCCCGAAGCCCTTCTGCACCACGGCCGTGATCATCTCGGTTGTGTTGGTCTTGTCGGCGAGGGTCTGCGTCATGTGGCCGGCGGACGGCGCGATGGACGCATAGACGAGATAGCTCGTTCCGTTGGGAGTCGGGTGGTCGCTGTCGATAACCTGGTACTGGTTGATGAAACCGGGAGTGCGGCGCATGGAGTTGAGCCAAAGCGTAGTCTCGGCGGCTGAGCGGCCCGTCTCGCCGAGCGACTTGTCGGTGGACGCGGGACTGAGGCCGTCATCCATGCTGTCGCTGCCGACGGCGACCCAGCCGCCGTCGGGATCGGTGGCGTTGAGCTGTTTGGCGAACTCGGCGGCGGAATACTCCCTCGCCAGCTCGGCGCTTATGTCGGCGTAGATGTTAGTACCCTCGAAGACGATTTCGTGCTCGATCACGCCGGACGGCCTCACGAGACGCGCGCCTACGGGGTAGTAGTAGCCGAGGGTGCCGTCCTTGTCGAACGCCCAATAGTCGGCATTCTTGAAACTCCATGTGCCGTCAACCGTCACAGGCGTCGGCACGCCGCCGACATCGACGGTCATCGCCTCGAGATTGGCCTTCGATTCGGGGCTGGATACGACCAGGAACACGCAGTTCGAGGCGGCGTTGACGCTCTTTGTGGACGCGGCATCGTTGTCCGGGCCGAACGTGCAGACCGTATTGGTGATGCCCGTATTGGAAATCATCTCGAGCCGCCAGTTCTTGAGATCCGCCTCGACCGGCATGGCGACCTCGATGTACTGGCGGTTTTCGTCCAGGTTGCCGTAGCTGCTGTTGTATCCGCCGAAGACGTTCGCCTCGTTGATCCACGCCCAGCCCGGCGCAACCGTATCAAAGAGGCAGTACGCCGCGAACGACTTCGACGCCGCGAAATCGCGGTTGAAATCGACGCCGCGGTACCAATCGGGCTTTTTCCACTCGCTGGCGGTGAGATATGCGGCCATCGGCTCTTCGGAGTCGAAGGTGTAGTATTCGGCCTTCAGCATGTACTGCACAATGGCGCCGCCCTTCTGCTCTGGCAGAACCGACTCGACGTCGCACCCTTCGGCGAAGCAACTGCGGAAGACGAGCTCCTTGTCGGTGCACTCGGCGAGATCCACCGGCGTGCCGTAGGCCTCCCAGTTGGAGAAGCCCCACGGCGTGTATTCGCCGTCGTACCAGTAGAGAGTCACCTTCACGCCGCGCTCGAAGTCTATCTCGTCCGGCAGCTGCGCGGCGTAGACCTCGGCCTGCACGCCCCAGCTCTCGCCCGCGAGCGGCTGTTTCGTCATGTCGCCGTAGCCGTTGATGAAGGAGCGGCTGAGGAAGTCGGTTTCGGGAACCTTGGGGTCGTTTCTGAAGGCGAATACGTTCCTGAACGCCATCTTGGGGCGCAGAGCCTCGGTCACGACAAGCTCGTCGAGCGCGACGCGCACTATGCGGTCGAGCCCCTTGTAGGCGGGGTCGGTTGTCCTGCCGTGCTTCTGGGCGACGGAGTCCATGCCGACGACCACGAAGCGCAGAACCTCGAACGACTGGCCGGGCTTGGCCTTGAAGGAGTAGGTCTGGTACTGCGAGTTGGTGACGTCGAAGTGGGTTACGTATGTCCACGCGCCGTCGTCGGAGACATCCGTGGACCTGCTCAGCGGATTCGCGCCGAACACGCTGACCCTGGCCGTGGCGCCAAGGACGGTATCGTAGCGGCGCGCCTTGAAGAAGAACTGGCCGACCTCGGTTCCGTTCGTGAAGGTAGGAGTCTGGATGAACGGCTGGTGCTGACGGTACGACGCGAAGTCGCTCTCGTCGATATCGTCCGAAACGGAGTTGTTGAGCGCGCCGGACATTCCGGCGCGGGCGCTGCCCGAATCGGGATAGTCGGCGAGATACGCGAGCTTCAGGTCGCCCGTATCGTAGAGGCCGGTACCCGTGCGCATGTTCCAGCCCCACCAGCTCGCCGTGTCAAGCACGGGTTCGTCGCGGCAGAGAACCTCGGTCACGAAAACGCGCCCGTAGTCGGCATCGCCCGACAACTCGGCCGCCGCGACGGTCTCGGGATCGACCACTATGCGGAAAATGCCCTTCTGTCCGTGCAGGCCCATGTAGTGGGTCATCACGCCGCCTTCGCGCTTCGCGTCGTCGAGAACGGAGAAATCGAAGTTCGTAACCGTGGTCCAGCGAGAATCGTCGGCCAGGTACTTCGTATAGGAGGCGAGCGTCGTCACGCCGACATTGGCGTTGGTCGCGACCTGCAGAAGTATCTTTGCGCGGCTGTCGGCGTTGGTGTAGGAGAACGAGAACATGCCGAGGCCTATGCCGCGGCCGTCGAGACCGTCGAAAAGCGGCGAGCGGATGGACGAGACGGCGTTGGTCTCGGCCCTCTTGGCCGAAAGCTCGGCGGAGCCTTCGCCGTGCACCCATGTGGAGGTAAAGACGAAATTCGTCGGCGAGCCGTAGCCCGTATCCCTGAAATTGCGCTGGTTGACGGAATCGTAGTCGTCGCCGCGCCACTGCCTCACCTCCACGTCGTCAACCGTTATGTCGGTGCAGGTGTCGTCCGAAACGGCGCCGCCGTGCTTCAGGCGCAGGGGGGCTTCGTTCTTGGAGTAGATCGGCACCGTAATCGTATCCGAGAGCGTGAAGCTCGAAATCGTCATGTTGGTGAGAGTCTGCCAGTCCTGCAGGTCGCTCGACCATGTCTGCACCAGCAGGCTCTGCGACGGCGCATTGGCGTGAAGCAGCTTGTTGGCGTCGGTGCCGATGGTGAAGTTGGAGTTTTCGGCAGTCCAGTCATCGTCAATGCCGGAGGAAAGCGAAGTCCACTTTCCGCCGCTAAAGCCAAAGGCCGTGTTGCTTGAAAAGGCCAGCGTGCCTTTCGTCGAGCCCCAGCCGCCGTATTTTGCCGTGCCGCCTTTTGTGACGGCGTCGGTGCCCGAAGCAGCCCAGCCCGGGAAGGGCACGGCGGCGCTGTAGATGCGCGGCGACGCAAACTCGGCGGGGCAATTCACGGAGGCTATGCCGAACGTACCCCACGACTTCGACGGCGGGTTCGGATCCCAATAGCACATCTTCACCATTCTTCCGCTGCCGGGCAGGTTGCCTACGGCCGAATGGCCCGTATTGCCCTCGGTCGTGCTGGTATCGTTCTGGTCTCCGAACGTGAAGCCTGCCGTCACCTTGCAGCTGCCGTCCGTCTGGTACTGTACGCCCATGAACAGCGTAGGATAATTTCCCTTGAACTTGGTGAAGGGAAGGCTGCCGTAGTTGTGGCTGCCCGGCGTGGAAACGAGGCTCTTTACGGTTGCGCCGTCCCACCTGTAGAGCGTCGCCTCATAGCGCTTGTCCTGTATGCGAGTAAGCCTCAGTTCGTAGCCGCCGCGGCCCGGACGGTAGCCGCCGAACACGGAAATCTGGCCGGAACCGTCGAAACCAGGCTCCCACATGCTGACGGAGGTAGTATTGACGTCGGACATGGCGGCCTGCACAACGAACGTGTAGTTGGTTAGCGCCCTGTTCGACCCGTACCACGGCGAATCGGCTGGCGCCACGTCGCTCAGATACAGATCGTCCACCGTCAGCGACTGCGCAAGGCGCGTCTTGAAAGATATGCTCTCTATGCCGCGCGGCTGGATTGCGGTATTGGCGAAGTTGAGGTAGCCCTGCCCGCGACCGAGCATCTGGTAGGCCATGCCCGTGTTGCGGAACTTCTCGTGCACCCACATGCCCGCGCCGGCCTGCCAGCCGTTCGGGGTTCTCGCCGATTCGAACGGCTCGTAGCCCTTGTAGCCGGTCGAGCCGGTGCCGCCGATCTGGCCGATGAACGACTCGGCCCAGTAGGCATTCGTCGCGCTGCACGGCGTCCAGGACGAGAAATTGTCGCCGTAAAGCCTCATCGAAGGCGAAACACCGGTCTTGTCGCCGTTCTCGGCGGACGTGCCGACGAACATGATGGCGTTGCGGTTGGCGTCGTTCCAGCCGTTGAAGTTCTGGTAGTCGGCGCAAGTGACGGCAATCGTCGGCGCGGCGTCCTTCTCCTCCAGCACGAACATCAGGTAGCCGGTCGTGCCGGGGCAGTATGTCTTGGACCAGCCGGTTTCGTCGGCTGCCGCGGCGAGTGTAGTGTTGCGCGCAGTATCCTCCAAATCGGTCGTTCCCACCCAATAGTTGGTTGAGAACCCAAAGGCGTATGCATCCTTGCTCTGGGGGTTCAACTGCTCGACGCGGTAGAGAAGGCCTTCCTCGACGGACGAGGGCGTTCTTGCGAACGCGCGCCAGTTGCCCGTGCCGGAGAGGGTGAAGTCTACATAGCTTGACCCGTTGCCGTCGGCATCGTAGGCGGAGCCGTCGGCGTTCTTAAGCCACAGGCGCCATATTTCGGTATCGCTCGGCGCTTCGCGCAGACGGACGAACCAGTCCGTTCCGCATGTCGGGTAATAGCCCTCGGCGGCGGCGGCGCGATTCGTCATTGCAGCCTGCCGCTCGGTGTAGACGGCGGCAAACTCGTCCTCGAGATCCTGTCCGGAATAGTCAACATACTTGTAGTAGGGTATCTGAAGGTCGGCGTCGAACCAGAACTCCACGTCGCCCTCGTCTACGGGAAGCGCCACCGGGAGCGGCGACACGAAACCATTGGCGGTATCGAGCGCCACCACCGACCAGCCGTCGTCGATCTTCTGGTTGAGATAGCGCCAGCGCCAATGCATGCGCGCGGACGCTACCAGGTTCGTCTCTTCGGGCGGGGTGGCCGTAGCGAACGTGTATTCGGGCACCGCACACGCATAAACCGACTCGCCGACCATCGGGAACGGCGACGAGAATGCGCACTCCTGGCCGAGAATGCCCTTGCCGCTCTTGGAGCGATCGTACCACCCGGCGGGCTTCAGCTCGACCCTCGAACGCGGCTCGGAGACTATTATGTTGTCGAGAAGAATGAAGGAGGTAACGCGGTTATCCTGTTCTTCAATTTGGCTAGTATCCACGCTTACGCGTCTTATTCTGAAGCGCACCGGGCTTATGAGATCCACCGGCACGTACACGCGGTAGTAGTTTGTCATCGAGCCGCCTTGGGCGATGTCGAGAGAAAGAACCTCGGTCGGCGCATCCGCGGTTAGCGTTTCGCCGCAGACGCGAACAGGGTAGACGGTGCAGGCGGCCCAGCATGTGTCGTCGAGATTGCCGTACCAGTTGGTCGTGACGGAAATCACTTCACCAAGCTCGTTGGTAACATCCGTAAACGTCCAGCAGTTGGCATCGGTAGGCTCCAGCCCGTCAAGCGTGGCTGTCGCCATTTCAACGACCAGCTGATATGCGTTGGGGTTAACTTCGCTACCGATGCCGGTATAGGAGTAGATATTGTCGTTCCAGCCGTTTACGGCATCGAAGTAGATTGTTCCTATGCCGTTCGTATAGCAGGGCGAATATACGGTCGCCTCCTTGGTATCGCGCATCAATATCTGGCCAACATCTCGGCGACGCATTGCCAAATTGCTGTTGTAGGAACTGGAACGAAGCGATGTTGTGGACCACGGCAGGAAGTTCTGTTCGAGCAGGGTGGAAAGCTGAACGGTATCGTTGTTGCGCGGGAATGTGTTGCCGTGGCGGCACTCGTTAAGATGCCAAAGCTTGATATCGCCCTGCGCCCAGAGAATGGAGCTTGTTCCGTTGCGAAGATTGAATGCAGAAATAGAGTCGACATCAAGATGCTGCCAGTAGGTAGAATCAGTGGTTCTGTTATCGGCATAGCCCTGATGGGAGATTTCCGGATTTCTTCTATCTCCAGAAACCTTGCAGTCGTTGTTCAGCAGAAGTATTCTGCCGCCTGCCGTGTCGCCAACAGTATCGACGCCTACCGCCGCCGCAACGGTGAAATACGTCTCGACGCGCTCGCATGAAGCCGAACCCATGCTTTCGCTGTAGATGCAGTAACTGCCAGGCTTCAGCGCGGCGAGAGCCGCTTGCGAAATCTCGTTCGTCACGACCTCGAAGTTCACGGCGTTCACGCACCAGTTGGTAATGGTCGCGCCGCTGCGCAGTTTGCCCGGCGTGAAGGTAATGGTTGGGGCGTCGCCTTCTTCCCAAGTTAGCGGCGAAAGCGACGGCTTCGACATCCAGTAGTCTATTTCGACGCCATCCTTGGTGACAACCCCAGGCACGAGGAATCCGCCGCCCGCGCCTTCAACAGCACTCTTGTAGTCGGTGAACTGGGCATTGTTGTATTCGGCTTCAAGGGTGGTCAATGAAGTCGCTCCGTAGCGAATTCTGAACTCGTCGTATCCACCCCACATCGAGCGCTGATTGCCCCCTGGCCCACCACCAAACGCCAGATTGTTGGTATTGTTTGTGACAGAGGCAACCGCCATATTCTCGTATTTGCGGACCGTCCCATCGTCAAAACCGTACACACTGACTTTTCCCTGGCTGTAAACAACCGATATGTAGGTGTAGTGGCTGTTGTTCTTGGGGTTATCAGAGTTGAACACGAAGTTGTTAGACAAAACCTGACCGCCGCCATTGCTAGACACGCGAATCGCATTGCGGTAGGTTTGGTGCAGTGTTATCTGGAAGCCATCACTCGGGTTGCCGGCAACTGCCGCTTTCGATACGATGCGAGGCTCGCCAGAATAATTCAAAAACTTAACCCACCCGGAGAATGTAAATTCGCCATTGAAGTTGAGGGCATCATCATGCGCAACGACCAGCCTGTTGGCACCATCAGCATCAACAGCCGAAGTAGTACCGTTGAGGCGGCCCAACCCGAAAACCGCGTTGGTCGACACCATTTCCGACAAGTCCCCACCGTTCGTAGTTGTCGGAACAGCGTCGTGCCCTTTGCCGGAAGAGTCCTTTGATGCCGTGGTTGCGGCAACGCCTCTGGTTATAGTCTCGTTGAAGTGCCAGACGCCTGCATAATCGGCCCAAACTGCCGCCGGATCGTTCTCGGGTGCTACGGCGCCATCCTTCTGCGCCCAGTAGAACGTCACCTTCGTGCCGTTCGTCGCCACTGGCACATTCACCCAGATTAGCGATTCGCCGTCCGCCTTCCACGTATCTATGTCGTAGGGGAGCGCAAGGCCGTCCTCGCCGGCGAACGCGATGTTGCCTACCGCCCTGGCGTAGCTGAACCCCGGCAACTGCGCCTCGCTTACCCTTACAAGAAGCGCGTAGTTGGCAACCGGCGTCGTGCCGACCTCGTTCAGCGTAAGAGTTACATGGTCGGCAAATACATTGTCAAGGTTATCCTGCACGGCGAACTGCAGCTCCGCCGCCGCCACATCCGTATCGGCACTATCGCACACAAGGCGGTAGCTGCCCGCAGGAAGCGCCGCGACATCATCGCCAGTCGCTACCGCAGTTTCGGTGCCGGTATCGGTGTTTACGGCCTTGCAGGCTACCGAACCGCCGCTGCGAAGCATGCCGAAGTCCAGCGCCAGATCGCCGCCAGAAACGGAGCCTGCGATCCAAAGCGTCTTCGCCAGAGAAGGCTGGGCTACCCAGTAATCCACCTGTACGCTGTTGGTGGTGACGAGGCTCGGCACGAGGAAACTTGTGCCATCGCCCTCGACCGCGCTCTTGTAGTCGGCGAACACTGCGTTCGCGTATTCGGCGGCGGCACGCTGGGCCGAAAACGCGCCTTTGTAGAGGCGTACTTCGTCCATATCGCCGTTTAGGGTGTTCGTGCGCCCGCCAGGCGAGCCGTTGTCGTCCGCCCTTGCGCCACCGATGTAGAAATCGAGATCGCCGGAAGCCGTCGGCACGGTGACACTCTTCGTGCCCAAATCCGCCCCGTCGAAGAACATCTGCACATAGTCTTTGCCGTAGACATACGCGACATGCACCCACTCGTTCGCCCTGTATGTCGCACTGTATGCGAGCGCAGTACGAGACGTACCGTCAACCCAGAACCTTGTCGAGGAGTTGTTTCCGTTTCCGTCGATCTGCACGCCCCAGGCTTCGGTTGCGTTTACGTCCTTGCGCGAAAACAGATAGGGATAGTTGTTCCCCGTCGCGGAATTGAGCCTCACCCAGCCGGAAACCGTGAACGCATCATCGGTAAGCGCATCCATCGCGTCGCTTCTTGGCATGGCGGCTATCGGGCCCTGAACGCCGGTAACCGTGCGCCCCCAGGTTCCGCCGAACATGCCGTCATCGCGCTGGACCGCCCCGTCGTGGAACTCGCCCAAGGCGGAATTGCTGGAGGCGTCGGATGCATCGTCCATATGCCAGACGCCGACATAATCGGCCCAAACCTTCGCGGAACTGTTTCCGGGCGCGACGCCGGCGCTCTTGAGCGCCCAGTACATCGTTACGGACGCACCGTTCGTCGCCACAGGCACATTTACCCAGATTAGCGATTCGCCGCCCTCGTTCCACGTATCTACGTCGTAATGCAGATTTGCGCCGTCGGCATCGCCGAACGCTATGACGGGCTTGCCGCCGCTGGACGCCCTCGCGTACTTGAAGCCGGGCAGAAGCTCTTCGCTTACCCTCACCAGCATCGGGAAGTTCTCAATCGGCGCAGCGCCTACGCCATTGAGCGTAAAAGTAACTTTGTCGTCAAAGTTGTCGTTCAGATTGCAGAACACCGAGAAATCAAACGTCGCCTCCACAGAAGAACCCTCGCCGGTGGCGATAAGCCGATAGTCCGCGGGCGGAAGCGAAACAAGGTCGTCCGCCGACGAAATGGCGGTTTCGTCGCCGGTATCGAGCCTGCGCGCCTTGTAGACGCGGCCAGACGAACCGCTCTTAAGCGAACCGGAGAAGATTTCAAGTTCTGCCGCGACAATCGCGCCATAGCTCCACTTGGAAAGCGAAAGCGACGGCGCATCGACCCAGTAATCAACGCCGACAGTCTCATTGGTCACGACAATATCCGGAACCAGGAAGCTGCCGCTCTCGACAGACGCCGTACGGTAGCCGGTCTGCCTGGCGTTCGCATACTCGGCGGCGAGACGGGCGGTTGCAAGCGCATTGGTGCAAATCCTTATTTCATCGAACGAACCCCAAAACGAGCGGCCGCCCAAGCCCACATCGCCGCCGAATGCAATCTTTTTTCCGTTGTCGGTTGCGGCTGCGGCTACCGTGCCGGACGTCTCATACTCGCCGTTGCCGAACACCGTTACCGTGGTATTGGAGTAAACGGCGGCAATGAACGTATAGTCGTCGAGCCCGTCTATGGAATCTGCCGCTATCTGCCCTTCGATTTCACTGCCATCCATATCTTTGGTCCCGGCGATAACACGGGCGTAGTTGCTGCCGGTGGCGCTTATGGTGACCTGCCATCCGGTGGCGTCGTTATAGTTCTGCTTGCGCGAGAAGATTCTAGCCTTTTTATTCGAATCGTTTGTAGTGATGTACTTCGACATCCGTACCCAACCTGAAATGGTGAACTCGCTTTTCAGATTGAGGCCAGTCGCGCTTTCTACATGCAACGCCTGATAGTTGCGGTTCTGCCCTGAAGTATCGATATCGGCGTTCACGCGGCCAAGACCGAAAAGCCCGTTCGTGCTTACCGTCTGGGAGAGATCGCCGTAAGAGGCGTTGTTCGCGTACAGCTTCGGCACCGCATCGTAGCCGTGGCCGGAAGCATCCGCCGACGCGGTAGTTGCGGCGTTGGCGCTGGTGATAGTTTCGTTGAAGTGCCAAACGCCCGCGTAGTCGGCCCACACTTTTGTCGAATCGTTTGCCGGGGCGGTTTCGCCGCTCTTGAGCGCCCAGTGCATCGTGACGGTGGTTCCGCCCGCGGGAATGGACGGCACGCGCACCCAGACTATCGACTCGCCGCTCTCGTTCCAGGTATCTACATCGTAGTCGAGCGCATTGCCGCCGGCATCGGTGAAAGCGAGCGCGTCGGCCGAAGAGCGCGCATATGTAAAGCCCGGCAGCTCCGCCTCGCTTACGCGAACGAGCAGCGGAAAACCGGTCAGCGCCTCGGTGCCGGAGCCGTTGACGGTGAACACCACATGGTCTTCAAAAAGATCCGCTACCGCGCCCTCGGCGGAAAATGCGCCGGCGCAGCAAAGCGCGAACGCCGCAATGCGCATTGCGTTCATCGCCATTCTCACTGGCGCAATCTCGCGGAACTTCACCATGAAAACTACTTGCCCTCCTTGGCTGAGCCTGACACGATTTTCGCGCGAACCGTTTCTGCGGCATGGCGCTGCTCGTCGCGCAACGCCTTGCCCGCATCGATCATGCGGGACTGCAGCGACTTGAACTCTGGGTCTTTCTCAAGCGCGGCCTTTATCGCCGCTTCGTCTTCGACGCCAAGCGATTCGCGCATCGCGTTGACCTTCGCGCGAAGGCGCTCGGCAAGGCGCGACTGCAACATGCGAAGCTCTTGCTGCTTGGCCATATGGTCGTCGATCGCGGCCTTGTAGACGGGGTCGGCGAGGCGCGAAGTTTTTTCGCGCGGAGCCTCCGCGACAGGCGCTTCGGGCGCGGTTGGCGCGGCCTCTGGCGCCTCTTCGCGCGAGCAGCCGATCGAAAAAAACGCAAGCGAGGCGATTGTGCCAAGCACAACCGCCACGAGATTTTTGCCCGTGAACGCAACCATTTTGAAAGCAGGCCCCTTTCTTTGACCTTTTTTACAATGTGTATTTTACCACATTGCACACTGCTGTGCAAGTGCGAAAGTAGAGTTTGCGA
>CACYQU010000049.1 GCA_902776615.1 uncultured bacterium
TAGGAAGGAATGACGGGAAATGTCCGGCCTTTCAATCCCGCCCCGTGTTCTCAAGGACCAAACGCAAGAGAATCTTGCATTTGCTTCTGGACATCACACGCCTTTTCCATAAGTGGATATCCCGGCGTTGCAATTGCAATCTCGGCAGAGATTTGATACAATACGTGAAGATTTGCTCTACTAACTAGGTTCCCTATGATTACAGAAAGCATTGAGAACAAAAGCGGAGGACTTCAACGATATCTGTCACTGCCATCGGCGTTGGCACTGTCGGTAGGTTTTGCAGTTGGTTGGGGTGCGTTCATAATGCCCGGGATATCGTTCCTGCCAAAGGCGGGACCTCTCGGCACAATCATTGGTATTGGGATCGGAACGGTGTCAATGGCGGTGTTTGCGCTCAATTATCATCGGCTTTCTCTTCGTGTGCCTGGTCCTGGCGGTTCGTATTCTTATGCTCAAAAGACATTTGGCGAAGACCATGGCTTTATTGTCGGTTGGTATGTGTTTCTCGCCTATATATCCATATTGTGGGCGAACGGAACGGCGATAAAACTTCTCACGCGCTTTCTCTTCGGCGGTGCCCTGCAGTTTGGTTTCCACTATACAGTCGCGGGCTTTGATGTATATTTCGGCGAAGTTTTGCTCTCGGTGCTGTTCATCGCCTCGGCCGGGTTCATATGCATGTATGCAAAGCGGTTCGCGATTCGCCTCAACCTTGTTCTCGCTACGGTAATGTTCGCGTTTGTCGTCATGCTGTTCTGTCTCGCGATCGGCAGACATACGGGCGGTTTTGCGGCGATCGGGCCCAACTTTTCGCCGTTTGGCGGCTCTTCGGTCGCACAGGTCCTGATTGTTGTCGCAATGATGCCTTGGGCATTCGTGGGCTTCGAGGCGGTGACAAACTCGGAGGCGGAGTTCCGCTTCAACACCAAGCGGACGCTGACAATCCTTTTGGCGGCAGTCGTAATCTCGGCGCTGATGTATGCAATGCTTGCCGTGCTGCCGGCGATCGCCGTCCCGCATGGCTACGAAAACTGGGTAGGGTGCGTCTCGGACGTGCCGAAACTTGAGGGAATTCACGCCGTGCCCGTATTCTGCGCCGCGCGGAAGATATTGGGCGATGCGGGAATTGTGGTCGTAGCCACGGCGATGCTTGCCGGAATGATCACCGGCTTGATTGGCGCGTTTACGGCGACGAGCCGTCTCATGTACGCCATGGCCAAGGACAACATGCTGCCGCAGTGGTTCGGGCGCCTCGATGCGTGCGGCACGCCTCGTAACGCGATAGTTTTCGTCATGGCGGTATCCGCCATGGTTCCGTTCGTAGGGCGTACCGTGATCGGCTGGCCGGTCGACGTGGCGAGCATCGGCGTGGCGATTGCCTTCGGCTACACTTCGGCCGCGGCGGTGAAGACATACGGCGACGGCGGAATATGCAAGATACTCTCGGGCAAAGTCGTCGGCGTGCTTGGTACGGTGATGGCGGTCTTCTTCGGGCTTCTTCTGCTGGTGCCGAACTACTTTTCGGCTACGACCCTCCGGGCCGAGTCGTATCTCGTGCTTGCCATATGGAGCATTTTCGGCTTCTTCCATTACAAGCGCGTCTACAGAATGGGTCTTAACGGACGCATAGGAAATTCGCCCGTGGTGTGGATATCGCTCTTCATGGTGATAATCTTCACGACCCTGATGTGGTCGAGGCAGGCGTCGATGGATTCCGTCCGGAACATAGGAGTGCGTCTTGCCAATGATGCGTCGGCCAGGGCCATATTCGAAGAAAGCGCCGACGTCATAGACCGGGAGTTCCTCGCCACGGCGCTTGTCGAGATGATGCTTCTCGTTTTCACGCTCTTTATCATCATGCGGCTTTTCGAGACGATGCACCTCAGGGAACTGCGGGCGATTTCCGAGAAGGTGCGGCTTGAGAAGGTGAACAAGGCCAAGAGCTACTTCTTCTCGACCGTAAGCCATGACATCCGCACGCCGCTCAATGCGATCATCGGCTTCTCGCAGATGCTGAAGGAGGGATTCCGCTCGGCAGAGGAGCGCGAGCAGGCCGTGGATTCCATCCTGGTGAGCGGCAAGACGCTCCTTAGCCTGGTGAACGACGTTCTGGATCTTTCGAAGCTCGAGTCGGGCAAGATGGAGATTCTTCCCGAGCCGACCGAGTGCCAGACGCTTCTGACGGAGATCGCCGAGTCGTTCCGCTTCTCCGCCCGCAATCCGAATGTGGAGGTGCGCGCTGCCGTCAAGGATATGCCGCCGCTTCTGCTCGACCCGCAGCGCATACGCCAGATCGCCTTCAACCTCATGGGGAATGCCGTAAAGTTCACCGAGAAGGGGTATGTGGAGGTTCGCGCCTCGTTCGCGGGCAAACCCGGCGAAACCGCCGGAAAGTTCCGGCTGGAGGTCGCTGATACCGGGTGCGGCATCAGCGAGAAGGATCAGCGGCTCATCGCCATGCCTTATGTGCAAGTCGGTGCGCACGGTACGCGCCATGGCGGCACTGGACTGGGGCTCGCCATTTGCAGACAGCTTGCGGCGGCGATGGGCGGCGAGATGACGTTCCAGTCGACTTTGGGCAAGGGGTCGGTCTTTTCGGTTGTCATACCGAACGTAAAGATAGCGGAAGCCGTCGAGGCGACGCCTGTCGCCGGAGAAGCCGCGGCGCCGGCGAAGATCAAGGCGCGCCGCATTCTTCTCGTGGACGACCAGAAGATCAACCTCATGGTTCTCAAGTCGATGCTTCTGCGGATATCCGACTTTGATCTGGAGATGGCGGAGAACGGCAAAAAGGCCTTGGAAATGCTGCTGGATCCCGAGAAGGCGAGTTTCGACTTGGTGCTTACGGATCTTTGGATGCCTGAAATGGGCGGCGAAGAGCTTGTCGCGGCGATTCGCTCCACGCCAATGCTCAAAGACTTGCCGGTATATGTAATCACGGCCGATGTCGAATCGCAGAAAAACTACGCTAAGGCGGGCTTCTCCGGCATTCTCCTCAAGCCCGTAACGCTGGAACGCCTCAAGGCCTTCTTGGCCTAAGCCCCGAAGTCTCCGCCCGGTGTGCTCTCTGCGCCTGGTCTGCGCGTTTTTGGTATAATATAAAGAGCATTGGGCAATTAAGGAGATATTCGGCGATGAAGAACACGAGAAAGACCGCTTTGCCGGTCGTTGCTGCGGTTGCGTCCGCATTGATCTGCTTTGATTTTTGCGCAGCCGCGGATATCGGAGCCGCGCTGGAGAAAGGCGCGAAGTTTCTGCTTGCCGGGCAGTCGCCCGACGGCCATTGGAGCGACGCGCAGATGCCTGCGCTTACGGCGCTTCCCGTCTGGGCGCTTTCATGTTCGGGTTCGGGCGCGGAGGGTCTGCAAGGGGCCGTCGAGCGCGGTGTGAAGTTCGTTCTTTCGACGCAGCGCGACGACGGCGGCTTCTATGTGCCGAAACCGGGACGCGGCGGATCGGGGCTCGGCAACTACAATACGTCCGTCTGCCTGAGCGCTCTTTACGAATCGCACAAAGCCCCCACGGATGTCATGCTCAAGGCGCGCGAGTTCATAGCGTCCTCCCAGCTTACGGGCGACGACACCATGGCGGGCGGGTTCGGCTACGAGAAAGTGTCCCGTCGCCGCTACGCCGATCTTTCGAACACGAGCTATGCCATGGACGCGATGAGCCGCACGGCGTCGCTTGAGGAGCTTCGCACCGCCGGCAAGCGCGTCGATCTCGATTGGGAGAAGGCGCTTTCGTTTGTCGAGGGGCTCCAGAGCAAGGAAGGGCCGGACAGGGGCGGCGCCGCCTACAATTCGCGCACGCCTCAGGCGGGAACCTCCACGAACGCGGCTGGGCGCGTGAACCTCAGGGCGTACGGTTCGATGAGCTATGCGGCGGTGCTGTCGATGTGCAGCGCGCGGCTTACGAAGGCCGATCCGCGCGTGCGAAACGCGCTCGAGTACTGCACGAGGTACTGGACGCTCGACGAGAATCCGGGTATGGGAGCCCAAGGCCTTTACTACTATTACGACATCATAGCGAGGGCGCTTTCCGCCGCAGGCGTTGACGAACTTTTCACCGGGGAGGGACGCACGATATACTGGAAGGCCGATCTGGCGGAAAAGCTCGTGTCGCTGCAGCGCGAGGACGGCAGTTGGGCGAACGACAACAACCGCTTCTGGGAGGCGGATCCTGTGCTGTGCACGTCGTTTGCGATGCTGGCGCTCGAACTGTGTCGGCAGTAGCGCGGCGAGGTTGACGGCGCAGGCGAAAAAGCGGTATAATTCACACTTGTATTTTGGGAGGAACAGTCATGTCAGAAGACTTGCAGAGTCTGTTGGAGAAGATCAACCGCGACGGCGTCGAAAAAGCGAACGCCGCCGCAGAGGCTATTCTCGCCGACGCGAAGGCAAAGGCGGCCGAGATAGTGAAGAACGCGAACGCCGAGGCCGCGAGCGCAAAGGCCGCGGCCGAGAAAGCCGCCGCCGATTACGCTTCGCGCGCGGCCGAAACCGTTTCGCAGGCGGCGCGCGATACGATTCTGAAGATAGAGGCGTCCGTCACTGCAATGCTCACGAATCTTCTCGCGAAGGATGTCGACAAGGCTCTCGCCGATGAAAAGAACGTTGCGGCGCTCGCGCTTGAGGCGGTAAAAGGTCTGGTGGGCAAGGCGGATGTCGCGGTTCCCGCGAAGCTGGCGCCCGCGCTCAAGGCGCAGCTCGCCGCGCAGCCCGAGCTTACCGTCGTGACCGACGATTCGCTGGGAACGGGTTTTTCGGTGAGGGTCGACGGCGGCCGCGTAGAGCACGCCTTCACCGGCGAGGTGATCGCGGAAGAGCTGGCCAAGCGGCTCCGTCCGGATCTTGCGAAACTCGTAAAGTAGTCAGGCTCGGTGCGGCAGATGACGGTTGACTACATTGTTTCTTCGCTGCCGGCGATGTCCTTCGGTGCGCCTGCGCCGATGACGCGCGAAGCGTTCGACGCGATCGCCGGCGATGCGGCCGATGGCGCGCTTCGCGCCTGGGGCGACATCGAAACGCAGCTCAGGAACGCGCTTGCAGAGGCGCGGGGCGGCGGCGCGAAGTACCGCCGCGAGGCGAAGGGGTGCTCGGTCTATTGGCGCAAACGCATTCTCGACTGTTTCGCCGAGAAGGATGTCGCCAGGCGCGACGAACTGCTCGACAGAGTATGGTGGGACGCCGCAGGCGAGCTTCAAAAGCCGTCCGATCCGCTCGGCCCGGGCGCGCTGGCCGCCTACTCGATACGCCTCGACATAGCCATCAGGCGCTCGAAGATATCGAAGGATGCGGGAAACAGCGCCTTCGACGGCCTGGTATCAGCAACAAAGATTACATTCTAGGGGAGTTCTCATGACAACAACAGGAAAGATCGCAGCCGTAAACGGGAACATGATAACCGTCGCCTTCGAGGGCGCCGTAGCCCAGAACGAGGTCGGCTACGCCGTGCTGGGAGACAAGCGGCTCATGGCCGAAATCGTCCGCGTGCGCGGCACGCGCTGCGACATGCAGGTTTTCGACGACACCACCGACCTCATGGTCGGCGACAAGGTGGAGTTCTCCGGCGAGCTGCTCGCTGCGGAGCTTGGGCCCGGGATGCTTGCGCAGGTCTACGACGGGCTGCAGAACCCGCTTGCCGACCTCGCGAAGGAGGCGTCGAAGATTTCGAAGGACGCCGAGTTCTTCCTTCAGCGCGGCATGTATCTTCCCGGCCTGTCGCGCGACAGGAAGTGGGACTGGCACCCCACGGCCAAGGTCGGCGACCGCGTTACTGCGGGCGACTTCCTCGGATGGGTCACGGAGGGCATCTTCGACGAGAAGACGATGCCCGGCCACAAGATAATGGTTCCTTTCGCGTTCCGCGGGGTTTACACGGTCAAGGCGCTCGCGCCCGCCGGCGACTATACCGTCACGGAGGATGTCGCGACGCTTTCGGATTCTTCCGGCAAGGACGTAAAGGTGCAGATGATGCAGCGCTGGCCGGTGAAGGTTCCGATCAAGTGCTTCACCGAACGGCTTGAGCCTACCGAGACGCTTGAGACCACGGTCCGCACGATCGACACGTTTTTCCCCGTGGCGGTCGGCGGCACGTACTGCATCCCCGGTCCGTTCGGCGCAGGCAAAACCGTTCTGCAGCAGACTACGGCGCGCTACGCGAAGGTCGATATCGTGATATCGGCCGCATGCGGCGAACGCGCGGGCGAGGTCGTCGAGACCCTGAAGGAGTTCCCCGAGATCGTGGACCCGAAGACGGGCCAGTCGCTCATGAAGCGCACGATCATCATCTGCAACACGTCGTCCATGCCTGTCGCGTCGCGCGAGGCTTCCGTGTATACGGCGGTTACGCTTGCGGAGTACTTCCGCCAGATGGGGCTCAACGTGCTCGTGCTTGCAGACTCCACTTCGCGCTGGGCGCAGGCCATGCGCGAACTTTCGGGCCGTCTCGAGGAGATTCCGGGCGAGGAGGCGTTTCCCGCCTATCTCGAAAGCCGCATAGCCGCGTTCTACGAGCGCGCGGGACGCGTCAAGCTGAAAAACGGCTCGACGGGTTCTGTCACCATCGGCGGAACCGTATCGCCGGCGGGCGGCAACTTCGACGAGCCCGTCACGCAGGCGACGCTGAAGGTCGTCGGCGGCTTCCACGGCCTCAGCCGCGCGAGGTCCGACGCGCGCAGGTATCCGGCGATCGACCCGCTCGACAGCTGGAGCCACTACAATTCCGTAATCGAACAGGATCGCGTCGAACGCGCGCGCGCCATTCTGCGCAAGGGCAGCGAAGTCGGCCAGATGATGAAGGTCGTCGGCGAGGAGGGCACGAGCCTTGCGGACTTCACGACCTATCTCAAGGCGGAATTCCTCGACGCCGTCTATCTGCAGCAGAACGCGTTCAGCGATTCCGACGCGACGACGCCGGTCGAGCGCCAGAAGGTGATGTTCGACATCGTCGAGAAGACGCTTGACGGCGAATATGCGTTTGCCGAAAAACCCGAGATGCGCAAGTTCTTCATGGATCTTCAGCAGACGTTCATCGACTGGAACGACAAGCCGTTCGGGTCGGACGAGTTCAAGGCCCTCGAAGAGACGCTCGAAAAGAAGATAGAGTCCGCCAAAGCCTGAAACAAGCAATGAAGGAACCGTCAATGAGCAGAGCAGGAATTTCCGCCGCGTCCGCCGTGTTCGCGGCGTTTGCGGCAGCGGTCGCGCCGGTTTTCGCCGATGCCGAAGAGACGCCTCCGGGCGCGAAGAGCGCGGTCGCGAAAGCCGAGCCGGCGGAGGAGGCGCCGATCGACCCCTCCACGCTGGACAAGCGCCTTTCGTCGCTGTTCCTCGACCGGCGCGAATGCTCGTGCTTTGGCATAAGCGCGAGCGGTTTCACGCTGCAGGAGACATCCGACGCGCCGGGAAAGACGTTCGAGCCTCTTGACGGGGAGAAGCTCGACATGCAGGCGGTGTACCGGTCGCTCGCGACGATGAAGACCGAGACGGACGCTCTCATGACGAGCGAGGACATGAACACCGCAAAGGCCCACATGAGCGCACTTGATGCGGCGGTGCGTCAGTACGAAAAGGCGTCGAAGGCCGAGCGCGAGGCGATTTACGGCGCATATCTGCGCCTTGTCCTGCGCCTGCTGCGCGAAAAGCCGTCAGCGCCCGCCAAGACGCTGCTCTCCTCGAGAGTGGGAACGATCAAGTCGCAGTGCAAGCTGGCCGACTACCATCTTGTGGCCGAGGCGATGCGCAGCAAACCCGACTGGCTCGACACGGGCGTGATAGGGTATACGGTGCCGGCTCTCCCCGAGGCTGTGAACACGATGTTCCTCGAAGGGATGAAGAACGTCGAAAACGACAAGAGGGCGTTCGTCAACGCTCTGGAGAAGAAATGCGTCAAGCTTTGGTCGCTGTATGCGTCGGTGTGCTCTGCGGCCGAGAGGCTCAAGGAGAGCGAGACGACGACCGTGGCCAACAAGTGCATGGGCCAGCTTGAAAAGGTGTTTGCCGAATACGAGACCCTGCGCCTGCGTCCCTGCGGGCGGGCGACATACGGCGCGACCGAGAAGCTCAAGATAAAGGCGGAGGTCGCCGACGCCAATGAGCAGATGCTGGAATCGATTCTCGGCCAGTCTCCCGCGACGCCTGTGCAGAAGCTTCTTGCGCCGAAGCTCGAGGCCGCGAAGAAGAAGTCCAAGGCGTGCGCGGCCAACGTCGCCAAGGCGCTTGAGAAGGAGGCCGCCGCCGCAAGGCGCTGGTAGGCGCGGCAGACAATGATTTACGTCACTAAACCGAGGCAAAGCAATGTTCAACAACAAGGTATATCACAAGATTGACGCTCTTTCGGGATCGGTTGCGACTCTTCGCGCCGAGGGGGTGAAGTACAACGAGATCGCCGAGATAGAGTCCCGCGCCGGCACGTCGCTCGCGCAGGTGATCAAGCTCGACGGGCCGAACGTGACGCTTCAGATATTCGCAGGCGCGCGCGGCGTGGACACGGCGGCGAAAGTCCGCTTTCTCGGCGAGACTATGAAGGTGCCTTTCTCGGACGCTCTGCTCGGGCGCGCGTTCACCGGTTCGGGCGTGCCGCGCGACGGAGGCCCCGAGATAACCGACAACCCCTCGCCGATCGGCCAGCCGTCGGTGAACCCCGCGAAGCGCATCATGCCGAACCGCATGGTGAAGACCAACATCCCGATGATCGACCTGTTCAACTCGCTCGTGATCTCGCAGAAGCTGCCGATCTTCGCGAAGGCCGGCGAGCCTTACAACGAGCTCCTCGCGCGAATTGCGCTGCAGGCCGACTCCGACGTGATCGTGATCGGCGGAATGGGCCTCAAATACGACGAGTACCTGAAGTTCCGCTCGACGCTCGACAAGTCCGGCGCGCTCGCGAAGACCGTCATGTTCGTCCACACAGCGGCCGACCCGACGGTGGAATGCGTGCTCGTTCCGGACGTCTCGCTCGCCGTGGCCGAGAAGTTCGCGCTTCAGGGCAAGGACGTTCTCGTGCTCCTTACCGACATGACCTCTTTCGCCGACGCGAAGAAGGAGATCGCCATAACAATGGAGCAGATACCTTCCAACCGCGGCTATCCGGGCGACCTTTATTCGCAGCTTGCGGCGCGCTACGAAAAGGCTGTGGACTTCGACGGCGCAGGCTCGATAACGATTCTCGCCGTGACGACAATGCCGGGCGACGACGTAACCCACCCCGTGCCGGACAACACGGGCTACATAACGGAAGGCCAGTTCTACCTGCGCAACGGGCGAATCGAACCGTTCGGCTCGCTGTCGCGACTCAAGCAGCAGGTCAACAAGGGCGTGGACAAGTTCGTGGAGGTTGACGGCAAGAAAGTCAACATCAACAAGACGCGCGAAGACCACCGGACGATCATGGACGCCATGATCAAGCTCTACGCGCAGTACAAGGAGACCGTCGAAAAGCAGTCGATGGGCTTCAAGATGTCCGACTGGGACAAGAAGCTTCTCAAGTACGGCGCGATGTTCGAGGAGAAGATGATGGATCTCTCCGTGAACATCGACCTCATAGACGCGCTCGACCTCGGCTGGAGGATTCTGGCCGACTGCTTCGAACGCTCGGAGGTCGGCATACCCTCGAAACTGAGCGACAAGTTCTGGCCCAAGGCCAAGTCGCAGGAATGATTTTCTCACACTGAAAGGCAGCAGATGAAAAGACCAGATGTGGACAAGGTTCTGATCATTGGATCGGGACCTATAGTCATCGGACAGGCGTGCGAGTTCGACTACTCCGGCACCCAGGCCTGCAAGGCGCTTCGCGCATGCGGATACAAGGTTGTTCTCGTGAACTCCAATCCGGCGACGATAATGACGGATCCTGTGATGGCCGACGCCACCTACATCGAGCCGCTGAACGAAGCGCGGCTTGAGCAGATAATCGCGAAAGAGAGGCCCGATGCCATACTTCCGAACCTGGGAGGGCAGACGGGCCTCAATCTTTCGATGGAACTCGCCAAGAAGGGGGTCCTCGACAAATACGGCGTCAAGGTGATCGGCGTGAATCTGGACGCGATCGAGCGCGGCGAGGATCGCGAGATATTCAAGGAGACGATGCAGAAGCTAGGCATCGAAACTCCGAAATCGGGAATCGTCCATTCGGTGGACGCTGCGCTCAACCTCGTGCACGACACGATCGGCTATCCGGTGGTGGTGCGTCCGGCGTACACGATGGGTGGCGCAGGTGGCGGCTTCTGCTACAACGACGAGGAGCTGCGCACGATCTGCGCGCGCGGGCTTGATGCGTCGCTTACGCACCAGTGCCTCATCGAGGAATCAATCCTCAACTGGGAGGAGCTCGAGGTCGAAGTTGTTCGCGACGCCAAGAACCAGATGATAGCCGTCTGCTTCATCGAGAACATCGACGCGGTCGGCGTCCATACGGGCGACAGCTTCTGTGCGGCGCCTTTCCTCACGATATCCAAGGATCTCGAAGAGCGGCTCAAGCGCGACGCCTTCAAGATCGTCGAGGCCATCGGCGTGATCGGCGGCACGAACGTGCAGTTCGCCCACGACCCGAAGACGGGGCGCGTCGTCATCATCGAAATCAACCCGAGAACGTCGCGCTCGTCGGCGCTCGCGTCGAAGGCGACGGGTTTCCCGATCGCGCTCGTTTCGGCCAAGCTCGCGGCCGGCATGACCATGGACGAGATTCCCTACTGGCGTGACGGAACGCTCGAGAAGTACTCGCCCGACGGCGACTACGTGGTTCTCAAGTTCGCGCGCTGGGCTTTCGAGAAGTTCCGCGCGGTGGAGGACAAGCTCGGCACGCAGATGAAGGCCGTCGGCGAGGTGATGTCCATCGGCAAAACCTACAAGGAGGCATTCCAGAAGGCCATACGCGCGCTTGAGCGCGGCAGGGCGGGGCTCGGCTTCGCGAAGAACTTCAACGAACTTTCTCTCGACGGGCTTCTGCGTCTTCTGTCGGTGCCGAACTCCGAGCGGCACTTCCAGATGTACGAGGCCCTGCGGAAGGGCGCGACGAACGAGCAGATATTCGAGCGCACTGGCGTGAAGGGCTACTTCGTGGACCAGATGCGCGAACTCGTGGAGGAGGAAGAGGAGATTCTCAAGTACAGGGGAACGGGGAACGGGGAACAGGGAACGGGACTCCCCGACGGCCTGCTCGTCAAGGCGAAGAAAGACGGCTTCAGCGACAAATACATCGCCCAGCTTCTCGGCGTGCCCGAAAAAGACATCCGTGCGCAGCGCAGTGCGCTCGGCTGCAAAGAGCGCTGGTTTGCGGTTCCGGTCTCCGGCGTCGAGAACCAGGCTTACTACTACTCGACCTACAACGACCCGAAGTCGGGCCACGCCGCGTTCGGCGAGGCGAAGGTGTCGGCCAACCCGAAGAAGGTGATGATTCTCGGCGGCGGCCCGAACCGCATCGGCCAGGGAATAGAGTTCGACTACTGCTGCTGCCACGCTGCGATGGCGATGCGCAAGATGGGCTACGAGACGATTATCGTCAACTGCAACCCCGAAACCGTTTCGACCGACTACGACACGTCGGACAAGCTCTACTTCGAGCCCGTGACCGTCGAGGACGTTCTCCAGATATACGAGGCCGAAAAACCGATGGGCATCATCGTTCAGTTCGGCGGTCAGACGCCGCTCAACATCGCGCGCGGTCTTCAGGAGGCGGGTTGCAGAATTCTCGGAACATCGGTCGATTCCATCGACGACGCCGAAGATCGCGACCTCTTCCACTCCATCATGGACCGGCTCGGCATACCCATGCCCGAATCGATGATGGCGAGCGACATCGACGGCGCGCTCAAGTGCGTCGAAAAGCTGGGCTATCCGATAATCATCCGTCCGTCGTTCGTTCTCGGCGGGCGCGGCATGGAGGTCATCTACGACGAATCGGCCCTGCGCGAGTATGTCGCCAAGGCCGTTGGCGTCACTCCGGACCGTCCGCTGTACCTCGACCGCTTCCTGCACCATGCGTTGGAATGCGAGGCGGACGCGCTATCCGACGGAAAGGACATCTTCATACCTGCGATCATGCAGCACGTCGAGCTCGCGGGCATACATTCGGGCGACTCGGCCTGCGTGCTGCCGCCGATTTCGATCAGCGAGAAGAACAAAGAGACGATTCTCGACTACACGCGCCGCATTGCCGCCGAGCTGAAGGTGGTCGGGCTGATGAACATGCAGTTCGCGATCGAGGATGACAAGGTATATGTCATCGAGGCGAATCCGCGCGCAAGCCGCACTGTGCCGCTCGTCTCCAAGGTGGCCGGCGTGCAGATGGCCGGAATCGCGACCCATCTCATGCTGGGCGACACGGTGAAGTCGATGGGGCTCGACAAGAGGCACGTCGTGCCGTACTATGGCGTGAAGGAGGCGGTGCTGCCGTTCGACAAGTTCCCCGAGGTTGATCCGGTGCTTGGGCCCGAGATGCGTTCGACGGGCGAGGTGCTGGGGCTTGCGGACAATTTCGGCCTTGCGTACTTCAAGTCGCAGGAGGCCGCCGGCGCCCCGCTGCCGACGAAGCCTGGCAAGGTTCTGGTGTCGCTCACCGAGAAGTCCGCCGATATCGAGGCTGCCGTCAAAAAGCTCGTTGATCTCGGCTTCACTATTCTCGCGACCGAGGGTACCGCCGCATGGCTTAGAGATCTCGACATACCGGCGTATGCCGTCGCGAAAATCGGCGAAGGCAGGCCCGACTGTCTTGATGTCATCAAGAACCGCGAGGTCTCCGTAGTGATCAACACGCCGTCGGTCAAGGCGAATTCCATCGAGCACCTCGGCCGCATCCGCAAGGCGTGCATCAAGTACAAGGTACCGTACCTGACCACAATCGCCGCGGCGTATGCCGCTGCCGAAGGTATCGCCGCCGCGATGAGCGGACAGGGCGATGTGCGCAGCCTGCAGAGCTACCACGCCTCCATTTCGTAGCGCGGATGGGGTCCCAGCAGATCATGATGGACTCGCGCATGGTGCATGTGCGCGAGTTGAAGAGTGAAATCGCCCGGCTTCGCGCCGAGAACACCGCGTTGCGCGCCGAGAACGAGGAGCTCTCGCACCATCTCGACCTTGCGATTCTCGCGGCCGAAGATCTGCGGGGCCTGTCGCAGGACGGCAAGCTCGTGATAGTTGACGGCTGGAACTATGTGCTCGGCTCCAGGCGAGAGGCCAAGACTCCGGCCGACTTGGTGGCCATGGCCAGACTGCATCTTGACGAGCGGCCGCAAGACCTCGTGTGGATCGTGCTCGACGGGCCGCGGGAGAACGTGCGCGTCGACGGGCGGGTGAGAGTGTCCTACACAGGCGGCACGGGCCTTCACCGGGCGGACAGGTTCATATGCGACTTTGTGCGCATGGCGCGGTTCAGAGGCGATGTGTCGAAGATCGTCGTCAAAACGCGCGACAAGGATTTCGCCAAGGAGATATCGCGGCTTTCCTGCAGTGTTTCGTGCTGAATCAGGCGATGCCGAATTGCTCTTCCCGCCACTTGCCGGGCGTTGTGCCGACAGACTGCCTGAAAACGTTTACGAAGTGTCCCGCATTGCAGAATCCGCACGCTTTCGCCGTCTCGCCGATTGTCGCATCTTTGCCGGAAAGCATTTCCTTGGCGCGCGCCATTCTCATTCGCGTAAGCTCGTCGTGCATCGACCTGCCGAGATTCGACGCGAAAAGCCTGTCGAGCGTCGCGCGCGATACGCCGGCGACCTCGGCAAGCTGCACGGCGCTCGGCGGATTTGCGATTCTGGATTTCAGGTATTCCAGCGCCTTGCGCAGAACAGGGCTGTCGACGGCGAGGATGTCCGTCGAGCGTCGCGTCGCCAATCCCTGGCATGGCACGAGAACAGGCCTTTTCGGCGGCTTGGCGCCATCCATCAGACGCTCCAGGAGAGATGCCGCCTCGTAGCCGTTGCGCTCCAGATCGTCCATCACGCTCGAAAGCGGGACGGGCTGGTTTTCGCAGAGGAAGGTGTCGTTCCCTATCCCGAGAATCGCGATCTCGTCCGGAACCTTTATGCCCAGTTCCATGCATAGCGCAAGGATGCGCGCGGCCTCCTCGTCGTTGTAGGTAAGGATTCCGACTGGCTTGGCGAGCGCGAGAAGACGAGGCGACATGACGTTTGCGAAGCGGTCCACATCGTCCAGCTTGGTCTTCGGCACAAGGGACGAGAGAACGATTTTTGGCGTCTTCGGCCAGCGCTCGGAAAGACCGCTGAAGAAAAGGCTGTGGACATTCGTCCAGATTGTCGAGAACCATGCTACGCGCTTAAGTCCGGCCTCGGCGAAGTGCTCGCCTGCGAGGCGTCCTGCCGACATGTAGTCGGGGATGACGCGCGGCACGTTTACTTCAGGCATGTACGAGGTGAGGTCCACTACGGGAATCTGCGCTTTTACGAGACCTTCGACGAAGCGTGTGGTCTCGGCGTCGCCGCGCAGGGTTACGAGCGCGCCGTCGCCGTTCCATCCGCGAGGCGCGCGCACAAGTCTGTTCGCAAGCGTCAGGTGCCAGTCGTGCTCGCGGGCGTAGCGCACGATTCCGTCGAAGCGCAGCGGAATCGGCGGGTTTATCATCAGCATTACCTGTCGGTGTTTCATTGCGGTATATATTGTATCATATTCCGTCCGTGTGAGCGAATCGTGTAAATAAGGTGAGTAAACAATGCAATTGATAGGCTGCCATGCTTATGATACACTACACAATGTTCAGCAGAGGCGATGGGCGTCTCTTGCGGTAAATCAGCAAAGGGGTTGATGGAATGTCGGCTGGCTTGACACGGCGCGGTTTTATCGGCGCAGCTGCGGCGTTTGCCGCTGCAAGGGGTTTCGGCGCGCTGCCGCGCATCGGCGGCGGCGCAGGCCGTCGCTGGTACAAGGGCAATCTGCACACGCACACTTTCTGGTCGGACGGCAAAGCGTTCCCCGAAGAGGCGATCGTGTGGTACAAGAGCCGCGGCTACAACTTCCTCGGATTGAGCGACCACAACCTTTTCCAGGACGACCCCGACCGCTGGGTCGGCATAATCGGCGACGACGAGAAGGACGTAATGCCCGAATGGGCGAAGAACCTGCCGCACCGCTACTGCTACAACGCGAAGCGCCGCTACTTCGACGACTACATAAAGGCTTTTCCGGACGCCGTGACGCGCGTGGCGGCGGACGGCCGAACCGAGGCGCGGCTCTCGACCTTTGCGGAGCTGGCCGCGCGCTTCGACGCGCCGGGCGAATTTCTGCTTGTGCCGGATGTCGAGGCAACACGCTCGGTGGAATATGCCGACGGACGCTACCATCAGCTTCACATGAACTATGTGAACGTTCCGGAACTTCTGCCGTCCATCGCCGCGCCGGGGTTCGTCCGCAGGCAGAAGGACAAACCTCTCGCAGAATTCCTCGCCGAGCACGCGCGCGAGACGGCTGCGCTTGCGAAGAAGCATGCGCGCCGTCCGCTGTTTATTCTCAACCATCCCATTTGGACATGGTATGATGTAGGCCCTGAAGTTCTTGTCGATACGCCGGAGGTCCGGTTCTTCGAGCTGTGCAACGGCGGCTCGCCGTTCGCGTCCGCCGACGGACTGCCTGCCGACGGGCTCGACACAGACCGCTTTTGGGACGTGGTGAACGCCTTTCGCGCACGGCGCGGCCAGCCGCTTGTCTATGGCATCGGTACGGATGACACCCACAACTATCGCGGCGAAAAGGCCGACATGTGCATTCCGGGGAATGCATGGTCGCTTGTCCGCGCCGAGTCGCTTGACGCAGCCTCGCTTATAGAGGCGATGGATCGCGGCGACTTTGTGACGTGCGAAGGACTGGAGGTTGAGGATGTCGCCTTTGACGCATCGGCCGGAAGGCTGGAAGTCGCCGTTGGTGCAGGCGGTGCGCCGCGAACGGTGAGATTCATCGTCTCAAAGCGCGATTTCAGCGAACAGCCCGTCGGCAAGGTGACGGTTCGCCCGGCGAAGCACAAGGATGTCATGCGCTATCAGCGCGAGATATCGATCTACGACGACAAGATAGGTTTTGTCGCGAAGACGGTAGAGATTCCCGCCGGCGAGTCGGCGCGCGTCGGCTACACGCTTTCGGCGGACGACCTCTACGTTCGCGCGCGGGTCGAGGAGAAGGGTCCTACCGTTTCTACTGCGCACTTGCACCCGAAAGGCCTTCGCTGCGCCTGGACCCAGCCGTACTTCGCCAACTAGGGCCTGTCCCTCGATTTTCGCTCTTTCTTCACACGCTCAATAATGCCGCACTCGCCAGCTAAGTGGAACTTGTTTGCAAGCTCCAAGCATGGCTCCGAAGCAAGCACCGCCGCAACTTCTCGTACATCTTCACAGGACTTCATAGCTCTTAGTGTGTGATAAAGCAGTTGGGCCGCAATTCGTTTATCTATTTTGGCTTTGAGTGACTTGCAACTAAGCGGCCATACAGCGTAATCAATATTCGCGCCAACCAAGTTTGCATCGCGCAAGTTCGCGCCGTATAAGTTTGCGCCTGCCAAGCTAGCACCGTACAAATTCGCGCCGCATAAATTCGCGCCGTTTAAATCGGCATTGAATAAACTTGCAACCGACAAATTTGCCTCGCGCAAGTCTGCACCACGCAATATAGCGCCGCGCAAGTCCGCAGAGCGTAAATCCGCGTGGCGTAAGTCAGCATTATGCAGGTCTGTCAGGCGCATATCAGTGTGGCGCAGGTCTGCATAGCGCAAAACCGCCTCGCCCATTTTCGCGCAGCATAAATCCGCGCCGTGCAAATTCGTTTGGTAGAAAACAGCGAAGCGTAAGTTTTTGCCCCTTAAATCAGTTTTCGACATTTCCAAACAACTACAATCTAATTTTTTGCCTGAGCCGTTTTTTAGCCATGCATTATGGAGTTCAATTAACAAATCAAGTCCTTTTTTACGCATTGTTTTATTCCCTTTCTTTCAGTAGATCGATCCGCAGCAACAGCCACGCACTTCAACAATTCTAGTGCCTACTTGAAGCAACCGGGGACAGCCCCCGAAGCCGTTTATCTCACGCCAAGTTCGCGAAGTACGCGAAGTAATAATTATAGGATGACATTGCGAACTTGGCGGACTTTGCGTGAGATATATTCGAAAAGCAACCGAGGTCAGCCCCCGAAACCGTTCCCTCATGATTTCCGTACCTTTCTTTGTGGCGTGATTCAATTGAAGAGCGGGAACAACTCTTTCTTTTCAACAACATCATACATGTTGCTGATTGAGGCTTTGAAAACGGCCTCTGCTACTTTACTTCTCGTTTTGTTGTACTCCTTCGCCTCTGGATTGTCAAGCATAAGCGATGTCATGCACTCCTGTAGACGGTTCATTTCGGCTTCATAGGCCTTGACAACATTTCTAAGAACGTCCTTTAATTTCTCATCCTTCGCTGCTGTCTGTTTGATGAATGCGCTCAAGTCTTCGCGTATGCTGTAGTAACGACCGCTTTGGCTG
>CACYQU010000050.1 GCA_902776615.1 uncultured bacterium
CGCCGTGGCGTTCATCAACATAAACGACACCGAAATAGGCCGCTCCGCCGCCGAATACCTGTTTTCGCTGGGACGATTCCGCTCGTACGGCTTCGTCAGCAAAAACAAGACGGACGCCAACTACACATACACCTTTCGCGAAAAGGGATTCCGCGCCTTCTTCAGGGAGAAGGCGGACGACGTGCGCATCTACCGAACCGCAGCCGGCATTGAACGCGGTTCCCTGGAAGACATCGTCGTCCTGGCGGAATGGCTGAAATCCCTTCCAAAGCCCGCCGCCGTAATGGCGCCGCACGACATCTGGGCAACGCGGATAGTCGAGGCAGCCGAAATGGCAGACATCAAGATTCCCGACTCACTGGCCGTTATAGGCGTCGACAACGATAGGGTGTACTGCGAAACCTCAAAGCCGATGATAACCAGCATTACGCCAAACCATGCCAAGATCGGCGAACTTGCGGCAAAGGCACTTAAGAAGCTGATGCAGTCCCCCTCGAAGGCGAAGTGTCCGATGCAGATCATGAGCCCTTCAAGCCACAAGATCATAGAGCGTCAGTCGACCAAACCTATATCGCCGGTGGCGCAACTCGTCAATCGCGCCGAGTCGTTCATCCGGCAGAACGCGACAAAGGGTATCTCCGCAGCCGACGTCGCCGCATATCTCGGCGTGTCCAGACGGCTGGCGGATCTCCGTTACCGGCAGGCGACGGGGAAATCGATTCTTGAAACGATTCTGGACGGCAGGTTCGACGAAATGAAGCGCCTTCTGCAGCTGACAGATATTCCGATAGTGAGAATCATCGCCTCCTGCGGCTTCAAAACCATCAGCAACGCCAAGGGCCTTTTCAAAAAACGCTACGGTATGTCGATGAGTGAATATCGCAGAGACAACCGCAGCAAAGTCCAAAACCGCAGCTGAATCACCCTGGGGCAGGTTCCGCCAATTTTCCGAAAGGCGCGACTGCAGGGCAGGGTCACGCGATGCAGGAGAGGACATCCCGCAATATTGCAGATTCAACCTGGAGTTCCTCGCCGCCGACCTGATTGACGAGATAGAGCACCGCAACGGAAACGCCGAACGCGGCGACCGCAGCCGTCAAAGCGCCGAATATGGCGTCCGCCGGCTGGGCCAGCAGCCTGTTCACCGTCTTTTTCACTATGAGCCGCGCGACGCCGAACGCCACAAGCGCCATGGCGAGCGCCGCGAGCGCGAGCATCGGCCTTGGGTTCTTCGACCAGAACACGATACACCGCATCTTCTTGAAACCCACATAAAGCGGCACGCCGTTGAACGGATTGAACCACTTCACATACCCGGCATTCAATCGTTCCATAAACCAATCGGAATAGAAAGCCGGAATGTCAGTCGAACGACTCGCGGAGACAATGACCGGCATCTATCTGGGCCAGCACCTTCGTACCGTCCGCGATTTCGATCTCCTCTTTCCTCCACGAAGTCATTGTGTTTCGTTGTCCTACTTGCTACTCGGATAAATTGTTTCTCCTGCTTTTCCGAACGCTGTGCCGTTTGCCACGGGCAAAACGGCTCGGCGGGATGCCTCACCAAAGCATGTTGAATTACACCAAAATCCCCGCCGTCAGGGCAGAGGGAATGTTAAATGCGATCAACTGCGGTCTTTCGGTGATGAGGCGGGTCAAACGGCATTTGACGGCCATATACCGGCTATATTGTGTAATGCTTGAGCGTTGAGCCGTCAAAATAGCCAAATGAGCGCGATGATCCGCCTTTCGGCAGGGAAACCGACCCGGGATTGAATATCGAAATGCCGCAATCTAGCTTCTTCAGCTCCGGTACATGCGTATGGCCATGCACCAAAACTGTTCCCATTCCAAGCGGAGGCAGCTGCCATTCGTTCCAAAGGTGCCCGTGTGTGAGGAAAAACTTTTCCGCTCCTGCATCCAGCACGGCATAATCGGCCATCATCGGAAACTCGAACATCATTTGATCGACTTCCGCATCGCAGTTTCCCCGCACCGCAACAATACGGTCTTTGCGCTCGTTCAGTATCGCCGCGACCTCCACAGGGTCGTAGAAGTTCGGCACTCCGTTACGCGGGCCATGATACAAAAGGTCGCCAAGCAGCACAAGTCTGTCATATCCAAGCGCATCAGCCGAAGCCAGCGCCGCCTGAAGTGCCGATGGCACCCCGTGAATGTCACTCATAAAGACAATTTTCATGGCAAATCCTCCACCTGCGCGCGTCCAGCAGACGAACGGGATGCAGATAGTTTATCAAAAATCCGCAACGGACGTCGCGATGGCGCGTGCGATGTGCAGCAATTCGTCCAAAAGATGCACGCTTTTCACGCCTGGAGACGTCTCAAGCGAGCTGTTCACATCAAGAACATCGGCACCAGTCTTTGCCGCAATCGCCAGGTTGCCGGACGAAAGCCCGCCTGCAAGAACGACCCGGAAGCCACGTCGCTTCAATTCTCCGACAAGGGGCCAGTCGGCCAAACGCCCTGTGCCGCCACTACGCCCACCGTCGCATCCATCGACCAGAACGGCGTCAGCCACATTCCCTTCATGCGGATGCAGCCTCCAAACCTCCAATCCGTGCGCTTTCAGCGCTTCAACATCACCATCGCCATACGCACCGTGCAGTTGCACGACATCAAGAGGAACCTCGTCGGCGATCCGTGCGATTTCATGCCGCGATGCATCCGTAAACACCCCTGCGAATCGCGGTCTCTTCCCGCCGGCGACCGCGCGAACAGCCGCCGCGCGAATCGCCTTTGCGTCGCCCAGTGCCACGCATCGCGGCGACTTGGCGACGAATATCAGGCCTATGTAATCGACGCCGCGCCGGGCCGCCTCTGCAGCGAACACGGCGTCGTTTACGCCGCATATTTTGAGTTTCGGCATCATGGCAGAAGTTCGCCTTTGATTTCGCCTTCCTCGCCCAGCCGCTTCACAAGCGCCGACCCGACGACAAAACCGTCTGCATGGGCGCTGACGGCCTCGGCCTGGGCCTTCGTCGAGATTCCGAACCCTGCGGCTATCGGCAGATGCGAGATGGCCCGTATCGCATCCAGCCTGTCGAGCAGATCGGGCGGCAGTTCCGCGCGTGCGCCAGTCGTTCCTTTTACCGTTATGATGTACAAAAACGTGTTTTCAAGGCCTTTTGCACTTTCGGCGACGCGCTCGAGCGGAGTGTTCGGGGCAATAAGCGGAACATATCCTACGCCCCTTGGCCGCAGCACGCCAAGCAGTTCTTCGCGCTCCTCCAGAGGAAGATCAACGGCCAGCACCGCATCAATTCCCGATTGCGCCGCAGCGTCGGCGAAAGCCTCAAGGCCCTTTGAGAATATGAGGTTGTAGTATGTAAAGAGCACGAGGCCCGTTTCAGGATGTTTCGCGCGCAACCGCTTCGCAAGAGCGACAACATCGTCCAGCGTAACACCCTGGCGCAGCGCCTCGTATGCAGCCGATCTTATCACGCCGCCGTCTGCAAACGGGTCCGAAAACGGAACGCCAAGCTCCAATATGTCGGCACCGCCCTCTATAAGTGCATCAGCCGCCTCTTCGCTTTTGGCGAGAGTCGGGTAGCCGATTGTAAGATAGGCGACAAACGCGCCTCTTTTCGCGGCTTTGGCCTTTGCGAATGCGTCTGTAATCCTGTGGTTCATGTCATGGTTCCTTTCTTTGCCGTTCAGAGCGATTGCGATTTGCTTTCCTTGTACCGCCTCACGTTTTCCATGTCCTTGTCGCCGCGTCCCGAGAGGTTCACGAGCAGAAGCGCATCCTTTGGAAGCGTCGGCGCGCGCTTTATGGCTTCCGCGAGGGCGTGGCTCGACTCGAGCGCCGGAATGATCCCCTCGAAACGGCACAGCGCGTCGAACGCGGCAATTGCCTCGTCGTCGTTTATCACTGAATATTCCGCTCTTCCAGTGTCGTGAAGATAACAGTGTTCTGGGCCTACACCAGGATAATCCAGCCCCGCCGAGACGGAATAGGTGTCGATTATGTTTCCGTCGCCCGTTTGAAGCAGCATCGTCTTGGCGCCGTGCAGAACCCCGATTCGCCCGCCGTTGATCGAAGCCGCGTGCTCGCCGCTCGCAAGACCCTTTCCGCCCGCCTCGACACCGACTAGTTTCACCGCCGGATCGTCGATAAACCCTGCGAAAAGCCCCATGGCATTCGATCCGCCGCCGACGCACGCTATAGCCTCGTCGGGCAGTCTGCCGTACTTTTCAAGGCACTGTCGCCGCGCCTCGACGCCAATTACGCTTTGGAAATCGCGCACCATCTGCGGATATGGCGCAGGTCCCGCCACTGTTCCTATCACATAGAAGGTATCGTCGCAGTTCGCCACCCAGTCCCTGAGAGCCTCGTTCATGGCATCTTTCAGCGTCGCGCTGCCCTCGGTTACGGCGTGCACTTTCGCGCCCAGCATCCTCATGCGCTCGACGTTCGGCGACTGCCTCTCGACATCGATCGCGCCCATATACACCTCGCACGGCATGCCAAAAAGCGCGGCGACCGTTGCCGTGGCGACGCCATGCATCCCTGCGCCTGTCTCCGCGATGAGCCGCCGCTTGCCCATGCGCCGCGCCAGCAGAGCCTGACCGATCGTGTTGTTCACTTTGTGCGCACCGGTGTGGTTGAGGTCTTCGCGCTTCAGGAGTATCTTTGCGCCGCCGAGATGCTCGCTCAGTCTGCGCGCGTATGTAATCGGAGACTCCCGCCCGACATAGTCGCGCAAAATCTCTTCGAACTCCCGCCTGAAAGCGGAGTCGTTCCTGGCCGACTCGTACGCGGCCTCCAGTTCCTTGAGCGGAGCCATTAGCGTTTCCGCCACATATTGTCCGCCAAATCTTCCGTAGTGTGTATTCATGGCATGTAGATGTTTGATGGTTGTTTGTTGATGGTTGTTAGTCTATTTCCGCAAAATGAGTTCACCCAGTTTTGCGCCGGGCGAAGCGGCGCGCATGAGGGCCGTTCCGACCAGGAACGCGTCGGCGCCTGCGTTCTTTGCGCGGAGTATCGCCTCGGCGGAGTGCATTCCGCTTTCCGCAACGCGCACGCACCCGGACGGGATTTCGCCGACAAGCCGCTCAAGCAGCGTCACGTCGGTGGAGAAATCCCTCAGGTTTCGGCAGTTCACTCCTATCACCTCGGCGCCAAGCCGTACGGCGCGCGCGATTTCGCGCGCATCGTGCGTTTCGACAAGCGCCGCAAGCGAAAGCGACCGGGCGAAAGCCATGAGGTCGGCCAGCGCACCGTCGTCGAGCACGGCTGCGATCAGCAAAACCGCATCTGCCCCGGCCGCTCGCGCGGCGGCGATCTGGTAACGGGTGGTGATGAAGTCCTTGTAGAGAATCGGCAGTCCGCTCGCCCCGCGCGCTGCGCAGAGATACTGCTCGCCGCCCAGAAAGCGGTGCGGCTCGCAAAGCACCGAAAGCGCCGTCGCACCGGCAGCCTCCAGCTCGCCTGCAAGCTCCGCCGGACGGAAGTCTTCGCGTATCATCCCTTCGCTGGGGCTCGCTCGCTTCAGTTCGGCGATGACGTGAATACCGCCGTCGTCGCGCTTCAGCGCAGACGCGAAATCGCGCGGCGCCGGCGCGTGCCCGGCGCGTCGCACCATCTCGTCGAACGGAATGGCCTTCTCGCGCACTGCGGCGTCGGCCCGCCTTGATTCGGAAAGCTCTTCGAGAATGTCTTTCATTTCGCCGCCTCCACAAGCGCCGTGAGCTTCGCAAGCGCCCTGCCGGAATCTATCGACTCCGCCGCGAGCGCAATCGCGTCGGCGTAGCCGGGCGCTTTGCCGCCGACAAGTATCGCCGCCGCCGCGTTTTCCACCGCCGCCGCGCGGTATGCGCCCCGTTCCTCGCCGCGCAGAACCGACAGAAGAAGCTTTGCGTTCAAGGCCGCATCACCGCCGGCTATGGCCGACACTGCGTATCGCTCGCCAAGAATGTTCGCCGCGTCAAGCAGCGAGTTTCGGACGACACCATCCTCAAGCGACGATACGAAGGTGAAGCCGAAGGGGCTTATCTCGTCGAGACTGCCCTCGCCTGCGACGATCATCGCCCTCGTGGAGCCAAGACGACGCAGCGTCTCGGCGAACACGGGCGCAAGTTTTTCCTGCGGAACTCCTATCACATGCCGTTTCGCTCCCGCTGGGTTTGTGAGCGGCCCCAGCAGGTTGAAAACCGTCCTGAAACCGAGCGTGCGCCTGACTGGCGCGGCGAATCTCATCGCCGGATGAAGCTCCTTCGCGAAGAGGAATCCTATTCCTATGCTGCGTATGCACCGCTCGACCGTCTTCGCGTCCGCCGCCAGGTTGTAGCCGAGAGCGGCGAGGACATCTGCGGAACCGCACGCCGAGGTCGATGCCACATTGCCGTGCTTTGCGATGGGAACTCCCGCGCCAGCCGCGATGAACGCGGCTGTGGTGGATACGTTGAACGTTCCCGCCCCGTCGCCGCCGGTGCCTACTATATCGACGGCATCGACACCGCCTATGTCTATTTTGACGCCTGCGTCGCCCATCGCGCGCGCCGCGCCAGCAAGCTCGCCCGCCGTCACCGGATTTCTGGCGATCGCGGTCAAGAACGCCGCGAGTTCGCTTTCGGCGACTTCGCCGGACATCACCGCAGCGAAGAAACCTTCCGCCTCCTCTTCGCTCGGAGTCGCGCCGTCGAGCGCACGGATGAGTACCGCCCTTCTCACCGATTGCGGCGCCGACTGGCGGGTTTTGCGGCCCGTGGCGAACTCGACGAAGTTGGCGATTTGCCGCGCACCCTGCGGCGTACCTACCGATTCGGGGTGGTACTGTACGCTCTCTATTGCGAACTCCTTGTGTCGAAGACCCATTATCTCGCCGTCCTCGCTCTCGGCCGTGACCTGCAGGCAGTCCGGCAGCGAGTCGCGGTCCACGGCGAGCGAATGGTAGCGCATGGCGACAAAGCCCTGGTCAAGCCCGGCGAACACGCCTTTGCCGTCATGTCGTATGCGGCTGGTCTTGCCGTGCATTAGCCGCTTTGCGCCCACGATTCTGCCGCCGAAGGCCTGCGCTATCGCCTGATGCCCAAGGCAAACGCCGAGCATGGGCACGCGCCCGGCGAACTCGCGTATCGCCGCGAGGGTCACGCCGGCGGAGTCGGGGTTTCCCGGCCCCGGTGAAAGAATGATTGCTTCGGGATTCATCGCCTTTATTCCGGCGACATCGATCTCGTCGTTGCGCGCCACCTTGATCTCCGCGCCCTGCGCGCGAAGCATCTGCACCAGATTGTAGGTGAACGAGTCGTAGTTGTCGATCATCAGTATCATTACAGTTCCTCCGCGAGTTTTGCGGCCTCGAATACGGCCTTCGCCTTGTTTACGGTTTCGTCGTACTCTCTGTCCGGATCGGAGTCGGCGACTATTCCCGCGCCCGACCGCATCACGAGCCTTCCGTTCTCAAGCGTCATCGTGCGTATCACGATGGCGAAATCCATGTCGCCGGTAAGGCTGAAATATCCGGCCGCGCCGCCGTAGACTCCGCGCGGGGATTTCTCAAGCTCCGCTATAAGCTCCATCGCGCGCACTTTCGGCGCGCCGGTCAGCGTTCCGGCCGGGAACGTCGCCTTCAGCAGATCGAACGCATCCAGCCCTTCCGCCAAGGTTCCGCTTACGCGGCTTACGAGGTGCATCACGTGCGAATAGCGCTCGACCTTGGCGTATGAATCGACTTTTACGCTTCCGGTTTCGCACACGCGACCAAGGTCGTTGCGGCCCAGATCGACCAGCATCACATGCTCGGCCATCTCTTTTTCGTCCGCCTTGAGCTCGCGCTCCAGCCCGGCGTCCCGCGCCGGAGTGTCGCCGCGCGGACGGGTGCCTGCGATCGGGGCGGTGCTTGCAACGCGCCCGGAGAGTTTCACCAGTTCCTCCGGCGAAGAGCCGATCAGCGTCTTGCCGCCTATGCGCATCAGGAAATTGTAGGGCGACGGATTTACCGTTCTCAGCGCCCGATAGAGCGACAGCGCCGAAAGCGAGGTCTCCGCGACGAACTTCTGCGACGGCACGATCTGTATCACCTCGCCCGCGCGTATCGCTTCCTTGCACTTCGCGACCATCTCGCGAAACTCGCCGCGCGTCATCTCGCATTCGAACCCCCGCGCGGCGGCGGCGCCCTTTTCCGCGCGGCGGCGCTGCGCGGCAAGCCTCGCAATCGACTCCGCGCTCAGCAGCCGGTCGTACACGCCGTCGATTCTCGCCATCGCTTCGGCGTATGCGCCGTCCCGCGAGGAATCCGCGATGACGACGATTGTCACCGTATCGCGCACATTGTCGAAAATCAGCATCGTGTCGCAAAGCATGAACGCCATCGACGGGGTGCCCGGCTCGGACGCAAGCCCCACTCGCGGCTCGAACGTCTTTACCGCGTCATACGCCACATACCCTACCGCGCCGCCCTGCAGCGACGGCAGTTCCTTCGCGGGTTCGTAGCGGTATCCGGCAAACAGCCGCCGCAGTTCGTCAAGCGCGCCGTCGCCCTCGACCTTGGCGTATGGCTCAATGCCGAGATACGAGTAGCGTCCGCGCGATTCGCCGCCGGACACGCTTTCGAGAAGGAACGCCTCCTCTTCGTCGCCAAGCCGGGAAAGCGCGGCGACAGGAGTTTCGCGGTCGGCGAGGAACTCCTTGAAGACCGCCACCCGTCCCGCACTCGCGGCGCGACGCTTGAACTCGTCTTCTGTCAGCATCTTGAACATGTTTCTTCCTTTCGTTGGGGTTTGCGTTGGATCGAAAAAACAGCGCGGGCCAAATCCACCCGGATTCGGCCCGCATGCACTTTGGTGAATATGGCTTTTCTGACTATGCCAATTCGCGCACTGCGAAACCGAATCCGCAGCGCCACCACCAGCACTTGTCTGCAAAAGCCTTTTTGTTCATGACGGCTCAAAGTATAGCATATTCTTTCCTGCGCAGTCAAGCACGGCCAGAAGCGCGATTGCGGCAGTGTCGGTTCGAAGTATGCGCTGACCAAGCGAAAAGCGGGAGAAGCCCTTCTCTTCAAGCCGCGCGACTTCATCGTCCGTCCAGCCGCCTTCCGGACCGATCGCAAGCAGAAGTCTTCCGGCGGAGGCCTTGAGCGCGTGGACGCCACCGGCAGCGTACGGATGGGCGACGACACGATATTCCGTCGGGAACTCGCCGTCCAGCTTTTCCGCAAGCCATTTGCGGAAATTCCTCTCGACGGAAATCACCGGCACCGCCGACGTCCCCGCCTGCATGAGACCGTCAATGAGAAGCGGCCGGTATACCGGTTCTTTGAGAAGCGTCGCGCCCCAGAAGTCCTTTTCGACCTTTTTCGCGCCGACAAGCACTATGCGGCCCACGCCCATCGCCGCAAGCTGCGGCAAGAGGCGTTTCATGACTCGCGGACGCGGCGGCGCAAGAACGAGATCCACCCACGGCGCCGGCGCTTCGGAGTCGTGGGTAACGCGAACGGTGACGCGCCGGCCGTCTATCGCCGTGATTTCGCCGGTTCCTACGGGACCGTCCAGCTCGCCGGTTTTGAGCACTTGCCCTACCTCGCCGTGAAGGACGCCCAGCACATGCTCGGCGCGGACGCCGTCAAAGGTTGCGACGCCGCCGGTTATCTCGTCCTTCTCGAAAAGGATCCGGTTCACTTGAGGCCTTGCTGCCTTAGGAGCGCGTCGATTTCAGGGTCGCGTCCCCTGAAGGCGCGGAACACGTCAAGCGCGTTTTTGCTTCCGCCGAGGGCGAGAATCGTATCCCGGTACTTCGCGCCGAGGCGCTTCACTTCGGCGTCGCGCGAAACATCCGCCTCCTCGAACGCACCGTAGCAGTCGGCGCTCATCACTTCGCTCCACTTGTAGCCGTAGTAGCCTGCGGAGTAACCGCCGCTGAAGATGTGCGTGAAGCCGCAGAGGAATATGTCCTCCGGCACGAACGGCATTCCGAAGTGCCTGAAGAACTCCGTCTTTACTGCATTGGCGTCGGCCACTTCGGCGGACGTGTGGAGAACCATGTCGGTCTTGGCCATGGCCAGCTGGCGTCTGCACGATGTCGCCGCGCGGAAAGTCTTCGAGGCTTTGACCTTCGCCTTTAGGTCTTCGGGCAGACGGATGCCTGTGCGGTCGTCGAGGCACCAGTTCTCCATGAACTGGCTCGCGACTTCGACGGCATCCCACTCGACGAGGCTTATCCCGGCGGCGTCCTCTTCGCCGACGCGCGTGAGCATGCACTGCAGCGCATGGCCGAACTCGTGGAAGAGAGTCTCGACTTCGCGCATGGGCATGAACGTTTTGCCGTTCTCGTCCGGCGCCTTGAGGTTGAGAACCATCAGCGCGAGCGGCTTCTGGCCGAGACGGTCGATGCGATTGCCGAAATCGTTCATCCAAGCACCGCCCTGCTTGAGGCCAGGGCGAACGTACGGATCGAGGTAGAAGTGGGCTACGTCGCGCCCGCCCTCGCGCACTGCGAAGAACCGGACGTCCGGATGCCACACCGACGGTTTGTCGGTGCCTGTGAGCTCCACCACCTTCACGCCGAAGAGGAAATCGACCATCGAGAAAAGGCCCTTCAGGACATCCGCAAACTCGAAGTGGCGCTTAAGTTCGTCCTCGCTGTAGGAATACTTCTTTTCGCGCAGTTTCTCCGCGAGATACGCGCCGTCCCATGGCTGAACCTCGCCGTCCCCGGCCGGCTGCATGGCGGCGAGCTCCTCGCGTTCGCGTTCGGCGGGCGCCACCGTCGCCGCGTCGAGATCGTCGATCATCTTCTCGACGGCCGCCACGGACGGCGCGCACTTCGTCGCAAGCGAGAGCTCCGCATAGTTCGCGAAACCGAGGATGGCCGCGCACTCGCGCTTGAGCTTGAGCATCTCGTCGATGCGCGCTGCGTTCTCGGGCGCGCGGGTAGACCGGGCGCGGCAGAGGCGCTCGCGTACCTCGCGGTCGTCGCAGTGCTTCATCGCCTCGGTGTAGTTGGCATCGTCTATCGTATAGGTTTTGCCGTCCTTCTCGTACTTGAACGCCGCCGTTGCGTCGATGACGGCGTTGGAGAAATCGGCCGCAAGCTTCGCAAGGCGCGTCTGCATCTCGTTGAAACGGTCTTTCGCCTCGCCCTTGAGCCCTACGCCCGCAAGCTCCGCACCCTGGATGGTCTTGTCCAGAATGCGCACGCGCGTCGGGTCGCCGCCGTCCATCGCGGCGCGCACCGCCTTCGCGCGCTCGTACAGCGCGACCGACTGCGAAACCCTGAGGGAAAAGGCGACGAGCTTCGGCTGGAAATCCTCCTCCAGTTTGCGCCAGGCGTCGCTGTTCATCACACTGAGCATGTGCGCAACACGGCCCCACGTGCGCCAAAGGTCGCGCGTGGAGTCGTCGAGCTTCCAGACAAAATCCTCGTACGTCGGCTCGGTTCCGCGCTCGACTGCGGCGACGGCCGCCTCGGACGACTCCATCAGCCGCGCGATCTCGGCCGCGGCGAATTCGGGCGTAAAGCCGGCCCAATCGGGAAATGCAGTGTTGTCTGCCATGTTGTGCGTTCCTTTCTTTCTGACGCCGTGCGTCACTTTGTCGGATCGTCAAACTCGCGAACGACGTCGAGAAGCTGCTCGGCGAGTTCCGGATCGACCTCGAATATGTTCTCCTGCTCGGAATATGTGTGGTTGCTGACGTTGGCCTTGACCGCGATGAAGCGGTCGAACTTGTCCTTCTTGGACCGCTTGCCCGTCTTTTCCCTGTCGAGCAGGCCGTAATTTACGAGATTCTGGAATATCTCGTTTACGTGGGCAGGGTCCACCTCGGTGCGGTAGGTTTTGATTGCGGTCCAAGTGTCGTTCTCGTGGCCTTTGGCGAAGTCGTTCGAAACGAGTTCGCTTGTGCCCTTCTTCACCTCCACGTAGCCCATCCCCGTGAGATATACGCTGACGCGCCGGATTGGCTTGCGGTTGAGGTTGTAGTAATGGATGTGCACCCAGTTGAGGTGGCTCTCGGTGACGGTTATGTAGGGGTTCACCCAGAACGGACCGCACCCTGCGACTCCGCCGAGAACAAGAACCGCGGCAACCGCCGCAAACGTCTTCAGAAGTTTTCCGCGCATACAAGTCCAGCTCCATACAGCGTGAGCGTCTGGTCGATGACGAACGGCATGTCGAGGCCCGACAGGACCCATCTGGCGAATCCGCCCGTGGCGACAAGACGAAAATCCTCGGAGAAGTTGCGGCGAAGCGTCGTCGCTATCTCGCGCACCATCCCGCGATAGCCGACAAGCGCGCCAAAGCGCATCGCCTCCTCGGTCGAGCGCCCTATTTTCGGAACGCGCCCCGATCCAAGCTGCATTCGCGGCAGCTTTGCGGTGCGCTCGAAGAGGTAGTCGCGCATGAGAGGGAAGCCGGGCGCGATGACGCCGCCCCGCCACTTCATGTCGCGCGTGACGACGGCTGCGGTGAGCGCCGTTCCGAAATCCATCACAAGCACGGGCGCTCCGTACCGCGCAACCGCGCCGGCCGCGTCCGCCAAACGGTCCGCGCCGATCGTCTCTGGCTTCGGATAGTCGATGCGCGGCGCTTTGACGCCGCGGCCCTTCGGCGGAAAACACCTGTATGTGACCTGGCGGAACGGAAGGCGCGACTTCCTGGCGAACGCGCGCCATGCGGCGTCGGCTTTCGGCACCACCGACACGTAGGCAAGCGCGTCGACACGCCGCGAGCCGCATTGGCGCACAAGCGACGCAACCGCCTCGGACGCCTCCGGAAAACCGCCGTCGCAATGGCTCGCATGCGAGACGCGGCCGTCGCACCAGAGGCCGACTGCCGTGCTTGTGTTGCCAACGTCTACGACGGCCAGTCTCACGGCGTCAAACGGCCCTCCACTCCAGAGAGAGATCGACGGACCCCGCAGAATGGGTGAGACAGCCGAGCGAAATCGCCGTTACGCCTGTCGCCGCAACCGCCTTCGCGCGATCGAGCGTTATGCCGCCGGAGGCCTCGGTCTTTGAAATGCCCTTGCACATCCTGACGCACTTCTTCATGTCGTCGCAGCTCATGTTGTCGAGCATTATCCACTCGGGCTTCGCCTTCAGGGCGCTCGCACACTCGCGCAGACTCTCGACCTCAACCTCGACGGCGAGCTTTGGAAAGGCCTTCCGGGCGGCGACTACCGCCTGGTCGAGCTCGTCGGGGTCGCCGCCCTTCCAGAGACGGCGGTGGTTGTCTTTCATCAGCACGCGGTCGTACATTCCCATGCGATGGTTGACGCCGCCTCCGCAAAGAACTGCGTATTTCTCGAACACGCGAAGGCCGGGAGTTGTCTTTCGCGTATCAAGAATCTGCGTTCCGTAGCGCTTCACCGCGTCCACGAATTTCCGGGTGAGCGTAGCCGTGGCGCACATGCGCTGCATGAAGTTGAGCGCGGTGCGCTCGGCGGCGAGGATGCTGCGGGCCTTTCCGCGGAACTCGATGATGGGTTCGCGCGGTTTGACGATGGAGCCGTCCGGCTTGAGGATCTTCACCTTGATCGCCGGATCGACCGCACGCATGACGGCTTTTGCGACTGTCGCGCCGGCGACCACGCATCCTTCGCCTTTGGCGTATATCTCGCCGGTCGCGACAGCCTTCGGATCCACAAGCGCCAGCGATGTCGCATCGCAACGCGGCGACGACGCCACGCGATCGACGGAAACCAAATCCTCGTCAAGCGCAAGCCGCACTGCCGCCTGCGCGCGAGGTGAGCGCATAACGTCCTTCATCAAACGCCCTGATTGCAGAGGAAGTCCCAATGCTGGTAAAGGACAAAAGTCAGTATGCCGGCCACGGCAAGCGCGGCAAGGCCAACGGAAAAAGCGACCATGGCCGCCTTCTTGCTGACAGATCCCTTCTTCGCGTTCGCGTCAGGCGCATCGAGCTTGAACCTGTCGGCGATTGTCGCACCGCCCGGCGCAGCTGCAACTTCCGCAGGCGCGGCAGCCGGTTTCGTAGTCTTTAGCTTCTTGATTGTCATGGGGATATTATACCACCTTTTGCAGCCTCAGTGCAAGCGCCCGCAGGCGGTTTTGCCGAATCATGAACGGGACAGTTGATGCGCAAAAAAAGAAAAGCGCCGCAGATAGAACTGCGGCGCCTTGCTGCCTGCCACTTGGGCAGTTGGCTAGTTCAACTCCATGCGGCCGCGACGCGAACGGTTGCGGATGCGGGCGCGCTGGGATTTCTTGCGCGCCTTGACGCACGGCTTTTCGAAGTAGCGCTGGTCACGGAGCGTCTTGAGAAGGCCCTCCTTGTCGAGGATCTTCTTCATGCGCTTGAGTCCGCGTTCGACCGACTCGCCCTTCTTGAGCTTGAGCACGATAGCCATTACTTCACCTCCTTCGCAGGCTCTTCTGCGACGGGCGCTGCGGCCTCGCCGACGTATGTCCACTGCAGAACGCACGTTTCAGCAGCGTCGCCCTTGCGGGTTCCGAGCTTGACGATGCGCGTGTAGCCGCCCTTGCGGTCCTTCATGGCCGGGGCAACCTTGTCGAAGAGCTTCTGCACCGCCTTGGGCTCGAGCAAACGGCTCGCCGCGAGACGACGCGCCGCGAGATCGCCCTTCTTGGCGATCGTCACGATCTTGTCGGCGTCCTTGCGGGCCTGCTTGGCCTTGGGCAGCGTTGTCTTGATCGACTCCGCGAGGATGAGATTCGTCACGAGGCTCTTCATGAGCATCGCGCGATGGGCGGTAGAGCGCCCGAACTTCTTAACTACTCTCTGATGACGCATTGCTGCAATTCCTTATTTCTTCGATTCCAGGAGGTCGGCGTCGAACTTGTAGCCGAGCGACAGACCCAGCTGCACCAGCTTGGCCTTGATCTCCGTAAGGGACTTCTTGCCAAAGTTGCGGTACTTGAGCATATCCGCCTCGGTCTTCGAGGCGAGCTCGCCGACGGTCGAGATGTTGGCGTTGTTGAGGCAGTTGGCCGCACGCACGCTCAGCTCGATCTCGTTGACGGACATGTTCAGCAACTTCCTCAGACGCTCGCGATCGTCGGCGTCCTTCTTGTCGGTATCCTCGAACTCGAGAGTACCGTCGTCGCCGCCGTAGTCCACGAAAACGTCGAGGTGGCGCCTCAGAACCGCAGCCGCAGTCTTGAGAGCCTCATCTGGCGCGATGCGCCCGTCGGTCCAGACATCGAGAACGAGTTTCTCGTAGTCTGTACGCTGACCTACGCGCGTGTTCTCCACAAGGAAGTTGACGCGCGTAACAGGCGAGAAGATCGAGTCGATCGCAATGCGCCCAATCTCCTGGTCAGGCTTCTTGTTGCCGTCGGCAAGGCAGAAGCCGCGCCCCGTGCGCACATCGCACTCCATCTCGAGAACGCCATCGACGTCAAGAGTGCAAATCTCCTGACGGGGATTGAGCACCTGGACGTTGTTCTCGCCCGCGAAGTCGCCGGCGGTTACTACGCACGGCCCCTTCGCCTTCAGCGTGATGGTCTGCGCGTCGCGCGTGTACGTCTTCAGCAGCACTCGCTTAAGATTCAGGATGATGTCTGTAACATCCTCTGTGCAGCCCTTGATCGTGGAAAACTCGTGGCTCACGCCCTTGATCTTCACAGAGGAGATCGCGGCGCCCTCGATAGACGAAAGCAGAACGCGGCGCAAGGAGTTGCCGATCGTGCGGGCATAGCCGATTTCGAAAGGTTCCGCAACGAAACGAGTGTATGTCGCGGTGGCCGTGGACTCGTCCTTCTGGACGCCCTTCGGCATTTCAAACCGGCTCAAGCGGATAGGCATATTTTACCTCCAAATTGTTGGTTGTGATGACGGTCACGCCGCCACGGATCAGCGAGAGAAGAATTCGACGATGAGCTGCATGTCGATATTCTCGGGTATCTCGGCGCGCTCTGGGGCGCTTACGAGGGTACCCTGCATCGTCGCTTCATCCCACGCAAGCCAGTTCACGACTGGAGACTTGTGCTGCTTGAGGGAATCGACGACGGCAATCATATCGCGATCGCGCTCGCGGATCGACACCACTTCGCCCGGACGGACGACATAGGAGGGGACTCCGCAGACCTTGCCGTTCACCGTCATGTGGCGATGGGTGACAAGCTGACGCGCGCCGGCGCGGGTCGGCGAGAAGCCGAGACGGTAGACGAGATTGTCGAGACGCATCTCGCACATGCCCAGCATGATGTCGCCGGTAATGCCCTGCTTCGCCTTGGCGCGCTCGAAGAACAGACGGAACTGCTTTTCGCGCATGCCGTAGATAGCCTTGGCCTTCTGCTTCTCGCGAAGCTGAACGCCGTACTCCGACATTTTCTTGCGCCTCTTGTTCGCACCGTGCTGACCGGGAGCATACGGACGCTTATCGAGCACTTTGTCGGGCCCGAACACAGCCTCGCCGAAACGGCGGGCGATTTTGCTACGAGGACCAGTGAAATGACCCATGATTAAACCCTCCTGCGCTTGCGTGCACGGCAACCGTTGTGCGGGACGGGAGTCGTGTCTGTAATCTGTGTCACGCGGATACCAGCGGCCTGAATCGCGCGAACCGCGCTCTCGCGACCAGCACCTGCGCCCTGCATCCTAACCTCGCACTCATGCATGCCCTTTGCGACAGCGACCCTCGCGGCATCCTGCGCAACCATCGTGGCTGCGAACGCGGTCGACTTGCGGCTGCCCTTGAAGCCAGCCTTGCCGGCCGAGCTCCAGGCGATCACGCCGCCGCGCGCGTCGGCGATGGAAACCTGAGTGTTGTTGAACGTGCTGCGGATGAACGCGATGCCGGCAGGTATCGACTTGCCGGAACGCTTCTTGGCAGCGGCTTCGCCCTCAACCGCGGGAGCCGCGGCGTCTGCGGCAGGAGCCGCCACAGGGGCCTCTTCTTTCTTGACTTCTTCGCTCATTGCTTAAACTCCTCAGCGGCCGGCCTGCTTGGGCATGGCGATGGAGACGCGCTTGCCGCCCTTGCGTGTACGGGCGTTCGTCTTCGTGCGCTGGCCGCGCACGGGAAGACCCTTCTTGTGACGGAGACCGCGATAAGACCCGATCTGAATGAGACGGCGGATGTTCTGGGCCGTTTCGCGGCGGAGGTCGCCCTCTACGCGGAAATGATCCTGAATGTACGTCGTGATCGCGTGGATCTCATCCTGTGTGACGTCGTCGGCCTTTTTCATGGGGTCGACTTTGCAAGCCGCCAAAACGTCATCAGAGCGTTTCGGCCCGATACCGTGGATATAGCGCAAGGCAAAGCGAATGTGCTTTTTGCCCGGGATATCCACACCCATCATTCTTGGCATAGTTGATTTTACCTCTTGTCTTTCTTAACCCTGGCGCTGCTTGTGGCGCGGGTTAGTGCAGATCACGCGCACCACGCCTTTTCGGCGGATGATGCGGCAGTTCTCGCAAATGCGACGAACGGAACTACGTACTTTCATTGTTGTTGTTAACTCTTTTGAGTGGTCGAATGAGGGAGTATTATACCAAAATGTGCTGTTCACGCGCAAGGGGGTACTTTCACAGGCCGATTATCCGCGTTTTTTCTGTGATGTCCAGAAGCAAATGCAAGATTCTCTTGCGTTTGGTCCTTGAGAACACGGGGCGGGATTGAAAGGCCGGACATTTCCCGTCATTCCTTCCTA
>CACYQU010000051.1 GCA_902776615.1 uncultured bacterium
ACTATCTCGACATGGAACGGCAGTAGCACCAAGGAGAAAAAAACAATGGAACTGGAAAATCTGATGTCCGCGTTTGCGGAAAAACTCGGAATCGAGGGGATCGAGGTCAAGGAGGGCATCTGCTCCATGACGATCGACGACATCCCGATGGACTTCACGGAGTCGCCGGGCGGAGAGGCCGTGGTGGGGGCCGCCGTCATCGGTGAACCGCCGCCGGAAAAGCGCGAAGCCTTCTACGAGATGCTTCTGCAGGCGAATACGCAGCTCTACGGGACGCAGGGCATCGCCCTGGGGAAATCGCCGGACACCGGCGAGATCATCCTGATTGGCGGCCTCCCGTTCAAGGGGCTGGAGTTGCAGGAATTCTGCAAGGACCTGGACGAGTTCGTCAGCAAGGCCGAGGAATGGCGCGAGACGGTGGAGAATTTCCGTCCCGCCGCCGAAGAAGCCGCAATAATGGAGAAAGACGCCTCGTTCTTCGGGCAGACGAATTCCGGCTTCATCAGCGTATAAGAGGAAGTTGAAGCCTTCTGCGCGAAGCGGCCGCAGGGCCGCGCGAGCATCACGGCTATTCCAAATCGATTTTGTGCGGTGCACGGTGTACCGCGCAGATACAAACACACAAGAAATGAAAACAAAATGAACATGAAGATGAGCATGAAGAAAACTACAACGGCAGCAGCCATCGGGCTTGCTATTTGCACGCTTGCGCCTTCGGTGCAGGCGGCGGGCTTGCTGGGGCAGTGCAATTACTATTGCCATGTAAAGTCCGGCACCTGGGGTTATATACCGGAGAACATCAACGGAAAATTGTACGCCTACAAAATCGTCAGGGATGCAGACGGCAACCCCACCGGGCTGGGCGCTCAGGTCGGCACCGGCACAAATCTTTCCTATGACAATCTTGGCTCGACAGGCTACAACTGCATCCTTGCCGTAGCTACGACAACCGATTCGGCGTCGGATAGTTATGCCGTTACCGGCGAACAGCTTGCCCTGGTGGTCAAGAACAGCAGCGGGACAAAAGAATATTGGCGTTCCTATACCGTTTTGCCGCCATGTACATGGAGCGGCATTGGCAACTTCGAGGCGAGCGGCATTGTCGACGCAAATTTCTATGACAACAACGGCAACGGCCTTTGTGATGATTGGGAAAATGCGTATGACGGCTATTTCGACGTAACCTTGGGCGGCGCGGACGATGACTACGACAACGACGGACTCACGAATGGCCAGGAGTTCATGTTCGGAACCGACGCTTCCGGCGGCGCGGCGTCCGACTACTATCACAATACGATCTCGCTGAAGGATTGGAGCATCTTGGATGAAACGACAAGAAAGGCTACGGTCAAGATTGACGGAACTTTCAGTCACGCCTATACCATCCGCTATACGACCGATCTCAATCGCACCGGCAATGTTATCAACTTCTCCAAGACCTCCAGCGGCGCAGAGGACACCAAGTATATCTTTGATGCAGAGGCAGACCCCTTCACCCAGCAGGTGTGGTTTACGCTGCCCGATCCGAACGAAGTGGGGACGTATTACGTCGGCATTGCAGTCGATGGCGTGTTGGCCGCATATACGATGATTGGCACACCCGCCACTACCTATACGATGACGTGGCACAACGACGACGGTACGCAGATCGACACGACCGAGGTCACGGAAGGCGACACCCCTACGCATGAAGACCCCGTAAAGGCGGCTGCCGCGCCGTATACATATACGTTCACCGGCTGGACGCCGGCAATTGAAGCGGCGGCGAGCAACACGACATACACGGCGACCTTCAAGAAAGTGGTGGATATGGATACCGCTGTCGAGGACTACACTGCGCAGGATGGCGACGAGATCGTCGGCACGTCCGCAACATACAAGGTGACGATTCCCAGCGGCGCGACGGTCACGTTGAACGGCGTCACGGTTGCCGGTGCAGCCGGCGGTGCTTCCGTGCCCGATCCGGAGTTTGCGGAGGGCGGCGAATCCGTCACGACGAAGTTCGCGAAGAAGGCGGGCGAGGGCAACGTGTGGACGATTACCGCGTTTGCCGAAATGTCGAATGAATCGCGCGGTACCGATGTAACCGCGTCGCAGGTTAAGGTCTATCGCGCGGATACGCTTGAGGAACTCAAGATAGCCGAGGCGATGGCCGATGGCGTTACGATTACGGAGAAAGCAAGCGCCGTGAAGGTCACGCTTGAAGCCGAGGCGCCGACCGACGCCGAGCAGCAGTTCTTCAGAGTCGATTTCGGCGAGTAATCGCAACGAAGTCGCCTCGAGTGTCCATGGGGTCAGGTACGCCGAGCAAAACTCGGCTCATGTAGTGTCCATGGGGTCTGACCCCATGGACACTCGCCGCCGTCGCTGCCGAGATCATCGACGCGTTCCAGGGCCAGGGCAACGTCATCAAGAAGCGCGACGACGTGCACAAGATGGCGCAGGCCAACAAGGCGTTCGCGCATTACGCCTGGGGCAACTAAGAGTTCCCGCTTTTCCAGAACGCAATGAAAGGGCGCGGCCAATCGGCCGCGCCGCTTTCTTTTAGGCAGTCCGCCCGAGCCTGGGCAGCGTTACCGTTATGGTCGTGCCCTTGCCGAGCTTGGACTTGAGCTTCACTTTGCCGTGATAGTGTCGGGTGACAAGCTCGTGGACGGTTGAGAGCCCGAGGCCAGTGCCGGGGACGCCGGTGGCGTTCTCGGCGCGGTAGAACCTCTCGAATACATGCCTTTGCGCGTGCTTGGGGATGCCGCGTCCCGTGTCTGAAACGGTGAGGACGACGTGCCGTCCGCAGGCTGCCAGCGAGAGCGAGACCGTCCCCCCGTCCGCGTACTTCACTGCGTTTTCGACGAGATTGCCAACGAGTTCCGCCACCAAGGCCGGGTGGGCGCGGACAAATACGTCCTCCTTTGGGACAGAGCAGTTAATTTCCACGTTCTTCTCGCGCATCTTCATGTCCGCGGCGATGCGGCAGACGGCGGCGGAGAAGTTTACGTCCTCTGCCGAGGCGCTGCCGTATCCGGCGAAGTCCTTCGCGAGTAGCATGTACGAGTCGATCTTCTTTGTCTCGCATCGGCTTATCGCCTCAATTTCGGCGGCAATCGACTTTGCGTCGGCGTTTCCGTCGAGGAGTCCCTTTGCCGCGATGTTTATTGCGGAAAGCGAGCGTGCCTGGTCGTGCATCGCGCGCCGGACGAGTCCCTCGATCTCGTCGCCGAGCCGCTCCTGGCGTTTCCGGCAGCGCCACGCCATGGCGACGACAAGGAGCAACAGGCCTGCTGTCGCCAGGTAGTACTGCTTGGAGGCCGACATATGCTCGCTTAGCTGTCTGTAGAAGGTCTCGCGGGTTGCGTTTGATATCGGCATCCTAAGGGTGTCTTGCGCCATGCTGATTGAGTTGCAGTAGCCAATGGCGAGGCAGATTGCCAGAATCGGTATGATTCCACTGAAGAATGCCCTGCCCAGCCGCTTCCCGAAGCCTGTCTTAGCAGTCACGAAGAACATAGCCCATCCCCCTGTTGGAGCCTATGATGTCACGCGGCGCGCCCAGAGCGGAGAACTTGTCGCGCAGCGCCTTGATCTTCAGTTCAAGCCGTATCGACGTTCTGTTCAAGTCGCCCCATGTCGCTTTTTCAAGCATGTCCGCGTCCACGAGCTTTCCCTGCGCCTTGACCAGCGGAAGGAGTATGTTGAACTCCTTTTCCGAGAGATCCATTTTCGTCTTGCGGTAGCGCACCGTGTGGGTGCTGACGTTGACGGCTATGCCGCCCCACGACAGGACCTTGTCCTCGTTGGCGACGCAGCCGTGCCACATCGCGCGGCGCACCCTCGCCTGGAAGGTGTCCTTGTTGAAGCGCTTTTCGATGTAGTCGTCGGCGCCCAGGTTCAGGCATTCCGCCTCGCCGTGCACTCCTGCGAACGCGCTGACAACGATGATGGGAAGATACGGCTTTGACTTGCGCACCTCCCTCAAAATTTCCATTCCCTTCTTCTTCGGCAGCTCTAGGTCGAGTATTACGATGTCGTAGTCGCTGCACAACATCTTCTCCAGTGCCTCGTCGCCGAATGCCGCGCGTTCGACTTCGAGCCCCATCTCGGCGAGGAATCCCTCGAAGGCCCTGTAGTGCTCGTCGGTGTCTTCGGCAATCAATGCCCGTTTCTTTTTCATGGCGTTGTGTATTATACCATTATGGAGGCGCATCGTGTGAAATTATCGTTTCCGATAATTTCAGAGCAGAATATTTCGCAAACGATAAGTTCACGATAAGTTGACACGGCCATCCAGATGGTATACTACTGGCAACATCGCGGAAAGGCAAGATTATGGTTATTCGAAAAGAAATTGCGGCAATGGCGTGCTGTCTCGCGCTGTGGACTTGCGGGGCGGCGGAACGCCAATGGCCGCAGCTGCCGGAAGGGACCCTGCCGGACACGGAGGTGTCCACCAACGTCGTACTTAACGTTGACGCCGAGAGGCTTCAGACGTTTAGGCTTCGGCTTCAGGCGGAGAGTTGCGCCTCCAACGAAGTAGTGGTGGCTGTCGGATGCGACGCAGACGGCGACGGCGACCTTTCCTTCGACGAGGCCGCGTTCGCTTTTGGGTGCGACTGCGGCGTCAGGTACTTCGCCAACTATGAGACGGGCGAGGCGCTTGAGGGCGTGGGCGACACGCTGGTGGTGGGCAGGCGGTTCTTCGACCCGACGTGGAATCTTGCGAAGGTCGTCAAGCGGGGCTGTGGCGCGGTCGGCGAGGTCGTGACTGAAACCGTCGAGAACAAGAGCTTCACGCTCTTTATAAGATAGGGGGACGCCCGTGGTCGTTAACTGGAACGTCGTTGGCATTTTCGCCGCTTTCGCTATATACGGGGCGTTCGTCGCGTATACCCTGAGGAGGCCGCTTGCGAAGATGCTCGCAAGGCTTCGCGCCATGCCTCGCATTTCGCAGGTTGCGGCATGCGTATTCGTGGCGGTCGCCACGGTGCAGGCCCAGAAGCAGTCAGGCTCTACCAACGAGCCGCCGCTGAACGCGCCCGGTCCCGGTGGAGGTCTCCTCGGCGGCATGCACGTCGGCCCGGTTCTGAGGCCATTGCCGCAGCTGCGTATCATTGGCGGCGGATGTGTCGCCACAGTGAGCGCCGAGGACGTGGCGCGCGGCTATTGCATGGTCTGCGAAACCAACGACGCGTGCCATGCGTACGCAATGCCGACGAACGCCGCGTTTCTCGGCAACGCGCATATCCGCGGCGCGGCGTCCGGCTTCGGAATGAACGTCGTGGACTTCGGAGCGTGGTCGTTCCCGTTCGGGTCGAACGGCGTGTTGCGGTCCAGGCTGTGGTGGTTCCCCGACGGACGCGTCCGGGCCCTGCCGCACGACGCGGCGGACGAGATATCGGCTGGCGTGGAGGGTGCGCTCGCGGTGCAGGGCGAAAGCCGCCTCTGGTGGGCTGAGGGCGAGGACGACTGCCGCATCCTGACGTGGGAGGGCGTCTTCGCCGGCGGGGACACGAACGCGGCGGTGAACCTTCAGGTGGTGCTGGGCGGAGGCGGCGACTGGTTCGAGACATGGTCGAACGATGTCGGCAGGGTGTACGCGAGGTTGGATCCGGACGACTGGGACGGCGACGGACTCGACAACGCGATTGACGCGTTGCCAACGGCCAGCGACGGCGACTGCTTCGGGACGGGCGTAGAATGGCTCAACGCCAACTGCAGCGGAGTGCTTTCTGCGAGCGAAGGCACGAACGGCGAGATTGTTGTCGCATGGCACACGAATTCGAACGAGAATGCCTACTACTGGCTCCAGTTCACGGCGATGCAGGACAGGACGAGGGTGACGATCGAGTGCGATGGACCGAGCAACCTCGGCGACATGGTCGTAATCGCCAACTCCAACCAGGTGTGCAGGGTGCCGCTTCTCATAGGGGCGCGTTACCACGTGCGAGCGAGTCCCCCTGTAGACGACGTATCGGTGAGTGACCCAGAGGCATTTGTCTCGTACCTGAGGTCCGTCGGGGAGTTCTACGTCGAGAGGCCGATCGAGCTCTACTTTGCGGGCGACGACGATAGCGGTACAATCGTCAGCGACCCCGACATCGGCGTGGTGATAGGGGCGATAACAGGGAACTGCTGCGAGGTCTCCTTTAATGCGTACACCTACACCTGGACATGCTGCGCCAGTTGCCATTGCACTGGCTACGGGCAGAATTGGAACGTGACGGCGACATGGGAGGGCTACAGCAAACTCTTCCAATGGTTGGCGCAGTGCGACTGCCAGGCGGAAAACGAGGCCAATCCGGAGGTGTGGGCGACACTTTCGGCCACGCCTGTCGTGATGCGCGGCGGTTGGCTTGGGGGCGTGTCAGCAAACTTCAATCCGCCCGAGTCGGCTTTGGGTGCGACGGCCTCGCTGAGGCTGGACGGCGGCGGCAAGGTCGTCCCGTGGGGAACGGCGAACCGCACTGGCGCGGTCTCTCTTCCAATGTCGATTCCGCCGAGCGGAAGCGGATCGTTCTGGCTAGAGGGCGTGACGGAGAGCGACACTGTGGGCGATGTCCGCGTCTACCTTGACGTGACCGCCGGGGAAGATACCTACACGCTGACGCAGTCGGTTACCGTCGCGCGTGTAGACAGGATGGAAATGACGAGCAGCGTATCGGAGACAAGCCAGAACCCGCCCCCGTTCCCAGGCGAGACGGAGAGCCCGTTCAATGTCACCAACAGCCCTAGCGTGGACAAGCACCTGCTCGTTCCGTTCTGCAACGTCGCGACGCTTGGGGAGGATGGTTTCGTGGTGTCCGATTTTGCCGTGAACATGACACTTGTCCTTGCGCCGGAAGGGGCCTCGACCTCGGGGCTCCAGACTGAATGGAAGGTCGTGGAGGCCAATCCGCAGATGAGCGGATCGCTCGTTCCGCTCGCCGGGCTTGCGGCGAGGTTCGCAAACCCGAAGCAAGGAGGCGTCTATCGCTTCCGCGCCCGCGTTAATGGCTCGCCGTGGACGGGTGGCAATGTCGTCCTTCCGCTCTCAGGCGCTGGCATAGATGCGCAACTTGCCGCCGACATGGTTGCGGTGGATGCAACGATCGCCTACATCACCAACAGGTACAGCTATCTTGAAAGGCAAACTATTTCATTTGGGGAGGAGTGGTTCTACAATCGCGGCGTAGGCGACTACTTGGGGAGAGTTGACAATGCGACATGGCGTACTGTATGGCGTTACAACCAGGTGAATAACGTGCGCGGCATGGGTGCCGTGGCGACATGGCATGGAGTCCCGACAAGGATTGCCAAGGCCAGTAACTTTCTGGTTGCATATGAAACGGAGCGCATTGGCGTGTGGAGTGTCTCTCAATGGCTAGCGCGCTTGAAATTCGGGACGATGGACTTTGGCTTTGACGAAGACGATTCCGCTTCCGAAAGCTGGGCCGCCGGTATTGATGTTGCGAATGGCGGGGATTTTGGCGCAATCACGCACACATTTGTTACCAACGCCTGGAGCAGTGCGGGCGATAAGGAAAAGAAGTTGTGGCCGAATCCGTCTGCAGCTGACAACCACACGACGCTGTCACTGGACATCGACTGGAACTATAACTTTGTGTCACCTGATTTCACAACAAAAAGGGACTGACGGAGATGAACGGAAAAATGACAACTCTTTGCGCGGTGGCTCTTTCGGCTACGATAACTCTTGCTTCGTCTTCTGAAAACACATACCATGCCGTCACGAATGACTGGTACAATGCGAACTTCAGCAATGTGCTCGAGCTTGCCGAGTCACGCCTTGCGGCGAACACCAACGACCTCGTCGGGGCCTATTTAAAGTTGAGCTGGGATATCTGCTTTTCGGACGCATCGACGCTGTCCAACTCAGTGACGCGGGTTTTGTCCATAGGCGACACGGTGCAGAACGTGGCATTCAGCAACGAGTACTGGCGGCTAAGGCCGATGACCGTCTCATTCCGCGACGACATCCTTCCTATGTACACAGAAGAAGTTAGGCAGCAGGAGTTGGTTAGGTCCACACAACCGCATAAGCCAATCCCCGAGCGCAAGTGGCTCAAGCTCCTTTGGGACGAGAACCTTTGGTGATGGAAAGGGACGTCGCAGTGAAACTCGCATTAAACTTTGCAATGGCAGTGGCGCTGGCATTTGCGGCTAACGCAACGCCATCGTCAAACAACTTCCATTCCGTCACAAACGACTGGTACCAGGGCAACTACTCGAACGTGTACGAGCTTGCGCAGCAGCGGCTGGTAGCCAATTCCAACGACCTAGTGGCCGCGGTCATCATGGAATGCGTTTGATGCGCGCATCTGAGTCTGCGACTCTCCCGGCCTACACGAACATGTACTGGCGCTTCTACCGCGACGAATACAACTGGTACCTGGGCGAATACCTGCCGCAGCAGAGCGAGGCGCGCCGTCAGACCGAAATGTACAAGGCATACAAGATTCACGTGCCGATGTCATGCACCCCTACACTCAAGCTCCTTTGGGACGAGAACCTATGGTGATAACCTCATGAACATGCTAAAGAGAGTCTTGGCGATATTCGGAGCGGCCTTCGAGTTGCTTTTCCTCAATATGTTCCTGTGGACACTTTACCTCATGGTACTTGTGGGCTACAGGCGGCTCAAGCACTACCTCGTATTGCTTTGGGTGATGTTGGTTTTATTTGTCCCATACTCGATGTTCGTCGGCATCAAACCCGTCTACCGAGGGCTAGACAGGAATAGCGTACATGGTCAACGCGTTTCGACTACGCCAAGCAATCAAAGCAACACCCCCTCAGGTTTTGCCGAGGTTCCTGTTTGTCTAAAGCCGCGTTTCTCCACCGCGAAAAATTTTTACGATTCAAGGTCGCTTGATAAAATGGTTGTAAATTCAAAGACATGTACTAAACGCGTTAAAAGCTTTAGCCGTGTAGAACATGTAGAACAGGGAGAAGATAAATGAAAAATAATCGAAAGGTCTGTGTCTGCTCGCCCCGCGACAGGATTGTCGCGGTAGGGTGTTCGTCCATGTGTGCTGACATCTTGAGAGGAGAATACTACTGTGGGAATTTACTGTGGCAATCAAGTCTGACGCTGTTGTTTCGCTGTGGGTTTTAAGTAAGTAATAGATGTGAGCGCAACTGAAAGGAAGAATTCAATATGACCTCGAATAACAATTCTAGTCGGTGGTGGAAAATTGATTTCCATGTGCACACGCCGATATCGACGGACTTTGCAGACAAGAAGCCGGAGGAGAAGAATGTTTCACCGGAAGACTACATCAAAGCGGTTGTAGATGCAAAGCTTGATGCTGTGGTGTTGACAGACCATAATCATTGCGGATGGATTGAGAATATCCGTTCTGCACAGAAAAAAATTTTGTCGAATCGTAGTGCGTATCCTTGGTATCGTGATGTAGTCTTTTTCCCGGGTTTTGAGATCACGATTAATTCAGGAACTGGGCGCATTCATGTGTTAGCGGTCTTTGATCCAAGCACAACGCAACATTCAGTTCTGGCTACACTTGGGGGATGTGGAGTTAATGAAAACCATGGAGATGCGGAGAAAGCGTTTACATCGCAAGGTGTGCCAGATGTTGTGAATGTGGTCGCTGCAGCGAAGGGCGTTCCAATCTTGGCGCATATTGATGCGGAGAAGGGTTTCTTTTTCAAGAAAACGTCTGTTAGTCCAGACATGGAAAAACTAGTTGAGAATGTTTATGCAGTTGAGATTCAAGAAAAGAACTCGTTCAAGGATTCCAATGGAAATGAAACAGAATGTGGTAAGTTTTTAAATGAACACTTTGTCCGTGTGTATGGATCAGATGCACATTTGGTTGAGAATTTAGGAAAGCGGTCGACTTGGGTGAAGATGTCGTCTCCAACGATTGATGCGCTCAAATTGGCTTTGCTGGATAGGGATTTGAGCGTGAAGTGTGGCGATGAGCCAGATCCAAATCGTTTCCCCAATGTGTATTTGCAGGAGTTGACAATTTCTAATGTAAAAACAGCAGGAAGGATGCCGGGAGATCATTTGGTGATACATTTCAGTCCGCAGCTGACAAGTTTTATTGGAGGGCGAGGTACGGGCAAATCAACTGTCTTGGAGTGTGTAAGAAAGGTTGTGGGTCGGGGCGGCGATTTCGGAGGAATAGATAGGTGCCCAGATGAGATTAAATCTTTTTATGAAAAGGTTCTGTTGCATGATTCTAGGATTGAGTTGATGTTCAAGAAGGACGGGGTTGGCTATAGGATATCATGGTCGAATAATGATGGAGGGGACAAGTTTGTCCTTGAAAAACTGGATGGTGAGAAATGGGTGACGGTAGAGTCTGGGACAATTATTAATAGAATACCTATCTCGGTGTTTAGCCAGAAACAGTTAAATAGATTGGCGAACGAGCAGTCAACATTGATGTCAATAATAGATGAGTCTTCTGTAGTGGCCAAGGATGACAAAGACCAGCTGTTTTCAACATCTCGCGAGAGCTATATTGATCTTTGTAAGAAGCGGCGCGATTTACAGGATAGGTTAAAAAAGGAAGGGGAGTTGAAAGCAGCTAGTGCTGATTTGGATGCAAAGTTAAAGAACTTTGCTAATAAGGGGTATGGCGCTGATTTGAAATGCTATTCTGAAAGGTTGAAACAGTATGAGGCGTTAAAACCCCCTGTGTCCATCGCTGAGACGATGCGAGAAATCGCTACGCTGACAGATGGCGTGGAGGTCCCGTCACTGAATAATGAGCCATTTGGTGAAGAACAAGAACTTTTAGCTGAATGTTCGGAATTGCATTCGGCCATGGAGTTGGCGATAACGTCGGCACTTGGATCTATTAAGACTGCAATCGGCAAAGTTGAAGCTGCAATCACGGCATATAAGAATGGAATGAATGCCAGCAAGTGGGTAGCAAAGTATCGCGAAGCGGTTGGGCGACATAAGAAAATTGTAGAGGATTTGACGGCGCAGGAAGGTGGAGTGTTCAAAGAGAATTGTTATGATGATTGGATTAAACGCCGTGCGGATTATGAAGTAGAAATCAAGAATTTGGATAGAGTCCGGAAAGAGATCGAGATATGTAACAATGATATAAAGAAATCTTTTGATTCTCTGTTACAGGCGCGAAAGTCCTTGGCGGATGATCGCAATAAGTTTATAGACAATATTATTGGTGATAATAAGTATGTGCGAATGAAATGTATTCCGTTTGCTGATGTTAGGGGGATGGAGTCGGAGTTTCGCTTGATATTTGGGCTGGGGGAGAGTGCGTTCGCGGATGTTTTGTATAATGCCGAGGAGAAAAAAGGATTGTTTGCTGAAGTGTATGCGGCTGCAAAAAAGGCATCCGAAAACCCGGATTGTGACAATACGGCTGCAATATTGAATGCGGTTCAAGGGTTGAAGGATGAGATTGTCGCTGTGCTAAACGGTAAAGTTGTTGGAGATGCGCGATTTGGAAAGCGATTGCAAAATAATTGTGCAATGTATCCTGATACGCTTTATAAGTTTCTATCATGGTTCCCGGACGACAAGTTAAATATTAAATACTGGCGTGGGGATTCAGCGGCGAAGTTCGTAAGCATGGATGAAGGTGGGTCGGCGGGTCAAAAGGCGGCAGCAATCTTGGCATTTCTGCTGAGCCATGGTGATGGCATCCTTGTAATCGACCAACCTGAAGATGATTTGGATAATTCGTTGATTTATGATTTGGTGATAAAGCAGATTAGTGAGAATAAGGGCAAAAGACAAATAATTGTAGCAACGCATAATTCAAATATTGTTGTGAATGGAGATTCTGAGATGGTCAATGTAATGGGGATGTGCAATGGACAGATAATGGTGAAAACAAAGGGGGGCATGGGCGAATCGGCGATTCGAACTTCGATTTGTAGTATCATGGAAGGAGGGCGAGAGGCATTGCATCATCGTTACAAGCGACTTTCCGGTGGTTGTTGAACGAGCATACGGGGTGATACAGTATCGCGATTTTGATGTAATGTCAGCATGAGAAAGAGCAGTGTGTCAACAGGGTCTGCCCCCCCCCCCCGGATGCGAAATATCAAGGGGCGCAGACGCGAAAGAGATACAATATTGATGTTGGAATGAAAACTTGCTGTTAGGATTGACAAATAAGTATATTCATTAGGAGAAAATCATGCGTCGGAGAAATAGAGTCAGTCAAGAAAAAGTTGCTGCCGGCAAACCGCTTGAACGTCGTAATACTTGCGGTAAAAGGGTGGGCGAAGCGTGCGATTTTAAACGGCTGGAGCATATAATTGAGACCAAAGCACAGGATGCAGTAAAAGATGTTGATCGCCGTTTAAAGATAGTTGGGTTTTGTTGCACGGTTGCAGCTTTGGCGGGGATTCCCTACCTTTTCGCGTGGTATGGGGAAAAGGTTGAGCAAACGGTTGCCGTGAGATTTGTTGAGGGAAAACTAGACGTGAAGATTAATGATACGGTTCCGGGTATGATAGATGCAAGGTTTTCTGCGCTTGATGGTAAGATGTCGGCTTTGGGGCAACGGTTTGAGGAAAATCTAGAAAAGAAGGTTGCTGCGGCGGAAGAATTGATCAAAGAGTATAATGAATTGCTAAAACGTAATCTCGCTGAGGCAAACAGAAAGTTGACAGAGGCGAATGATAAGCTGAAATTGTTTGGGGACATAATGGCAGCACAGGCAGGGGACCGTGAAGCGTACGACAGAATCAGTAAAATGACAGTTCTAACAAACGAACAAGGGAGAATGGCTTGCGATGCTCGAAAAACGATAAATGCTAAGTATTTGTTGCGTAAGATGTCAATTAATAAGGGTCTGTTTTATTCGTTAGAGTTGTCCACAAACGTGCTACAAGGACTTTCAAGGGAATATCATTGGACGAGTATGGCTTATGGCGACCGTGAGTGGAACAGCGAAGGATCGATCATAGAGTTAATGCGGACAAGGGATAAGCATAATGTGGCGACCTTGATTCATGTTGTTGAAAAATCAAAGTATCTCGACTCTGTGTATACGGCTATTTGTGGGATTGAGAAGTTAACAGGCGAAGAGTTTGACCCCTTGGGTGTAGAGCAGGTGCGGGTGTGGTGGAAGAAGAATGGTGGTAGGTCTGATTTTCATAATGGGTTCGAAAAATTCTTCGATCACTTAGAAAATAGTGTTGGGCCATTAAGAATCGGCGAAACTGCCGATCAGTATGCATGGAGAAAGGTTCTTGCACTTGATGAGATTATAAAAGACAAGCCTGAATTATACCCTGCAGCAGTGTCGATGATTCCATTGGCGATTTACAACAAGACAGGTTTGGAACAAAGGGAGTTGCGCACGGAAATTCTATTGCGAGCAATGTCGATTGTTGAAGCGCATAAAGATATTTGTGCGCAATGGGATGTGTATAAAACCATGGTGTTGATGTCTACGGGAGACGGAAGTGATGCGGTTCGTTTCATACACTCTCGTCTTAAAGAGGACGCCACATATAAAACGCGACTTGAAGTTTGGCCGGCATATAGTGGGGGTTTTTGGAAGGCATATGCAGAAGATGCTGAGAGAATGGGACTGAAATAATATAATTTCTATGTATGTCACAGGGTCAGCAACTGTGTGTCAACAGGGTCTTTCAGCCCCGAATATTACCGCCTTGCCCGGCGGCGAGCAATATAATACCAAGCAACCCCCTGTGACACAGTAGAATTGCGTCGGAGCGAGTGGGCAGAAGACACAAGGAAAAAATTGCTGGGCAGCATTCAGGTATGAGCGAGAAGTTTACAATTCGGAGTTGCGGCGCTTGCTGCCATATGAAGGGTGACAAGTTATGGAGAATGCCTATTAAGCCGGGTTGATGCGATGAGCAAGAAGAGAGTAAAACATGGAATTTCAGATGAACAAATCTACAAGCAGGGAGGCAATCGATGGGAGTTGTTCCAAAGCAGACTGGCTTTGATTTAAAACACAGGAGAGTGCAGCATGATCGTTGAATTCCCGCGAGAAGGCGATATTTATCTGGGCGAGGCAGGAATAGTGAAACTGTCCAATTTGTCCCAGGTATGCCGCCGCGTAGAAATCTATTTGGCTAGGCCTCGGAGAGTAACAAGATGGACAAGGAGCGAAAAACTACAAGACATAAAAATGGTATAATATGCGCCATGAAAGGCAAGGTTGAATGAACGTGTGCGGAAACCAGGTTGTTGTCTGCCAGCCGAGTGAGATCGCTCGGTTGGTGTCTGGGCGTATGCTCATCGACAATTGGGCGGCGGCGGCGTTCGACCTTCCAGGGAAGAAGCGCAGAGGCGTGAAGGAGGCGGCATGACGTTCAACTGGCAGCAAAAGGGCTGGCCTAAGGCAACAGTCAACACGGCAGCTCTCAGGGACGAGCTGGATGCTTTCAAGGTCGCACTGCGTGACGCAAAGAAGTTTCTCGGGAAGCCGCAGGAGCCCGAGGCGGTCGGCGCGGTCGTTGCCATGAACGGCGGCCCGCAGACGCGTTACTGGCTGAACATCGCGCTGGCAGATGGCGCGATTGAGCCATTAAATGAGCCATTAAACGCAAAGTTGCTCCGCATTGTCGGGACGCATCCTGGTACGAACCTTCAGTATCTGACATCTGCCGTCACCATGAGCCGCGCGACCGTCAAGCGCGCCATCGCGGCGCTTGTCGCCGCAGGGAAGATCGAACACCGCGGCAGCAAGAAGACCGGCGGCTACTATGCGAAGGATGCGAAATGAGCAAAGGCATTGTGAAGACGGGAAGGGCAACGGTGGCGGTTGTCGATAGTGCATTTTACGGCAAGGTGCGCGATGTATTTGAGCAGGCGCGGCAGTTTGTCCGCACGACTGCCAACTTCGCGATGGTCAAGGCGTACTGGCTCGTGGGCAAAATGATTGTCGAAAAGCAAGGCGGCGCAGCAAAAGCGGCGTATGGGGATCGACTGATTGCGTCCTTGTCGATTAAGCTGACAGCTGATTTGGGAAAGGGATTCACCGAAGCCAATCTGCGGTACATGCGCTTGTTTTATCTCGCATTCCCAAATTGTCACACACTGTGTGACGAATTGAGCTGGAGCCATTACAGGTTGTTGATTTCCGTTAGGCATTGTGTTATGCACGGAGAAGGATGCAGACCTAGTCCGCTACACGTTGCCATTGCACAACAAGCGAATCTTCGCCGCCAAGTACAAGTTGCACTTGCCAAGCGAAGAGGAACTGATAGCCGAACTCCGCCGCGAACGCACGGCAATCGAAGACGCACGGCTCGTCGCCAAGAGGGACTCTGCCGAAGTCCCGCGCATCAAGAAGAAGGCATTCTCGCAAGGTTAAATGATATAATATGCGCATGAGAATGAGCGACAAGAAACAAAACTTAGTGTCTGGCGAGTTTGCGGTCGAAAAATTCGACCACAACGACGATTTCATAAAGTCGCGAATCTTTACAGTCCGCGGCGTGCAGGTTGTGCTTGACCGAGACCTTGCAGAGCTTTATGGAGTTCAGACAAAGGTTCTCAATCAGGCAGTAAAGCGCAACGCAAATCGCTTTCCTCCAGAATTCATGTTTGCCCTTACTGACGAAGAGACGGAAGAACTGGTCACAAATTGTGACCGGTTCAGGAGCGTGAGGCATTCGTCAGTACCTATGCGGGCTTTTAGCGAACATGGCGTGATAATGGTTGCCAGTGTGCTGAAAAGCGATATTGCGGCGCAAGTCAGCATTAGAATTGCTAGGGCTTTTGTTGCCATGCGAAAGGCTTTGGCTTCAATAGCTCCCATTATGGCCCGGCTCGAAGTGGCGGAACGGCGGCAGATAATTGACCAGCAGCAGAACGAAGAGCGGTTTGATACGATTTTCAAGGCGATGGACGGCGGCGACTTTCCTCCGCAGAAGGTGTTTTTTGAGGGGAAGCATTACGATGCCTATTCGTTTGCAAGGAAGCTCATTCGCAAGGCGGCGAAGAGCATTGTCCTTGTGGATGGCTATTGCGACGATGTGACGCTCGACATTCTCGCTGCCAAGCGTGGCGGGGCGAATGTCACGATAGCGACAGTCGCCAAGACACCGATAACGCAGACTGCGATAGAAAAGTTCAACAAGCAGAATCCGACGCTGACGGTCAAGACGACCGGCGTGTTCCACGACCGCTTCCTGATTCTCGACGGCAAGGAGCTGTATCACTTTGGAGCATCACTGAAAAATCTTGGCCGCCGGTACTGTGCTGTTTCGAAGATGGATGCGATGTTCATCCCGTCGATCATGGAGAGGATATAGCTAGTCCAATGAAATCTTGGAATGAGATACGAAAGGCGGTGCGGCGTTCACGAATCCATGCTCAGCCCAATCCCCGTGCATCAAGAAGTAGGCATTCTCGCAATGTTAAATGGTATAATACACGTCATGAAAGGCAACGCTGGATGAACGCAGGCGAGAATCAGATTGTCGTGTATCAGCCGAACGAGACCGTTCGGTTGGACGTGCGTACCGAAATCATCCCCGGTCTTCTCGCCTCAATCCGCAAGGCGACATCGGAGCGCCGCGAATACGGCAAAGTTGCCGCAACTGCGGGGATGAAGAAAAGAGTGTGAAGGAGATTTGACATGGTTGAATCAAATAAGACTGAAGCAGTAGCAGCATATGTTGCTGAAGTCGCGAAGTTGGCGAAGATAGGGGTGACTACTGAGCATTCGTTTCGCCCTGCACTAAGCAAGCTCCTGTTCGCGCTTTTGCCTGATCTTACGCCAGTGAATGAGGCAAAGCGACAGGCATGTGGTGCGCCGGATTTCATACTTATTGATAAGAACAAGCTTCCGGTCATGTTCGTTGAGACGAAGGATCTTGGCGACAACGACCTGGATGGTAGAAAGCGCACCGGCAACAAGGAGCAGTTTGATCGCTACAAGGCGGCGCTTGACACAATAGTCTTTACTGATTTCTTGGATTTCCATTTCTATCGCCACAATGGGCAAAGCGTAGGCGATGTGCGAATCGCCGATTGGGATGGTTCGAAGGTCTCGGCGAAGAGCGAGAATTTTGCCGCGTTCATCGACATGATGGAAGAGTCGGCTTGCGGTGAGCCGCAGAAAATTGACTCTGCGAAGCGGCTTGCCGAGTTAATGGCAGGTAAGGCGAGAATGCTTCAGCGGATTGCCGAGGCGTATCTAAAGCCGGTTGCCGAAGCGTATGATTCGGCCGCTGCTGGCGCAAAACCCGTGCCGACGCCATTACTCGACATGATGCTGGGCTTTCGCAATGTCCTTATGCCCGATGTTGGTTCAGAAGAGTTCTCTGACATTTTTGCCCAGACGCTCACATACGGAATGTTCGCCGCCCGCCTAAATGACCCGACGCCTGAGGACTTCTCGCGTTACGAAGCAATGGGGCGCATACCAAACAGCAATCCATTCTTGAAACAGTTGTTCCAATATGTAGCGAACAATCTTGAAGACGAGCTTGAATGGATAGTTGATGACCTTGCAGACCTTTTCAGAGCTGTCGATGTCGGCAAAGTCATGAAGGGCTATGGGAAATCCACTGGTGCGTCCGACCCAATGGTTCATTTCTACGAAGACTTCCTACGAGAGTATGACGCAGGACTCCGCAAAGATCGAGGCGTATGGTATACACCGATTCAAGTTGTGCGGTTTATTGTCTCTGCTGTTGATTGGGCGCTTAAAACTCGGTTTGGTCTTGAGGACGGCCTTGCAGACTCGTCAACAACGCAGATCGAAGTTGAAGAGGCCACAACGCATGGAAAGAAACTTGCCCACAAGGTAAAGAAGACCGTGCATCGCGTACAGGTCCTCGACCCTGCGACTGGCACGGGAACATTTCTCGCAGAGACCGTTCGGCAGATAAGAGCGAAGTTCGACGGCAACGAAGGTCTTTGGCCTGAATACGTCGCAAGCAACCTTTTGCCTCGACTCAATGGCTTCGAGCTGTTGATGGCCAGTTATACGATGGCGCATGTAAAGTTGGATTACGCTCTTCGCGCGTCAGGCGTCACTCCGTCGGGCAAGGATCGCTTCAGGGTGTTTCTCACGGATTCGCTTACTGACTGGCACAAGGAATTGCCGGGCGGGCTATTTGCGAGCGCACTCGCCGCAGAACAACAGGGAGCAGACGAGGTTAAGCGCGACATCCCGGTGATGGTGGTAATGGGCAATCCGCCATATTCTGGAATTTCGCAGAATAACGGGGAATGGATTACCAGCCTTGTCGATGACTACAAAGTTGAACCCGGGGGAAAGCAGAAGCTTCAAGAACGCAAGCATTGGCTCAATGACGACTATGTGAAATTCATCCGCCTTGCCGAGCACTATGTCGAGAAGAACGGTAGCGGTATTGTTGCCTACATTACGCCGCATGGATTCCTTGACAACCCGACGTTCAGGGGTATGCGTTGGCACCTGAGTCAGACCTTTGACGAAATCTGGACGCTCAATCTTCACGGGAATTCGAAGAAGAAGGAAACCGCACCAGACGGTGGTAAAGACGAGTGCGTCTTTGACATTATGCAAGGAGTAGCGATAACGCTGATGGTGAAAACAGATATTGCCTCTCGCGATGGCGAGGCGTCGCGGAGAGAGAATTGCCGCGTGCACTACGCCGACCTTTGGGGTAAGCGGGCAGAGAAGTTTGCTGCACTCGAATTGGCTACAATCGACGGTATCAAATGGCAGGAGTTCGCGCCGACTGCACCGATGCTTTTCTTTGTGCCGAAAAACACAGAGGGCGAAGATGAGTATCGCAAGGGCTTTCGGATTGACGAACTGATGGGCGTGAATTCAACAGGAGTCGTTACTATGGGCGACTCGTTTGCAATAGCCGAAACAAAGGAAGCAGTCCGCGCGCATTTAGAGGACTTGAATACAACAGATTATACCCCTGCCTCGTTGAAGCAAAAATACGATTTGGGTAAAAATTATGCCGACTTCATATTGAAGGCGAAGAGCAAAGTAATATCAGATTCATTACTTGGACAAATTTCTTATAGGCCGTTTGACACTCGATGGACATGCTTTTCAAATGACATTATATGGAGAATGCGTGAGAATGTGGTAAAGCATTTTCTTGCGTGCCTAAATATTGGCTTTTGCTGCAAGCGATCCTTTGAGTTTGACGCGCCTCCTTGTTTTGTGTCGGCTGCGCCAATCGACAATCGGTATTGGACATGTGCTGGCTCGAAAGGAACAGATTATGTATTCCCTCTCTGGCTCTACGAAGAGAATATGGGTAGGATTGAGAAGCGGGCGAATATGGATTCTGCGATTGTTGCCAAGATAGGCACGGCAATTTGCGGCGATGCTTCGCCAGAGGACATCTTTGCATACATCTACGGCATTCTCCACACACCATCCTATCGCAAGAAATTCAAGGAGTTCCTTAAGACGGACTTCCCGCGCATTCCGTATCCGAAAGACGCGGCGCAGTTCAAGGCGGTTGCCGAGGTGGGCCGTTCGCTCATCGATATACATCTGATGCGCGATGCCGCGCCTGGGCTTTCTGAGACAAGGGCACGATTCCCGAAGATGGGCAGCAACATTGTTGAGGAAGTGCGATTTGACGATGGGCGTGTCTTTATCAACGCCGAGCAGTTCTTTGATAATGTTCCGCAGATTGCGTGGGAAATGCCGATCGGTGGCTACAGGCCTGCGGAGAAGTGGCTTAAGGATCGTAAGGGCAGGGCACTCACTGGCGACGACATCAAGCACTATCAGCGCATCATCATCGCCCTAATGAAAACAGCCGAGGCGACGGAAAAGCTCGAAACTGTTGCCTGCGAAGAGGTTTGCGGGGAGAAGGCATAGGGGCGTTGGCGATGATAAGCAAGGAGAAATCTATGACCGTTGAAACTATTTCTGGTGAGGGTATGAAGTCGATTGACCAGGCACAATTTGAGCTTTGAAAATGGAGGTAAAGCTATGTACAAGCTAACAAAAAGAAGAGAAGCAAAGGCGTTGCCGATTCTGGAACAGGCATATAAATCGCTTGTTACCCATGGAGGGTTTGAAGTTGGCCGGCTTGAGCGTGAACTTCGTGATTGTTGGAACATCGGCTATCACGAGCTTTACGATGTTTTGGAAGATGCGTTCAAGGATAAACGCTGGCTGTATGTTGCGGTGTACTACATGGAACGCATTATGTATCCGTTGACATCGGAATTGCAGTACGCGCTTTCGAAGGCATATGGAATACCTGAAAGAGGAACCGAGCGATCTTGGGAATCTTATCGGGATGAGTTCTGGAAGAAGTCTGGAATCTATGTGAAGTGAGGATGTGTCGTTTCTGTGCAATGTGAGATCTCAACAGGGGCTTGTCGCACGGTAGAAGGTTGTACAAATGGCGATGCCACAGAGAGACGAAACGATCGAGGAAATCAAGCGGCTGGATGCATTGCTTGAATACGCCGTCATGCATGGGGACGAAGCAGAGGCCGCGCGCATCCGCGCAGAGCTGGCGAAATTGGTGGAGGGAGAAGGTGTAGCGCGGCAAGGTTTGAGGAATGTCGATTGTGTCGAGTTGACGCGATGGGCACGAAGAGGGGTGTAGCATGGAATTCCAGAGGATCAGATTGCAAGTAGAGAGGCAGTCGAGGGGACTTGTTCCATGAGCCGCCTGATTTCTGATTTAAAACACGGGAGATAGCAACATGATCATTGAATTCCCGCGAGAAGGTGACATTCCGCTGGGCGAGTCGAATGACAATCGCGGCGATTTTGATAATAAGACCGATGAGGAACTGTTGGCTTTACGAGCACGTTATAAGAAGTTTGAGAAATCGATCTTCGCTGAATCGTGGCAACGACCTTCCCTTGGGCGATTTCAGGAAACCTGTGCGGCATTGTGCCTTGCCTTAGATCTTGCGACGAAGGAAAAAGACAAGGACATGGTGTATTGCCCGTGGTTGTTTGAGGCATTTAACACCCTGCAGTCAAAGATCATCAAGGTTCCCAAGGAGATTCCTAAAGAGGACGCTTATTATAAGTGGATCGCAGAGATACGAGAAGTAGTGGATGGAACGTGCGTTGCGTTTGGGTGCTTTGGGGATTATCTTGTTAGATATGTAACAGCAGTATATCCTGAAGGGACTGATTCTCCTCATGACTTCATTAAAGTTGTCCGCTCCGAGCTGAACAGTTTTTTTAAGATTGGCGAGAGTAAGAACAAGGAGCCATTCGTTACGGCTGCATTTGAACTGCTATATGGCTATGATGAACGTGGCTACCCAAAGTTAAAGAAGGAGGTGTTGGGGAAATTGACGCAAGCTTGCCAAACTTTGGGATGGCCGGCAAAAATTCGCACCAAGGAGGATATGCCTGCTATAATCCCGAATATCACAAATGATGAGTTGTGTTCATTGTTTGGCATTAAATTGCCGCCCCCGGAAGAGCGGGAGAAATTTGATCGGCAGATTGAAGCGGAAATGGCGCAGGCCGATCAAAGATTAGCCTTTGAAGAGGCGGAAAAGTTCTTTGCGGCCGAAGATTGGTTCAAGCACCCTGGACTGGCAATAGCGATGTGGCGGATATGCCGTCGCGCAAGTGTAATCGGCAAGAAGGCTAACGACTATCACGAATATTATTACAATAAGTCGAGTGAAGGCCCGGTTCAACCTTTATCGGAAGATCTCCGTGGAGATCGGCAGGACGACCTTGTTCCGCTGATAAAAGCATTTGCGTTCGCCTTTCGGCGTGAGATGTCTGACATAACAAGCCTGAGTTATAAATTGGAAGAGCTGATCCCTTCGATGTGGAATCTCAATGGCGCAATTGAGTCGCTTCTATATTTTCTGGATAAGTTGCCCCATGATCGACATTTAAACGCAGCCAGGCGTTTGTTCGGCGAATGGTATGAGATCTTGTCGTGCATAATTCGTGAGCAGATTAAACCATCTGCGGCATCGTCCGTTATGGTTGATAAAATCGAGGAGTTTTGCACTGAACTTATAGCGGCAAGCGATGTGTTGAATGAGCGTGAAAGTGTGTTGCATGACAAGCGTGCCTTTCAAGAGGTTTCTCCCGCGCCTCAGTATTCGTTTGAGGTGGAGAAGATGTTTAAGGAGGACAAGGACATCAATTATGTAGCCTATCTTGAGCGCGTCATGTCGATCTGCCGCGAGGTGTATATGAAACTGGGAGAAGACACCGACAAGTGGCCGCGACAGATGCTGCCGTATGAGGCTACTATGCAATTGTTGTTGGCCATCAATGCGTCAGAACAATTAAAGGAACGACTTGCTGGCCATGATGTGCCAAGAAGCGAGTTCCCTCCGCTTCATGCGATGCTTGATCCTGAAGGGGGCCCATTTTTGTCGGCAATGAAGCGAATCTGCATATCATTCCCGAGTTTGACCGAAGAAGAGTATACTGAGGCTCTGTACGAACAGCTGTTTAGTGTCGGCTATATGGCAGAGTTCTATTTCAGTTTGAGTACAACTGAGCAGGGGGTGCGGGTATTGCATGACTGGAAACACTTTTGGTTTACGACATATACTGAGTTGTTTTGTTCTCAGAAAACGAAGCGAAAACCGAATGTTACAGCCGACCAGGTTATGGGTGCTTATAAGGAATTGGAAGATTGTTGTCGCATCCTATCTCGAGAGGCCAGCATTCAGAACAGTAACTTAATGCGCAAACTATCGAGTGAGGGGAAACTGCCGCCTGGGAATGTTAGTTTTGGCTGTGCGGACGCAAAGAATATGGCTGTTCTTCATGACGGGATGATACCGGCTTTAGCCGAGCGCGTTGCTGAGGAAATAAAGAAGAATCCGATAGATGCTCGCGTAATTGGCTTTGATGCTAAGGCAAAGCGTGAGATAACATTGGCGACTCGGGTACAGATGCCCGAGAGGACCTATTTTTCGGATCCGAATCTTGCGGCATTGTTTGAGGTTCATCCTAATAGCATAGCAAACTGGCGAAAGGGGGATGGCACCCCCGAAGGGTTTCGTGATGCATTCGAGAAGAAGGACTATGAAGCAATGCGTAAATGTGCAGGGAGATATAAGGCTAATCGTAGTCGAACTGATGCGATGTGCACGAAGAGGGTAGCGCACGGAATTTCAGAGGAGCAAATATACAAGCAGGGCGGTAATCCATATTGTGAGAATTGTGAAAGCTCACAATAAACCCACAACGGTAAACTTTCCTTAAGAAAATTATAAGTGGACGAATCCAGCAGGGGTTCGCCCATTTTTTTATTGTTTCGGCGATGAGCCGTCTGTGGATGATATTGTTTCATTGTGGGATTTTAGGCTTTTTGACCCACAATTCGACGCGCTTTCAGAGGCCTTCGTGACTAATCCGAGGTGCGGACTTGCGCGATGGTCGGTCTGAAAGAGGAAAAGCCAAATGAAAAAACTCATGGCTCGTGTCGCCACCACGGGAGCACGAAAAACAAAGATATCTTGTCCGTCCTTTGCGGCGGTCAAGCAAGAAGTTAAGCACATCATGCGCGAGCAACACCTCACGCTTAGAGGGGCGATTGCGTTTGCAAAGCGAGACCATCGCTTCCGTGATCTTGCCGAACGTCTCGGCTTTGGCGCAAGCGAAAGGGAGGTGGCATGATGGCGGAGAAAGTTATCAACAGGTCTCACGTGTGTGCGCGCGGTCTAGACGTAGACGGGATAAATACTTGTAAGAGCGTTGCTCTTAGACCGCGCGGGCGCGCGGGCGAGGGCGAAAAGATGCTCTGCACGTGGAGGTAGGCTTGCAAGGCCGCCGACTATGTGCTTGAGCATTTCGGCGACAAGTGCCGCGATCGCGGCATTTGGATTTGGTACTGCCGCCGAATCGGGCTAGATGTCTTTCTCGACATCGCCGACGAGGTAATCAGCTCTGCGCGGCAGGGCGAGCTACGTTGGCCGACCCGTGCGCTACAGCGCCATCTTCAAGAAGCGTTGCCGAAAGGCTCGCCCTCCGAAGCGCGTAGCGCGAAGGGGGGTGTGGCATGAAGTACGGAAGCGTTGCGGCAATGGTGCGGTGGCTTGATCGCGAGGAAATCGCGGCGGCAAGGGAGCGTCGGATGCGCAAGATCGTGCGTAAACTTCCGCCGCGACAGCGTAAGTTCGCGCTTGCCCTAAAGCACGTTTTGGAGGATGTTCCGGGGCCTGAAAATTTACATGGTGAAAAAATCATGAAACGCCTGCAAATAAAGGCTACTGCCTATTACGAGAGGCGGTCCGAGGCGGAAAAATACCTCGTTTGAGGGGCTATGGGTGGAGGGGGTGCGCGATTGCGGAACGGTTCCGCAGCGATAGCGCCCCGCCAATTGGTGATTGGTAGTTGGTTGAGGGGTAGTTGGTAGTTAGTGCGAGGATGCCGCAATGTGTTTCTTGCGGGAATTCAACATCTTCTCGATCACCAACCACATGGAGGTCAAGAGCTGGGAACGGCGCGAGAACTCCAACGGGAAGTGCACCGTGTATGTGCGCTTCGTCCCGAAGAGCTCTGCGCCGATCTTGAGCGTGAAGGAGGTGTCGTGATGAAGCGGGTATTTGCCGCCGCCGCGATTGCCGCCGCGCTCTGCACTCTCGCGGGCTGCTACATCGGCAAGGCCGAGTTCAAAGGGGAGGACATGAAAATGTACCCGTTCTTCGGCACATCCGCCGTGCCGACTGAGTAGGGGCGCGCTTGCCCCTGCTGGGGTCGGCGATGTCCCCTGTACGGGGGTTCGACTTCCCCTGTACGGGGGTTTGGGTTCGACTGTATGGGGGTTTGAGTTTCCCTGTACGAGATTTTGGTAGTTGGTGATTGGTGGTTAGTAGTTGGTGATTGGTGAATTGGTGGGTGGTAGTTGGTGAATTGGAGGTTGGTGGTTGGTGGCTAACCGACTAACCAATAAACCAGCCAACTAACTACTAACTACCAGCAAACCAACACACTAACTACTAGGCAACTAACAAACCAACAAACAAACAAACAACGAAAGGAAAAACAAGATGAAGGCAAAGTTCATAACGGTGAAGGGCTCGGAACATTTGGGCCATGAGCCGTTCTATTTGGGCATCCTGCAGCACGAGCGCACGATGTCCCGGAAAGAGGCATACGAATACATCGCGGGGAGGACGGGCTACACGGCCACGGCAGTCCGCGCTGTGTTCATGGCCGTTGCGGAGTACATCCGCGAGAACCAGGCGAGGGGGAATGTCACCTACATCGACGGGGTGGCGTCCATCCGCAACTACGTCCGGGGCTCGTTCGACGGGCTCGCGGGTCCGTGGGTCAAGGGGCGGAACGTCCTCATGGTTAACGCCGTGGAGCTGGAGCCGTTCAAGACGGTCCTTGGCGCGGTCGTGCCCGAGAACAACACCGAGGGGGCAAAGCCCGTCATAAACACGGTTCTCGACGAGACGACCCGCGTCTACGACGAGATCACCGGCACGGACGTGTTCTCCATCGCTGGCGCGAACCTCGCGCCGGACCATGACGTTCTCCGACTTGCAGAACGTCAAGGCGCATCTCGAAGCGGCGCTTCCTGCAGGGGAGTACATGCTCAAGGTCTACACGCGGAGCGGTCTCGGCGACCAGTTCGGCGTGACCGTCGCGACGAGGAAGGTGGTGGTTGGGTGATTGGTAGTTGGTAGTTGGTAGTTGGTTGAGAGGTAGTTGGTAGTTGGTTGAGGGGTAGTTGGTAGTTGGTTGAGGGGTAGTTGGTAGTTGGTTGAGAGGTGGTTAGTGCGAGGATGCCGCAAGACGTTTCTTGAGGGAATTCAACATTTTCCCAATTGACTCGGCTTGCGGATAGAGCCCGGAATCTTGAGCCAAATACCCAAGACGGCTCGCTATCTCAAGTTGCGTCATGACCTCGTAGAGGGAACCACGCGCAATGGACAGGAAGTAGGCAAATTCCTTTGGTGTGTCTCTGCCGAAACCTTCGGCAATGTTAGACGGCACCGAAACTGCGGCGCGGCGGATCTGATCGCAGATGCCATACCGCTCTTCGGGTGGGAATGTCTTGAGTGTCTTGTAGATGGCTTCGACGAAGCTCATCGACAGCTTCCAGACTTCGAGCTCTCGGTAGTTCTTGATGGTTGCCATGATAACCTCCGGCGATAATTATATCAAAACCGATTACCAAACACCAATCACCAACTACCAACAAACCAACTACCTGCAAATGGTTAGAAAACGGAAAAGCAAACGAAAGGACAAAAAAAATGGCAAGGCATGAAGTCATGATACACGAGAACACGGGAGCGACAAAGGAGTCCGCTCCGTACCTTGGAAGCTACATCGCAAAGGAAACGGTGGCGATGGCCGCGTTTGCGGCGGTCGTCGGCGCGAAGTGCGGTCTGCCGCCCATACAGGTGATGGCCATCCTCGGCGGGGCGTTCGATGCAATCGCCGCGTTGGAGGCCGAGTCGCTTGTACGCGTCCACACCGACATCGGCATCATCTGCGCCGTCATCACGGGATCGTTCCCGACGTCGGATGCGGCGTTCGACCCGACGCGGAACGCGCTGGAGCTGACGCTCAGGCTCGACGAGAGACTGCGCCTCGGCCTCGCGGACGTGACGGCTACCATCGTCACCGATACGGACGTGACGAAGGTTCGCGTCGACAACGCGATGGACATCCACGAGCAGAAGCCGATGAACCTCATTCACGGAAAGCGCCTGTTCCGCGTGGCGGGGTACAACATGGTGCTTTCGGACGAGGGCGCGACGGTGTTCCTGCAAAACTCGATGGGGACGACGTTCCCCGTGACGGTCGACGAGGTCATCTCCAAGCAGCTCTTCACGGCTCGCACGGAGGAACTCCTCGAAGCGGGCGACTACAAGCTCGTCGTCAAGTCGCGCGGCGGCGACGCCGAGGGGCCGCTCCAGACTTCGTTCCGCAGGGTCAAGTACCTTCGCGTCGAAGACCCCCAGCCGACTATCACGAGCGCTGGGACGAGGGGCGACGGCGACGGATTCGTAAACGCCACCGGGACCCTCGACGTGGTGGGCGAGAACCTTGAGACGGCGACGGAGATACAGCTGCTGCGGGACAGCGGCGAGGTGTGGCAGCGGGTTCCGGCGACTTACTTCGAGGGGGCGCTGACGGCATGGCTGGAGTTCCCCCACAGGCCGTGCGAGAACGGCGCAGTCCGCGTGATCACGTTCGGCGGTAGCGCGACCTACGAAGTGGTGTACGGGAACCACTGACGTGGTGGCGGGCGGGCTTCGGCCCGCCCGCCTTTTTGTGGTTGGAGAGCGGTTGGGTTGTGGTTTGTTGGTGGGTTGTGGTTTGTTGGTGGTTGGGGAATGGTTGTTGAGTGAAAGCGGCGGATGCGGACGGCGGGGCGCGGGTGCGTGTTCTCCGGAAGCTTCCCCAGGCTCGTCAACGGAACCTATGCCGGATCGCTCTGGGGCTGGAGGCGAACGACGGCGCCGGCGTCCCCGGCCTTGCCGACTTCCTCGACGGCTTCATCGCCGACTCGAAGGCCAAGATCGAGGCGATCCTCGGCATGATGAAGAAGACGCGCAACGAGGATGGAAGCGTAACCTACCTGAGCGGCGACATGAGCAAGATCGCCACGACGCGCGCGGCGCTGATCAGCACGTACAACGACATCCTCACGCGGCAGAAGCATCTC
>CACYQU010000052.1 GCA_902776615.1 uncultured bacterium
AGAATTGTCCGATTGCCTGAAGCCCATCAAGGCCGAAGCAAAGCAGCTTGAAGATGAGATTTTTGCCGCGCTCTCGCGTGACAAGAGCCTCTACAATGTCGGTGTTTACAAGAAGTTTGCCGAGGGAATCATCGGGCGGAATCTAGTCCGTGTCGACTTCGGCGCGAAGGTTCAGCGAATCAAAGGCCGTGACGATGACCAAACATGGCTCGCGGCGCTAAAGAACGACAGGTACTTCAAACGCTACGTCAAGAGCGTCTACGCGCTTGACAAGGCGCAAATTCAGATCGACATGGCGAACAACGAAACGAACAATGCCGAACTGAATTCTATGGGCGTGAAACTTGAGACGAGTTACGGCGTCAAAGTCTCGCGCGTAAGGAAAGACGCGGAAATCGCTGCTCTCATCGATGAGGCAAGGGAACTTGCCGAAGCGGAAGAGCGCGAAGACTGATCTTTGACAATTTACATTCAAAAACCCAGCCGAAGTGGTGTTTCCGCTCCGGCACACGAAAGGACTGCCAACAATGAACGACCTAAAAGAGAGAGAGAAAGAAAAGAACCAAAAGAAAGAGGAAGAGAGAAAACATCATCCTCATCCGCGCGCGTGCGAGGGGGTTGACATACAAGCCTACTCGGAAGCATGGCAACGGGGCTTCACCACACAGGTGTTCAACGACCTTGCAGACCATGTTGGGCTTACTTGCGAACAGCGCAAAGCGTGGCTCAAATACATGAACGAAGTCGGTTGGTGCTTCTACGACGGAAAGCCGGTGACGCCAATCAACTGTCTGCGGTCGATGCGCATGTGGCGCAAGGTTGACGAACGCATGGCGCAGCGCGATTGCAGGAAATCAGGCGAAACCGCAAGCCGCAACGAGTACGAGGTGCAGAAAGAGCGCGAAGCGGCGAAGCGCAAGGCACAAGCGGAGAATCCAGCAAACTGGGAGCTGTGCGCGGAGAGGTGCGGATGCTACTGCAAAGGCGAGTGCGCTTGCGGTTGCACGATTCCGCCGCAGTTGAGGGAGCGTCCCATCGCGCCCGAAGAGTGCGAGGGCTATCAGAGAAAGGCGGTGTGAAATGACGAAAGTACATGTAACATGCGGCGACTACAAGAGCGTTGGCATCAAGCGGCTTTGGGTTTTCCGAAAGATTCACGGCCAGTGGCGTCTAAAATGGGTACATCCACTTTATCTAAGGTGGGTAATAATCCTCCGTCGTGCAGCATGGAAAACACCACACGAAATGCGTCAACATGGTCATGAAGACGCATATCGTCATTGCACAATCTGCGACGAGTGGTTAATCTTCGCCAATTTTGCCCGTTGGGCAATGGCGAACGGCTTCAGAAAAGAACTCACTATCGACCGCATCGACAACGAGAAAGGCTATTCGCCCGACAACTGCCGATGGGTGACAATGGCAGAGCAATCACGCAACAGACGCATGACGGAAAAGTGGAGAGCGCACCTGAAACGCATTGCGAGTAAAGGCGGGTTGGCTAGTGCAAAGATACGTCGCGAACGCGCTTTGCAGAGAAAGGCGGTGTGATATGTTTTATCCTGAACCTAAACCCGCACCATGCGTCCATCAGCGTTGGGACAACGAGCTGAACGAGTATGTATGCGTTTGTTCTTACGACGAGGACAACGATGAATACCACATATGCGACCAGGGATCACTAACATCTTGCAAGGGTTACATACCCGAGGAACGCAACACTGAACCACTAGAAGACTAAACGAAAGGAACACCTACCATGAAAACAAAGAATAATGCCAACACCCGCTACAGCAGATTAGTCGATGTTGTTTCGGATCTCACCGAGGACATCGCCGAAACTGAAAAAGAACTAATGCGGCTCAGCCAAAGCGGTCGTTACTACAGCATACGCGAAGACTTGCATCAAACAGACAGCAGCGAAGGATGAGAAATTAAAGGACGTTCTTAGAAACGTTGTCAAGGCCTATGAAGCGGAAATGAACCGTCTACAGGAGTGCATGACATCGCTTATGCTTGACAATCCAGAGGCGAAGGAGTACAACAAAACAAGAAGTCGAGTAGCAGAGGCTATTTTCAAAGCCTCAATAAACAACATGTATGATGTTGTTGAAAAGAAAGGGTTGTTCCCGCTCTTCAATTGAATTACGCCACAAAGAAAGGTACGGAAATCATGAGTGACAAACACAACGGCGCTTCATCGGGTTATGACGATGAAAGGCAAAAGAGCTTTCACGAGCTTGCAAAAGTTCAGGCGGAGAAAATCGATAAGCAACGGCGACGGGCTAAATATCTCGCCGACCACGACCAGCGATATGCGAAATCGGGCTTGAATCCGCCTGTTCGCACGATTAAAGTCGGTAATAAAATCGTTGAAGTGCGTGGTTGTTGCTGCGGATCGATCTACTGAAAGAAAGGAAATGCGAAATGAAACCATTAGTCGGCAGAAACCTTGTGGAACTAAAAAGTCGGTTTTGGATGGCTGACATCTTTATGAGAGAGGCTGAAAGTATAGCATATGGCGCTTATGGGTCACATGATTTGACAGTCGCCAGCATTTTGATACAACTCATCCCGCCTTATGAACCAAAGGTAAAAAGAATGCTTGACAAATGGCAATCAAACCCTGTATACCACGTACCATCCGGGCTTAAAGAACGATGGCGGAAGAATGGAGAAAAGAAATATTGAGAAATGTGGTGTGAAATGAAAGGTGATGAATGCCCATGCAACCACTGCAAAGAGTATCTAGGCTGGATTCCCATATTGGGGAAAAATGGGGTATGGGTTGACCGCCCGTGGTGTGGGAAGCATGATGATATCTGCAAGCCATATAAGCATGGATGCTTTAATGAAAGTGGCGCGAAAGCGAAAGAGCAACACTCGCGAACTCATTCAAGACCTGGACACTGATTCTGCAACCTCCAGACGAAACGGCAGCGGTGATAAGGTTTCTGGCTATGGTGCGCTTTGCAGGATTTTTCGAATCCGCAACATACACGAAAACATTTGTGCCGATGAACTTCATGCAAATGCAACCTCTGGCTCGTATGCATCGGCACGGTTGAACTTGTATGGCTCGTCATTGCGGCTCTCGGTGCTGTCCAGAAGCGCATTGAACTTCTTTGTCCATGCAGAAACTTCGGACTTGCGCTTCCGCGCCTGCTCCGCAAGATACATCTCGACGCTGAGGCAAAGAAGATCCCTGAACGAGCATCCGTTTCTCTCCGCATACTCGTTGGCTTCCTGCACCATAGCAGCCGGCATGTCTATCATTATGCCCATCCTCTTTCCTCCTTTCGTGTTTTGTGTTGGATATTATAGCAAAATAATGGTTGCTGTTGCGGAGAAATCGAGGGACAGGCCCTAGTTGAAGACCGACGCGCGGCGTGAGGGTGCTCTACTGCATCCCTTTCTGCTCGGGTGCAAGTTCCAGAAGGCGGCAGACAAGGCGGTGCTTAGGGCTACTTGGGAGAAGCGCCTTTCTTCATCCATTTCGCCGTATCCGTTTCACCGCTATCGCCGTTCGCTCCCAGTATGGTATCCATGACGGACTGTTCGGCGTGATAAAGCGCAAATGAAACCTTTGGCGCACCAACACCACGCAAGACTCTGACTTCGCAGTCCTTTGACAAGACAGGTTCCCTCAAAAGCCGTATCCGCTTGATGCCGATCGACTTGCCATGCAAAAGCGGCTTGCCGTCCGCCACAAACTCCCATTCGTCCACGAGTTCGCCGTGGGAGACGTCCTCGCGCATGACGACAACGTTGAAATGCTCCCCATCCTTCGCTCCATTCGCAAAAAGCGCCCTGCGCAGTTCGCCGAAATCCTTGAGCGCCTTCACATCGTCCGCATCGAGGACTCCGTCCTTGTTCGGTGCCACGCCGATATTCATCGTGCCGCCATTTCCGACAGTGCCGATGTAGAGTTTCGCGAGATACGCGCCGCTCTTCGTAGTGCCGCGCTCACTCTCGTGGAAGAACCACCCTTTGCGCAGCGGAAAGTCGCCCTCGCAGACGCGGAAGAAGTCGCCGTCAGGAAAGCCTGTGTTGCGCGTTGGGACATAGTCGGGATTGCCGAATTTTCCATCGCAGAAGCCGCCCGTGCGCACTACCGTCGCGCGCGAGTCTTCGGAAATGAAGCCGCGTTCGTTGCCGCCCCACCGCAAATCGGAATCGTCACGCTCGCCGGCGAAGATGGTCACATTCGGCTGAAGTTCGCGGACGAACCTGAACACTTCGCCAAAGCGGTAGTAGTCGGCGCCGATGTGGCGCCTTTCGCGTGCGCCGCCGTAGTACCCATCACCACCGTTCGCACCGTCGAACCACATCTCGAATATGTCGCCGTATGTGCCGTCCAGAAGCTCTTTGAGCTGCGCATGGTAGATTTCGACGTACTTTTCCGTCGCGTAGTGCGCGCTGTTTCGGTCCCACGGCGAACAGTATACGCCGAACTTCAGCCCCGCGCGGCGGCAGGCGCGCTCCATCTCCTTCAAGTAATCTCGCCCAGTTCCCTGTTCCCCGTTCCCCGTTCCCTTCCAAAACGGAGTTTTGGTGATGTTGTATTCCGTCGTCTTCGTGGGCCAAAGGCAGAAGCCGTCGTGGTGCTTTGCGACGACCACGAGCCCGCACATGCCGGCGGCCCTGCACGCGCCCGCAATCTGATCGGCGTCGAACTTCGCGGGATTCAGCATCGCAGGATCCTCGTCGCCGTAGCCCCACTCGCGGTCGGTGTAGGTGTTGAGCCCCCAGTGGACTATTCCGTACACATCCTCTTCTGCGGCGATTCGCGCCGCCATCGCCGGTCGCGGCGCAGGCCGCGCCGCAGCCGCGAGCGCGCCCATCGCCACCAGAATCGTTCCGAATACCGTTCTCATTTGCGCCACGCTCCTTTATGCCTTGATGTCGAACTTGATCGCAGAATCCGTGTAAATCGCATCGCCATTCAGCCGGAATTCCTTGGCGTCAAGCTCGGCGAACGGTCCGTTCGCGTCCGGTGGCGGTGCGCCGATTTCGGCTATGGCCATTACCTCGTTCAGGACTGTATCGTGAACGATCTCAACGCGTATGCCGTCAATCGACAGCGCCGTAGCATCGTTGTCAATCTTTAAGTCAGCAATTGCAAACTTCTCCGCAAAGCCATTTATCAACTCGTTATACTCCATTATATAACTCCTTCAAAAACACGGTATATTATATCACATTTTCCCCCGGCGGAGAAGAGTACGCCGCATCCGGTGATTGTGGCCAAGTGATTTAGTCCATAGCGCTTGCGCCTTGCAAACTAGCGGGGACAGACGCCATTTTGCGCTAGGCGGAAACGGTGTTGGCTCTGGGAGAGCACCTAACTGCCACGCTTCCGCGCTTATCGGGCACGGCGTTATCCTATCAGATAAATCACAAAGCTCATCGTAACGCCGACTATAGCACCGATTACTCCGCCCAGAAGCGTTATGCCGCGCAGTTCCTTATTGGCGACTTGGCGCGTAAGCATTTCCATTTCAGCCTCGTCGAGGGACATTATGGAATCGTATATTATGCCCCAGAAGCGCGTCTCTTCGACAAGCCGCGGTATGTTCCGCGAAAGATATGAGGATGTCTGGCTGGCGCAGACTTTCGCCAGTGCGCTTCGCACATCATCGTCCACGGCAGACCCGGCTTGTTTGAATGCATCAAGCTCGGTGCGCATAAGAGACGGCATGAACGGGCGAAGTCCGCTTGTCACGCCGCCCAAAACAACAGTCACCTTCTTGAGAACATCGTCTATGTCTTCGCGGATATGCCGTTCGAACGCCGCCCTTACGGAAGGGTCGGCAAGGCGCGCCACGATTTTGTCGGACGACATGAGCTCGCTGCTTACGACCTTCTGCACCGACTCGGCAATGGCTTTCTTCTTCTTGGTGAACACGGTGGCAAAGAGCCACCGTATCGCAAGGTCGTTGGTTCCGGCGCCGATGGCAAAGCCAACGGCGCCTTGAAGCACTGTCTGCCACAAAAGGGTCATTTTGCGTCAGCCGCTTTTTCGTCGGGCTTCTGCGAGAAGACCTCGAAAGCATCCTCGAAACCCAACGACTTCGCTGCCTGCACGAGCGCGGAGTCGTCGCTCGCGATGGCGCATTTTATGCCGTGGACCGACTCAAGTTCCTGCATTGTCGCAAGGTGTACCGCCTGCAATGTGCCTATCGCCACCGGAAAAGCATCCGCAGCGCGGCGCAGGACGGAATCGGTGAGCGGAACCTGCGTCACAGATGCGCAGACGGTTTCGATCCACGAGCCAAGCCGCGCCCTGCCGGCGTCATCGAGCTTGCCGGAAAGCCGCAGAACGTTCGCCGTTCTGAAGCACTCCGTGCGCAGAAGCGTACTGGCGTAGGCCCTATCCCACGAGCCCCAGAAATCGGACGCTTTGCCTATGCCGAGCAGACGTCTGATCACTAGCGTCGAATCGAGATAAACGGTCATCTCTCGCTCCTTTCCTTTTCAATCTCCTTCAGGGGATCAACCTTGAAACCGAACCCACCTATGTCCTTCAGCGAGGACAGCGGCTTTGTGGGTTCGCGTAGAGGAAGACGGGCAGACGATTGCCCATCCTCTCCAAGCAAGCGCGCAACGATGCGCTTGTGGCTTGTGATAAGCACCTCTTTCCCCTGACGGGCCAGGCCAAGGTAGTGGCAGAGCTGCTGCTTGAGTGTGGCCGTGCTTACTTTCTCAATCATGATGGACATATTATAGCCATTTCATGTCCACTTTGTCAACCCCATGGCCTCCGAGAGGCGTGGGGTCAGAAGTCACACTCTACACCGACGCCAAAAATCGGATAGTCGCACTTCGCGTAGTATGCCGACTGACGCTTCACCGCGCGGCGCGACTGCGAGTTGATTATGTCGTACATCCTGAAGCGCGCGAACATACGCCAGTTGTCGTCGATGCGCCAAGTAACGCTAGCGCCTGTAGTCATGGTAGCAAAGGCGCCGCCGAGAAAGCGATCTTGCGGAATTCCGCCATAGCGCGACTGGAAACGACGGTTGTCCATCCACACGGTTTCGATAAAAGGCGTTACCGACCAGTTGTCGTTGACGGCAAACTTATGCTGCACGCCCACCCTGACACGCGAACGGGGGGTGGGCGAGACCATCCACAATCCGTTCAGATAAGGCGTGACGATATCGTTGTCCAGGCTTTGGACCAGGTGGAAGCCCCAGTCGCAGTTGTGTCCATCCTTGTAACCGATCAATGGATTCCAGAGCGGGCCAACCTTGCTGCGCAGGGTGACATTGCGGCTTATGTTCCAAGGGCGACCATAGTAGATTGCCGTCTCGATCTGATCGAACTCCGCCCTGTGTTGGGCGTGCTGCCGATTGTGGAACGAGCTCTTGGTCCACACATACCCGGAAATGCTTCCGCGCTCGCCAAAATCGACCAGCCACGTGGCGCATTGCGTTGACATGGGGCGTGTGTCGCCCAATGTTCCGCCGGACGAAAGATAGCCGCTCGACACTTCTCCGCGGAATCCCCAGTGGAAGACCGGGGCGTTCTCATGCGCCGCCGCCGCAAAGCACAAGGCGGAAGCAACAGACAGAACCGCCCTCTTCAACATCAACAAAGCATCCCCGGTCATACCTTTCCAAGGCGTTGACCGGCATAGCGTTTCTCGCGGACAGGCCGCCACCACCATTCGTTGTCCAAATACCAGCGAACGGTTTTGCGAATCCCGCTTTCAAAATTCTCCTCCGGTCTCCACCCGAGCTCGTCCATCAGTTTCGTTGGATCTATTGCATATCTCAAGTCATGGCCTGGCCTGTCGGCGACATACGTTATCAAATCTTCGTAGCGCCCGGATTCCCTCGGCTTCATCTCGTCGAGAATAGAGCAGACAGTCTTCACGACTTCAAGGTTCGTGCGCTCGTTATGTCCGCCGACATTGTACGTTTCGCCCGGAACACCCTTCTCGTTTACGAGGATGAGAGCCTTTGCATGATCGTCGACATACAGCCAGTCGCGCACATTCGCGCCCTTGCCATAAACAGGCAGAGGCTTGGCGTCGAGACAGTTAAGTATTACGAGCGGTATCAGCTTCTCGGGGAAATGGTATGGCCCATAGTTGTTGGAACAGTTGGTTATAAGCGTCGGCAGGCCGTATGTATCATGCCACGCGCGCACAAGATGGTCGCTCGCCGCCTTGGACGCCGAATACGGGGAATGCGGCGAGTAAGGAGTCTTCTCCGTGAAAAAGCCTGTCTCTCCCAGCGAACCGTAGACCTCGTCCGTCGAAATGTGCTGGAAACGAAACGCCGCCTTGGCATCGCCCTCAAGAGTTTTCCAATAACCCAGCGCCGCCTGCAGAAGCGTCGCCGTGCCAACGACATTCGTGCGCACGAATTCCCCAGGACCGTCTATCGAACGGTCGACATGCGATTCGGCCGCAAGGTGGAATATCGTATCGGGGCGAAAATCCGCCAATGCGCGATCCATCGCCGCCTGATCGCATATATCGGCAACAAGCAGAGAAAGATTCGGCGAGGTGGATGTCAAAGTCGAAGGGTCCAGACCGACCTCCTTGAGGGATTCCGGCACCCCGGCGTATGTCAACTTGTCAACGACCAGCACGGTTGCGCCTTTGTCGCGCACAAGCCGCCTCACAAGCGCGGAGCCTATGAAGCCGCAACCACCCGTGACGACGCAACGCCTATTTGCCATCTTTCACATCCTCTTCTGCGATCTTTGCGTTGGCTTCGGGCGAAACGTCGCCAGGCTTGGCATCGGAGGCGGGCTTGTCGGTGGAGTCCGGAGTTTGGGAAGCGTCTTTCTGCTTTTCGTCCTTCGAACCGCTCTTGTGCGACGGGCTGTAACCGTAGCCGTAGCCATAGCCGTAACCATAGCCGTAACCCTTGCCGTAACCGTAGTTGTAGCCGTATTTGTGACGGTGGTGCGAAGAATGGCTGAACGCCGACGCGCTCGAAACCTCGACGTCGTTGACGATGACGCCGAGAATATTCGCGCCTGCTTCAGTAAGGCTGCGCGAGCAATACTGAATCGGCTTGAAGTGCGTACGGTCGGGGCAGCACATGATAATCGCGGAATCTGCGATGACCGCTAGCGACACAACGTCGCCAACGAGGCCGAAAGGCGGCGAGTCGATTATGATTCGGTCGTAATTGGCGCGTGCCCAGTCGAAGAAGTCCACGACGACATGCGAACCGAGAATTGTCGCAGGCGATACTCCTTCCGGAGGGAGGGAGGATATTATTTCAAGATTATCGACGCCGGTCTTGTTGACGAGATGCGGGAAATCGGGCTTCTCGCCCTCGTTCGCCCTGCTCAACGCGTGGGAAAAGCTCTTGTCTTCGGGGAGCTCAATATCCCAAACCCTCGCGCCGCGCGGACGCCTGAGGTCGAAGTCGACCAGAAGCGTCTTCTTGCCGGTCTGCGCATATGCGATGGCAATGGAAGTGGAAGTGATCGTCTTGCCTTCGCCAGGCTGCGTGGAAATTATGAGCATACAGCGGGTAAGGGACTCGTAGCGCGGAGACTCCAACAGGTTTCTGAGCCCGGCGACGGCCTCCGAGAACTGGGAGTATTTATCTTCCATCAAAAACTTCGCGACCTGCTCGCGCTTTTTGCGCCGCACGTGCGGCAGCACCGCCAGCACCTTCAGCGCAAGTCGCCCTTCGATGTCGGCAAGGTTTACGACAGTGTCCTCGAGGTTGTCGAGAACCAGAACGAACAGAAGCCCCAGCGCGATCGAAAGCGCAATGCCTGCTCCGAATATGATTGCCGGATTCGGCAGAACCGGCTTGGTAGGCACGCCGGCCGGGCGGCCGACGAGAATGATTTCGTTGATCGACTCCGCCTCAAGACGGGCCTTGTTCTCCTGAAGAATCAGGTCTTCCATCACCCGGTTGGCGACGCCAAACTCGGTTTCAAGCTGGTTGAGGCCCGACTCCGCCAGCACTATTCGCTGCTCGACGCTGGCCAGTTCGTTTCGCAGATCCTCCTGCTTGGTCTTGAGATTGCGGAGCTGGTTGCGCGTAACCTGCAGCATCGAGCGCCCGGTAAGAAGCGCGCGCTGGGCCGCATCAAGGAAGCGCTGCCTGGCGATCTCCAAAGACTTCTTCTTGCCGATAACCTCAGGATGGCTCTCGGTATAGGCGACGAGGCTGCTCTGATACTCGCTGGACGCATCCTGAAACGCCCTGTACTCGGTCGCGATCTCCTGCGCACGAGGCACTCCGGTGGAAAGGTTGCCGTACGATTCGGGGTTTTGCTGCACGCTTGCGAGCATCTTTTCCCATTCTATCAGCTGGGTCTCTTCCGTCTCAAGCGCAAGTATGTCGCTTGTCGTTTTCGAAAGGCCTTGCTGTATCGTGTCGCGACTGGAGCGGAGGTTGTCCACCTTGTTCGCGGTGCGGAAGTCGGTTATCTGCTTCGCAAGCTTGTCGACTTCACGGCGCTTCTGGTCGACCTTGGCGTGGATGTTCGCCACAGCCTTGTCGCAGCGCAGCTTGTTCTCCTCGTCAGTGAACGCCTCGATGGCCTCGGCGTAGGCGTTCGCAAGCGCTGCCGCCAGGGCTGGAGTCTTCGAGCGCACCGTTATCGATATTATGCGCGAGTTGCGCTGAAGCTCAAGCTTGGATCCGCCGAGCGTGGAAATAATCTCTTCATCAGAAACCGTTGCGGCAGGATGGCTGGCGCGATACTGCTGGACGATCTTGGTGACGATCTTGTCGCTGCGCCAGGCGGAGATTCTCGTATTGAAAACCTCGGCGTAGTTGTTGCCGAAATCGGGCGTAACCTCGGAAATTGCCCCGCGTCCAACGCCACCCGTCGAACGGCGCATATCCATCGTGAATTCGCTCCGCGCCTCGAAGATCGTGGGCGATATGCGGTAGACGGCAAACGCCACGACAAGGCCGACAAGCAAAAACACAAACACCGACAGCCATCGTTGCGAGACCACTCGCAACATGCGCCCGAACGTAATCGTTCCGACGATCGAACCGTCGTCGGCGCCACCGCCGCCGCCGCCATACTGCGGCGAACCGTAGGTGCCGCCATACGACTTCGCGGCCCCGTAGTAGGCTGGCCCTTTGCCGTAATATGTCGGCCCCTTGCCGTAATATGCAGGTCTGCCGCCATAGGACGGCTGGGATGAAGATCCGTAGTAAAGAGGTTTGCTAGCCATATATCCTTCTCCTTATGAGCCAGAATCTCGCGACCCTGTATTGAAAGCACATGCCGACAGCGCAATGGCGACAGCAGATGGCATCAACACGTCCGAACGCAGATACGAGCAATCGACAAAAGCAAGAGCGGTCAACGCCATTACGACCAAAGGACCCACCAAGCACGCAGGCCGCCACCATCCGCGACCGAACGACTTCACCAAACGGGTAAAATACGTCCATGCGAGAAAAGCCAGACCAAGAGCGATCAACAACGCGCCTGTTATGCCGCGCTCGACAAGAAGCGTCCACCAGCCATTCAGCGGAGTCTGCTGTCCAGGCGCAATCACAGACCAATCGACCTGAGATGCGACAAACTTGGCGTTCAGCGGAAAAGCCCCCAGCCCGACTCCAAGCCAAGGGCTGTCCTTCCATGCCTTGAGGGCCATTGACGACAATGCGTCGCGCGCGGCAACAAACCCATCGGGGAAAGGTTTTATCGCCATAATCGCGGCCTTTTTCTCCGCAATGGGCCCAAAACTGTCGACGAACATCACAAGCAGAACGGGGGTGGCGACCGATAAAAGCACCGCTATGGCGCAACGAAGCGCGCCAGACCCCGAGAAACGCCCGCGCATCAAGAATAGCGAACACACCACAAGCGCAAGAAACAGAACAAAGAACACTGCGATTGCAGCAACCGGCGAAAACAACACCATGCCAATGGCGTTGCTTACCAAACCAATCACGGCAAACGGTTCCGCCCTGTGCCACCCCGCCTCTATGCAGCCAAACAAGGCGACAATTCCGCCGAGAAGATTCACTCCATAGGCCACGCCGACAAACGACGGCTCGACATACGAACACTGCGACAGCTTGACAAGGGGCTCAAGTTCATAGGACAAGCCGATACAGGCCGCAACTGCCGACAGCCCCGAAAGCGCCGAAGCGAATGCGAAGAATGCAATCGCAGACGAATATGACAGCGCATGACGAGCCCCAAGGAGCAACACAAACAGAGCCACCGATGTGGCGAACGGAAAATAACCGCAACCGTTTACGACCCCAGGAAGAATTTCCACATGCGGCGGCTTCAGCGACCAAACCATCAACTCGGCGTCGTACGCGATCGAAACGCCACCGTTAAGAGCCCTTACGCCTGCGAAAACCACGACAACAAGCAAGAACCATGTCAATGGATCGCGCACGATCTCATTGAGCTGTCTTGCGCGCGCATGATGGGGCATCTCGCCGCCACGGCACGAGGGCGACATCAGAACCCATGTGGCTGAAAGAAGCGAGAGCCACAGCAGAACCGTCGCTATCGCGCTTTCGTCGCAATAGGGAAATAGGAACAGCGGCGCCACCGCCAACAAGGCCAAGTGCGCCGCCGTAGCGTAGTTTGCGAGAAATCTCTCCACTTCAGTACGTAAACCTCATGCCGAGAGAAAGGCGCCAACGATCGTAGTTGTAGCGGCTCTGGTCGTGAGACGCCCAATTCTGGTACTCGGCGGTGGTGAAAACCGACAAGAAGCGATTCAGCGTATAGTTCAAACCGACACGCCCGGTCACGACGTCGCAATCGTAATCGCTCGACTCGTATTCAGTGTACTCATGCGTCTCGTGACGGTAGTTCAAATCGAACGTCGCATTGAGCTTGCCGCGAACCATTGTGTGCGCAACACCCCAGCTGAGAAGATCGACGCGCACCGAACTGCCGTATTCGCGCTCGGACGGCTGATAGTAGCTCGACCCCATGAGCATCATGTTCCAAGTATCGGACATCTTCCAAAGCCCCGAAAGCGAATACGTAAAGCCATCGGAGTTGTGGGCGCCGTCGCCATACTCAAACCGGCTCCAGCCGCCCATCACGCGGTAGCTTATGCGCTCCGTAGCGTGAGTACCGATACCAGCCTGAACCGTCCAGCCCTTCGATTCATCGGAAATGCGACGACCGCGCGGGTCGCCAGACTCGCCATGGCGATCACGATCGTTATCCTGGGTGTAGCCCTGGTAATTGGCGGCCAACAGAAGATCGGTCCACTGCGAGGCGACATAGCCAACCTGACCGCCCGCCGTCCAACGCGTCCAACCATACATTGGCGCATACTTGTTGGAATCATTATCGTAATCAATGAGGTAGTAGCTCGCGCTTCCGGACGCATGCCACTTCTCGTTAAAGCGACGCTGAAGCGAACCGCCAAGCTGGAACTGCTGGCGATCGCGCCCGATTCCGCGACCTTCGTGGTTCGACAGATCGTCATCCTGCGATATGTACGCGTAACTCTCGCGGAGGTTCAACGACCAGCCCTTTCCACCGTCCTTTTCATTCGACCAGGTGTAGGAAAGGTTCTGGCCGAAGTCGTTCTGATTCATGTTGGACTGGTTGCGCGAATAGGTGTGGTGCCTGTAATAGGCCCCGGCGCCAACCTTCCAGTTCTCGGCGATGTAATCGGCCGTGAAACCGGGGTTTATGCTCCACGACGATCCATTGCGCGAATCGGAGTGATGCGACGAGTCTACATTTGAATCGTACGTATAATAGAGCGACACATACGGACGAACCGTCATGCGCTGCCCAACTTTGAAGCCGGACGGTCTGTCCATAACATCGGCCTGAACTGCGGCCACCGCAGCCAACGAGGCAATCAGGAACAGTTTTTTCATATGAAGAATCTCCTTTGTCTAGAATCCAAACTGAAGAACGACTCAAGGATAACGCTCAGGGCGGGGATTCCTGTTGTAGCCAGGATTCCACGGCTTGTCGGGATCGTCCGTGCGAGGCGGCTGGCCGCTGCCCACCGGCGAACCGGAACCGAACCCTGTGCCTTCAACCGCAGAAGACAACGGTTCGGCAAAGCCGCCGAACGCCTGATCCGTAACCGGCGTCGTCTCGCGCTGATCCTCGTCAAGCGGGCTGGACGCCACATCGTCGAAGAACGCATCAAGCGACTGGGGCCCAGCCAGCTGAAGAGCAAGAACCGGATTGGGCTGCACGCCGGCGTCGGCATAGCCGAGCATCGCCTCGTAGTCGGGCTGCGCGGCAGTCGCCGCAGGCAGCCACTCGCTCTTCGCGAGCTCGCGCTCCTTCCCCTCGGGGAATGTGGACAGCAACACATCGGAAAGATTGGACGGGCTACCGTTCGATGCCTTCACAAGCATCGCCGCCGCAAACGTGTTGCGCACTGCCGCATCGTCGCTGTCGGCTGTACGGTGCTCGACCCTCACCATGAGGTTTGACATTATGTTGACGAGCTCGTCGTCGGTATATGTGCGCGAGGGGTTGGCGCTTCTGTTGAAAAGATCCTCGGCAAAGCGCTCGTTGAGAATCGTAAGCGCCTCCGGCGGAACGGTGGCAAATACTTCAGCGACCAGATTGGCGAGGTTGCCCTTCGCCGCACCCTTGAGCGCAGCCCTGTTCACATTGAGGAAGCGCGCCGCCTTGTCTTCGTTGGAGCCGGGCATCTTCGATATCGCGGCGTTCACGTCGGCAAGGAACGAAGTCTGATCCGCCGCGGAAAGCTGCTTCATTATGCCCGTCATGGACGCCGGATTTTCGACAATTGCGCCAATCTGCGCCCTGGCCTCCGCCAGCGGCAGAGCCTTTTCCTGCGCCAAAAGAGGCAACCCGGCAAACATTGCCGCGGCAACCGCCATCCAAACCATCTTCATTTTATTCATAGGATTGTTCCTCTTAATTCTTGCTTTAATTCCTCAAATCAGTACCAGGTCTCCGGCACGTACACAACATCGCCGGCTTTAAGAACCATGTCTTTGTCGAACCGGCCGTCTTCGCCGATCTCGCGCAAATCGACGCGCGTACGCGTACGCCTGCCATCCTTGTCGCAACGAGTTACAAGTATGCGGGACTTGTCCGCAAAAGGCTTCACGCCGCCTGCGACCTGCAGAACCTTGGTTACGGTCATATCCATCGTGGCCGGCATGTTGATAGGCCCGGGCTGGGCGACCTCGCCCATGACCTTCACAGTACCCCAAGGGCTCACGCCGCTGTGCTGATCGTAGGGACCGAACGTAACAGATATCTGCGGCTGCCGGATGTAAACGGCATAGGCTTTGATCAACTTCTGCTTCAAAGCGTCAAGACCAAGCCCGTCGCATGCCACGGGCTCTTGAAGCAGATACGGCAACGTAATATCGCCGTTCTGATCGACCATGACCTGCATTTCCTTTGGCGCCAAAGTGGCAGACCCTACCTGCACCACGAGAAGCATGCCCGGCCCTATGCGAGGACCATCCCAGTAACGCGCCGCAGCATCAACATCAATGAATTCTGCTTCAGACTGAAATAGCTTGCATCCAAACGCCAAACCACACGCAATTGCAACCGCAAAAGCGCGAACGGCGAATCTAGAATATACTATGCCCATAATTGTGTGCGTATTTTACCGAAAAATACCGCCCGCTGTCAATAGGGTGTCACCTGAAAACTTTACATTCTTCTTCGATCTTTTTAAGCGCCAAAATAGCTGAATACGGGTCTTGCGAGCCACAAACTGCGCGAACAACCGCCCAATTGCGCGCACCAGCGCGCAAAACGGCAGGCAGCGTGGTCGCGTCGATTCCCCCGATGGCGACGGCCGGATAAGGCACGGCGCGAATCATCTCGACCGCCGCCGATACGCCGAGCGTCGGATCGGGAATCTTTTTCGTAGGCGTTGCGTAAACCGGTCCGACGCCTATGTAGTCGGGGTTTGCGGATAGGGATGCCCGGGCCTGCAAAATGTTGTGCGTCGAAAGACCGACAATCCCGATTTCGGGAAAACGCGCCCTAACCTCGGCTACAGACATGTCGCCCTGGCCGACATGCACGCCGTCCGCACCCGCTTCCGCGGCCGCGACCGGATCGTCATTGACGATTATCTTGGTCTCGGACCCTTTCGCTATCGCGACAAGACGGCGCGCCGCGGCGACAACCTCGTCGCGCGGCGCGTCCTTCATTCTCAGTTGGACCATTCGAACGCCGGCTTTTACCGCAGCCTCGCAGCAGCGCTCATAGCCGACGACCGGATTGGTCATCACAAGATAAAAGCCGAAGTCCGTCATTTCGCGGATAGATCGGCCTTTACTATCTCGGCTATCTTGCGCCCGCTCTTGAGCATGCCGCCGAAAATCGGCCCCATGCGGAATCCGCCCTGGACATTGTTCGCGGCCATTCCCGATGCATAGAGTCCCGGATAGAGCCGCTTCGTGTTCGCCACGGTCGTACGCTCGCCGTCTTCCATCCACATGGGCTTTTCGCCGAGGATTCCACCCGTCGGGGAGTCGATCTTTACGCCGGCCTTGTTGACGGCCTTGTTGACGATTTCGCTGGGATGGCCGGTTCCGTCAATGAGGGCGCGTGTCGTCACCACAATGGGATCGACGTGCATTTCGAGCCTAGCGACAGGATTCCAATTGATCACAACGCCGGAAACCACGCCGTCATGCATGACGATATCTTCGACCTTTACCGTGTTGAAGATCGTTGCGCCGGCTTTGCGCGCGCCAAAAATCAGACCGGACGCCATCTCCACCGAATCGACGGTGTGATACTTGTCGTCGTATGGAACGGTCGTTATTCCGAACTCGTGCAGAATCTCGGCGGCGTCGTTTTGCACCGTCACCTCGTTGAACAGCATTCCGCCGCCCCACGTTCCGCCGCCTGGCGCGAGCTTGGATTCGTACACGGCGACCTTCAGACCCGCTTTCGCCAGATCGTGCGCCGCCACAAGGCCGCTCGGCCCCGCGCCGACGATGGCGACGTCAATCGCCAGGTTGTCCTCGAGCTTCCGGAAGTACCGGCGCACTATCGCGCCGGATATGACTTCCTCCATCACAGCATTGTTGCTGCCCATTCCTTTTTTCCTTTCCTTTTCCCTACGCAGGCATTACCCTGTTCAGGTTTTTCAGCCGGTATTTTCTCAGCCTGCCCGCACCGTGCGGGCAAGCACCCGGATTTTGGGGGCATAGTATAGTCTTTCCCCCGCCCTCAGTCAAGGCGCACCGTCAGGAAAGATCTTTCGCGCCGATCATGATCTCGTTGCCGATGCGGTTGGCGATGTCTCCGTATTTCTCGTTGCCGAAGCCCCCTTCCAGCGGCGCGAACATGTAGTCGAGAACGTCCGTAATCCACGCCCTTTCGTCTTCGTCCTCGGGCATGTGGTCGCAAATCCACGA
>CACYQU010000053.1 GCA_902776615.1 uncultured bacterium
TGGGAAGAAAAACGCCCATTTCACTTGCGAAAACGCACATCACCCTTTATTTATCGGGGCGAGATGCACTTTGGCGGTCAAAAAATGGGTAAACTCCAGACGGCAGCAGTCTTTTGAAGGATCGCCCTCCGGGAAAGGGGAGGGCAAGTTCTCCGCCGGCGTGCAGCAGATTGGCGACTTTGTCATTGGCACGGACGGGACGATGGCGCGGCGCGGGACGCCGCAGGCAACGATGATCGGCGGCGCGCGCGTCGCGGACGACGCGGGACGCGGCGAACAGACGCCTGGGACGCTTGCGGCGAGCCGCGAGCTGAGCGAGCAACCGCGTTTGCGCATTCAGGAGATCGGCAGGGTGAGGGTGACGAGTTTTCCGATCAGCGAGATATTCAGGATGCACAAGGAGCTGAGCGGCAATCCCATGCCGGTGCATGTGTCGAAGCGGGTCAGGGGCGGCAAGGTGTCCGCAAGCTCGAAGGACGGGCAGATATACATTGCCTCGGACGTAATCGGGCTTGTCGACAGGACGGACATTCCGCCGCTCAAGGAGAAGCTCGGGAAACACGGCTTCTTCCGGAACGAGAACGAGGCATGGGCGGCGAACCACTCGGACTTCGAGGTGCGCCAGGAGCGCGAGCGCAGCGAAGCCCAGCTCGGAGACGAATTGAGGAAGCTGGCCGACCGCCGGGCAAGCGGCAAGGAGCTTGGCGGACAGAGCGCGGAACGGCTTGTCTACATGAACGAGTTCGCGAAGTACGTCATGAACATGCCGCGAAGGAGAGGCAGTCTCGTCGGTGACGTGCAGACGGTCGGCGACGCGGTGCGCGGCGCACTGAACGTGCAGCTTGCGGCAAGCGGCGACAAGCGAGCGGCGCAGGAGAAGAAGATGCGCAACGAGGCAAAGACGCTCCTGGCCTGGTCAGGATGGCGCGTCGAGGATGCGACCGAGGCGGACGTGAAGGATCTTACCGACACGATGTTCGGCGCCTGGCTCGCGATTCCGGACGAGATGGAGCGTCTTGCGCCGACATGGTACGACGCGATACTCGAAACGGTTACCACTACGCCGAGCGCGGCGAAAGCTTACCGTGCGGCGGCGGATCGCGTGTACAATTCGCCGCAGGCGTATAAACACGTGCTTGCGGAGATACAGAGGAGCCAGAGCGCGGCAGTCCAGGCGATGCGCGACAAGCTTGACGCGGCCGCGAAGGCGCCGATAACGGCGAGAAGCCTGACGCGCAGGTTCGCGGAAGGGCTTGTGCTCGGCTACCACGACCAAATGGGCCTCACGTGGATGAGGTTCGACGAGGAGACGAATCGGAAGCTGCGTACGCGCAAGGCGGCGCTCGCGGAGTTGAAGCGCAAAGGCGCGACGAAGGCGGAGCTAAAGGCGGCTGCAGAGGAAATAGACCTGTTTACCGGGCGGATACACCAGAAGAAACAGAAGCTGGAACTCAGCCGCACGGCGATGGAGCGCGGAATCCAGAACGAGTCGGTTAGGTATGTCATACTGAACCGGCTTCTCGCGGACAAGGCGGCGAAGAAGTGGGGCCTCACGGTCGCCGACTGGAAACTCTACCTGGACCAGATGTGGGTAATAGACTCGCAAGGGAGGAGCGGCGAGCGTGGCGAGAGCGCACGGCAGGCGCGGCTGATACTCGGCGACATGGCGCGGCGCTTAGGCGCGGAGAAGTGGGCGAGGATGGAGGAGTTCGGGCGCGAGTGGTTCTCAATCCGCGAGCGCGAGCTATTGAACGACCCGCGCCTGGAGCGCCTCGTCGGAAAGAGAGTCGTCGACTACTGGCGCAGCAACGTGCACTACGTGACGACGAAGCGCGTCCAGTCACCGGAGGAGATGGAGGCGATCGAGCGCATACGGGAGAAGATGCGCAAGGACGGCATAAACGGCGGCGACGACGTTTGCGGCGAAATGTACACCTACCTCGGCAGCGGACACGGCGGGCGCGAGATGCTGGGCGAGAAGCTGTGGAAAAGCCGTCTCGTCGGATCGTTCGCGGACAAGGCGGACTCTGTCGTGGCGACAACCGAGAAGGACATGAAGATACAGCAGGCCGCGCGCGTCAACCAGTACGTCATCGACCTCAGAGACGCCCTGCTGATGGCCGAGGTTCCGGGCGTGAGGGACATGCCATACGGCGAGGCCGACGTGAAACAGGGGAGCCGCTACGGGTTCATCACCTACTTCGACTACGGCGAGAAGCGGACGCTCATCGTGCCGCGCGAGATCGCAGACGGCTTCAAGTTCGACCCCGACACGTTCCAGTGGACGGCGATGATGCACCGCGTCGCACGCGGGATGATGATCGACTACAACCTCGGGTATCTTCCCCGCAACCAGATGCGCAACGCCGGGTCGATCGAGAAGAACTTTCCCGGCGTCTACGAGTCGTGGGCCAAGGCGCTGGCGAGGTTCACAGGCCTTCCCGGCGCAGCGCCGCTTGTGGATAATTTCATGGAACACGCGGCGCGCAAGTCGGCGAAAGTGGACCGCGTTCTCGACAAGGTGTTCTTCGGGATCACACGCTTCGGGCACATCAACCCGGCAGAGCGCGCGGCGAAGTTCATCTTCGATCCGGAAGGGTGGCAGAAGAAGTTCTGGGACGCGGAGGCGCGCGGGGACGAGGATGTGATGCGCGGACTTCTCGAAGACAAGGACTTCGCGATGGAGGCGCTTCGCGGCAACATGTTCACGACGCTCGGAAACGCCTATGGCGACGCCGTGCGGGACGAAAGGCTTCTCGGTATCGGCAAGAAGATCGGCGAGGCAATCGACCGAACGCCGGTCGCCCGCCAGGTGAAGAAGGCCGCCGACTGGCTTCCCAAGCAGAACGAGTTCGAGGACGTGTTTGCGAAACTGGTCGCGTTCCACCACGACAGGGCGACGTTTGGCAAGGCGCACAACAGGACCGTCGAGGAATCGGGGCTGGTGGTGAAGCAGAACGTCTCGATCCCCGAGGGCGAACGCCGCGGACGAAGCACGAATGGGATACACGCATTCTTCAACCAGTTCTTTAACCCGCGCGAGAAAGGCGTCGTGCGGCACGTCAAGGCGCTCGTCGAACGGCCGAAGGAGACGCTGGTTAAGGATGGCATGGTGTGGTGCGAGCGCTGCGTCGGCACCATGTTCGCGACGGGCGCGATCGCGGCGTTCATACGGTGGCTTTACGGAGACGACGACAAGAAGGCGGAGGAATCTCCGCTTGGCGGCACATATCGCTTTGCGAAGTTCATGCAGGTCGCGAGCCAAAACATCAACGACTATGCGCGCATGCGCCACGAGCTCGTTCCCGTGTGGCTGTCGCCAGACGGATACACGACAATCACGCTGGGCGCGGCGTTGAACGACGAAGACAGCCTAATTGCTCCGTCGGCTGACTTTGTGGCGCGGGCAATCTCGGCGCGAATGGGGTTGAACCCGCCGCCGGAACTCGGCCAGACGGTGCTTGACACGGTGTGGCGCGGCGTCGCGCCCGACCTCGACGCGGCGACGCCGCTCGTCAAGACGCTGAGAGACACCGTCTTGGCGCTGCAGGACAACCCTATAGACAACTTCACTGGAAAGCCGGTCTACGATCCAGTCCTCTATGCTGTCAGGAACGAGAGCTGGGCGACGAGGCTGGACTTCGCCACGGCAATGGCGAAGCGCGTCTGGGACGACTGGGGCGGAAGGGCGATCTGGACGTTCGACAGGTACGGGAAGGAAAGCAGCGACTATGGTTCCGCGTCGCCTTGGCTGGGGCTTGCGCTCAACAAAATCCCTGTCTTGTCATCCGCGGCAAGGAGATTCGTCAAGATACACGTCCGCGAACCAGGCAGTGGAAGCGGCGTCGACGCGGCGGTTTCGGCCGAAGACAGCCGCAGGGCGAATGTTAGGACGTATCTTTCAGACAAATTGCTGGAGAAGTCTAAGAAGATGGGCGGAGAATTGAACCGACTCGATCCGGGGCAGTACAAGGAGCTGCTTGAAGGCTGGCAGGAAACCTACCGTTTGAGCGCCCACGACATGAGGTTGCTCGAAAAGAGGTTCCTTAACAAGTGGAGCGAATGGGAAAACAGGGAGTGGGTGCGGAACAAGAAGCGCAACCAGCTTTTGAAGAAGGCGACGCGCATAGGCATCGAGGAGTCTGAGCGCCGCATGATTCGCGGCGAGCTGTAAGGTCAGTCGTCGAACTGGTCGTAGATGCCAGGAGGGAGGCGATCTTCGAACTTCATGCGCACAAGCAGATAGAAGATGTAGAAGCCGACTGTTAGGATTGTTATGTCGCAGACATCGCTCCAATAGAAGAACGATGCTGTCATTGTGTAGAATGTGACGGCGAATGCATAAGCCGCGAGCACCCAGTACCACGAACCACGGATGAAGCGCATAAGCGCCTCGTCGTTTGTCTCTTCGCGCGGATTCTTGCGCGGCGATGCAGTAGACGATGTTGAAGCATGCTGCTGTTCGCAAGTTTTCATGTGGCTATTATACCACATTTTGGCGGCATGGCGCATGGACATTGTTGAAGCCGAGCGTTACATGATCCGCGGCGACTTGTGAACTGATGCCGCATTTGACCTGCCACATTTCAAATGCTATAATATCTGCGTTTTGTGTGTGTGATTGGAGTGTTAATCAAAGCAGATTACACAAAAATTACACAACAAGGCGAAAAATATTGGAGAAAGTGCGCGACTGTAGCTCAATTGGATAGAGCGTTGGCCTCCGAAGCCGAAGGTTGCTGGTTCGATCCCAGTCAGTCGCACCACTTTCCCCCACTGAATTTTTGATCTATCGCTGTGCCGTTTGTTTGATGTGGGTGGCGCGTACGCGGATGGGATGTTTCGGCTCAGGGCTCGCTAGCTTTGCCGCGGATACGCGGCAAAGCTCCGGAGAAAAAGCCGGTGGCGACATCGATTTCGCGGTCTTTTACATTTTGCCAGTGCCGTCGAGCCTCTCGGCAAAATGGCGACGCGTCGAAATCGGGTCGCTTGACATTAACTGGGAAAGCCGCCATCTTGGCGGCGTTTCTGAATCTGGTCTTTTCGCCGCGTTTGATTTTACCGCGGCAAATCTGCACCCCGCGTAGCCGCCCCTTCGGGCTGCCTTCGGCAGGGGGATATGCGATTTCGTTCGCGCCGTAATCTCGCGGCACTTTTGCCGTGGTGAAATTGGCGTTTGGAATGGGCGCAAAGGCGAGATGTTTGGTATAATATACGCATAGAAGGAAAAATCGAATGAGCGCAGGCGAGAACCAGATTGTCGTCTATCAACCGACGGGAGAATTGGTACGTGGATCAACTACCGAGGATTTCTCGGAAGTTCGCATGGCGACATCTGAACGGCGGGAATACGGCAAAGGCAAGAAGGCGGCGAGTGGATCTGGCAGAAAGGCGAGGGTGTGATATACTATGCGCATGACAAAATCGAGAAACGGGAAAGCCGTTGTGAAGACCGAATCTGTGTTTTACGCGCAGGTCCGCGACGTGTTCGTTCAGGCGCGGCAGTTCGTACACAAGACGGCTAATTTTGCGATGGTCAAGGCGTATTGGCTCGTCGGGAAGATGATTGTCGAGAAGCAGGGCGGCGAGGCAAAGGCGGCGTATGGTGACAGACTGATTGCGTCGCTGTCGATTCAGTTGACAGCAGATCTCGGCAAAGGATTTACACAAGCCAATTTGCGATACATGCGCCTGTTTTATCTCGCGTTCCGAAATTGTCACACACTGTGTGACGAATTGAGCTGGAGCCATGCGTCAAATAAACTCGTTCTACTATGAACGCTTGCTTGAGAATCGGACGAAGAAGCGCGGCGGCAAGAAGGCTGCGATTGCCCCGCTCAAGCCAATAGACACGATGTCGCCGCAAAGCGTAATACGCGATCCGCTTGTGCTGGAATTCCTTGGATTGGACGAAAGCGAAAGCCATCTTGAAAAGGACTTGGAAAGCCTGCTCATCACGCACTTCCAGAAGTTCATGATGGAGCTTGGGCGCGGTTTTGCGCTTGTGGCGCGGCAGAAGCGGCTGACGCTCGATGGGAAATCCTACCATGTAGATCTCGTGTTCTACAACTACATTCTGCGTTGCTTTGTCTTGTGCGACCTCAAGACTGACGAATTGACGCATGCTGACCTCGGGCAGATGCAGATGTACGTGAACTACTACGAGCGCGAGCTGATGAATCCCGGCGACAATCCGCCGATCGGCATTGTCCTCTGCACCGATAAGGGCGCAAACCTCGTCCGCTACACGCTGCCTTTGCACAACAAGCGAATCTTCGCCGCCAAGTACAAGCTGCACTTGCCGAGCGAACAGGAGTTAATCACCGAGCTTCGCCGCGAACGCACAGCAATCGAAGACGCGCAACTTGTCACGAAACTGGACTGCGGCGGATTTCGCCGCATCAAGAAGTCGGCGTTCGGGACGGATGGAAAATCGGTAAGAATGGTATAATATTGTCGTGGAAATGATGATTGAGCAACGCACGAAAGGGATGAGCGGTTTTGCCCGCGACATTCTTTTGAAGGGGATGAAAGAGTTTGAGCATGACAAGACAGGATAAAAGTGTACGTGCGCCTAAAGCAGCGAGGAGTATCTTTGCCGAGTTCAAAGACGACCCCGACCCAGAGGTTCGGCAGCGAGCGAGCAATTGGAGTGTCGCCATCGGTTTGCAGGATGTCGATCATTTGAGCGTGTCGCAGTTCTTGATTGACACGGCCAAGCGGAACATTCGGGGTGAAATCACGCAAGAGGAGGTCGAGCGGCTGATCGAGGAATATCATTCAATGGGCAGACGGAGGAAAGAACTTTGCGACACAAGCAGCACGAATTGAGATGCCAACCTGACACCTAAATTTGATATACTGTTTACCCAAAGGCCGTATAGAATGGAAACGAACAAGAACCAGATTGTCGTCAAGAAACTGAACGAGATTGTTCGGCCGTATGTGCGTGTTGATTCGGACGCAAAAATGAGTATCTGAAATCCAGAAGGAGGATGATTTATGGCAACGATGACAGAAATGCAGAAGAAGCTTCAGGCGAAGCTCAAGGAACTTTTCCAGCTTGACCAGCCCGATCTCGATTTTGGATTCTATCGGGTGATGCACGCCAAACGGAAGGAGATTTCAGAGTTTCTTGACGAGAAGCTGCCGAAGATTATCGAAGCTTCTTTTGCAGACATAGGCAATTCCAAACTCAAAGCCGATCTTGACACAGCGAAGAACGCTTTGCTTGCAGCCCTCGGTCAGATGGCGTTTGCCGCCGATGGTTCGATAAATCCAGCATTCGCGGCCACGCCTTTGGCGGTGCAGTATCTTGCGACGAAGAAGGCGTTCGATGAGGGAACGGCGAGTGCTAGTGCTGCTGCTGACATCTACGACCATCTTTACCACTTCTTCGAGCGCTACTACGACAAGGGCGACTTTGTGTCGCTTCGCTACCTGACGCGTGAGACGGATCGCAAGGCAAAGCCATACGCGATTCCGTATGCAGGCGAAGAGGTGGTGCTGCACTGGGCAAATGCCGATCAATACTATATCAAAACGAGCGAGAACTTCAGCTCGTACACATTTGATCTTTCGGAAGCGCCCGAATTCAAGAAGATGGACGAGATTGAGCGCATGGCGCTCAATCTGCCCAATCGTCCGATGCGCGTCCACTTCAAGATTGTCGAAGCGGAAGAGGGGGAGCATGGCAATGTAAAGCCGGGGTCTGATCGCTTCTTCATTATCCATAAGGAGAAGGCTTTTGACATCCCAGATTCCGAGGATGCGGAACTGACCGTCTATTTCGAGTATCATGCCGATCCTGAAAAGGAGGGAACGACGGGCAAATGGCAGGCAAAGAGGTGTAAGGAGGCGGCGGAGTTTACGCTGAACTGGCTTACGGACTTTGCCGGGTCGTTGCCGGACGAATATGCAACGCACCCAATCAACGCTTACATTAGAATGCTTTCCACGGCGTGTCCGACAGAAAAGAACCCGACGCGCAATGTGCTTGAGCGCTATATCGAGCGCTTCGCCGCGCGTAACACCGAGGACTACTTTATCCACAAAGACCTTGGCGGATTCCTGCGTCGCGAACTGGACTTCTACATCAAGAACGACCTGATGATCCTCGACGACGTGGAAGCGGCGACGCCGGAGGCTGTTGCGAAGTGGCTCGTCAAGCTCCAGGTGTTCAGAAAGATTGCGGATGAGATCATCACATTCCTAGCGCAACTCGAGGACTTTCAGAAGAAACTCTGGCTCAAGAAGAAGTTCGTTGTACAGTGCGACTACTGTATCACGATGGATCAAGTGCCAGATGACATGAAGGCGGAAGTGCTGGCGAATGCGGCACAGCAGGCGGAATGGAAGAAGCATGAAACTGCCGACGATCCGAAAGAGACAAGTCAGACCGCAATTGACGCGCGAATGGTCGATACAAAATTCTTTGATGAATCGTTCAAGGCTCGGCTTCTGGCCTCGATTCCAGACCTTGACGAAAAGTGCGACGGACTTCTTGTCCATTCTGAGAATTTCCAGGGGTTGAAATTTCTTCTAGCTCGGTTTAATGGTTGTATTGGTTGCGAGTATGCTGATCCGCCATATAATTCGGATGCAAGTGCTATTCTTTACAAAAACGGGTATAAGTCGTCGTCTTGGACTTCCTTAATGTATGATAGGCTGATTGAAGCAAGTGCTTTGCTTGCTGAGAATGGGACATGCTCCCTAGCAATTGATGATGTTCAGCATAAAGAGTTGTCTTATATTGGCAACGAGGTTTTTGGCAATTATTTAGGAACTTTCTGCGTTAGGGCTAATCCATCTGGGCGTCCGATGCAAAGCGGATATTCTGTTTCTCACGAGTATTCGCTTGTATTTGGTAAGACTCCAAAGGCAAAGATTGGTAGGATGTTGCCGACAGATGAACAAAAAGCTAGGTTTAATCAACGTGATGAGCTTGGCGTTTTTGAGTGGCGCAATCTTCGCAGGGAAGGATCTAATTCCGATAGAATTGCGCGCCCTATGTTGTATTACCCAATATACATAAAATTACCTAATCGCATTCGTGTACCTAAGATGGATTGGGATGAAGCTAAACGATCTTGGGATGTGAAAGAGCCATGCTCTGATGGTGAAGTTAGTGTGTGGCCAAACGATGATTCTGGGAATGAGAAAACATGGCGCTGGGAATGGAAAAAAGTGGTAGAATGCAATGATCAGTTGGCAATTCGTAAAAACGGATCCGGGGATGACTATGTTTATGTCAAGCGGCGTCCGCATGAAGATGGGGTGGTAGCTGTGTCTGCTTGGTTTGATGCTAGATATTCTGCTACCGAACATGGGACATCTGTAATAAAGTCCTTGTTCAATGATAAGACTATTTTTGATTTTCCTAAATCAATTTATCTTGTAGAAGACGCAGTTTGGGTGGGCGGGGGCGCATCAAAGAATACTGTAGTCCTTGATTTCTTCGCTGGTTCCGGCACGACAGCGCATGCGGTGATTGATTTGAATCGGCAAGATGGTGGCAAGCGCAAATACATACTCATTGAGATGGGTGATCATTTTGACACTGTGTTGAAGCCGCGTATTGAAAAGGTCGTTTATTCGCCGGAATGGAAGGATGGCAAGCCCAAGACATTTGACAAGGGGATTTCACACTGCTTCAAGTACATGCGGCTTGAGTCATACGAAGACACGTTGAACAATCTCGTCGTTGACGGCGAGAAAGGCAAGGCGTATGCCGGCATTGGGGATTATTTCTTCAAGTACATGCTTGATGTCGAGACGAATGGAAGCCCGTCGCTCTTAAATGTCGCGCAGTTTGCCAATCCTTTCAACTACAAGTTGTTCGTCAAGAAGCCTGGCAGTGAGGAACGTGAGGAGCGTACGGTCGATCTGATCGAGACGTTCAATTACCTTATTGGATTGCGTGTCCAGCATGTTGCGGAGCCGCAGACGTTCGCCGCAGAGTTTGAGCGCAAGCCAGACCCGGAGTTGCCGGAGGATGCGCATACGAAGCTGACGGTCAAGGAGTTGCGTGCGGCGGAAGCCGGTGACGGCGCCGTCTGGAAATTCCAGATGGTCGAGGGCTGGATGCCCAAGAATCGGGCTACGCCAGACGACGGAGCAAAGGAGCGTGTGCTTGTCGTCTGGAGGACGCTTACGGGAGACATTGAGAAGGACAACGCCGTTCTCAATGCCTATCTCCAGGCCGCGGCCTCGGCTCAGCTTGGCGGTGGATGTGACGTCATATACGTGAACGGCTCGAACAACGTCCCGCTTCTGCAAAAGGACGGCGATTCGTGGAACGTGCGCCTCATCGAAGAGGATTTCCTTGCACGCATGTGGGAGGGTGTGTGATGGCCTCTCGTAGCAAAAGGCGTTCGAAGGCATTGCCGAAGCTCCCTTTCTCGCAGAAGCTGGTGCTGAACCAGTGGCAGATATCTCTGTTCGGCATCAATCCGCTCGAATACGGGCGGCCAGTCGACGAAAAACCGTTTGACAGACTTGTCATAGATTTGCGCAATGCACCGGAAGGGCTTGATAGCGATGGACACCACCATTTCTACCATGTGTTGAAAGATGCGGGATTCTTCCTCTTCAAAAGAGTGGGAATAACGGGGGCGGAGTTACAGTCGTATGAGGAGAATGTCGTTGCGCATACTGCCGCAATCAATGCTCGGCGTCCACAAGACAGGCAGATCAGGTGGAAGTATTTCCAGTGGCTTTCGCTGATTTTTTCCGAGGCATACCTCGACCGCTATTTCCGTGACCGTGCGGCGCTTCTTGCCGACCTTAACAATTTCGTCACAGAATTCAATGCGAGGTATTCGGACTATCAGCCAATCGCCGAATACAAAGAGGACGATCTCAACAAGGTCTGCCTGCAGAATGCAACGGGTTCCGGCAAAACGCTTCTGATGCATGTTAATCTCAAGCAGTTCTGGTTCTACGCGAAAAAAGCGAACATGGACGGAACGATAAACTTCCCGTTTCTCATCACACCAAACAGCAGCCTTTCCGTGCAGCACAGAAATGAACTTGCTGCAAGTGGAATCAGCGGCGTCCCTTTCACAAAAGGCGCGGGAGGGGAACTTGGCGAATTCCTCTACACGCTTGAGATACAGAAGATTCAGATGGAGGACGGCCCCGAGACTTTTGCAGTCCGGAACTTCGGTGACAACAACCTCCTTTTCGTTGACGAAGGGCACGCAGGACTTTCCGGTGACGAAGATGCAACTTGGATGGGGTATCGTGCCCAGCTGTGCGAGAAGGGATTTTCCTTTGAGTATTCTGCGACATTCGAGCAGGCGGTATCGGGAACTTCACATGAAGACGAGTATGCGAAAGCCGTACTTTTCGATTATTCATACAAATGGTTCTACAAGGACGGATACGGCAAGGACTACCAGATTTATAACATCCCAAAGACATTCGCGACTACGGAGTTTGTCTATTTGACGGGATGCCTCTTGAAGTACTACCAGCAGTTGAGGATCTATGAGGAATGTAAGGCGGGTTTTGCAGGATTCAACCTGGAGAAGCCGCTTTGGGTTTTTGTCGGCAGCACGGTAAGTGGTGTCAAGAGGGACAAGAAAACCAAGCGGCTGAGATTCGAGGGGGAGAATGTCCTTGCGGCATCGGATGTTGCACAGATACTGGCATTTATCGGCGAATTTCTATCGGACGAGACCAAGGCAACACAGACGATAGCCGACTTGATTCTCAAGTCTGGCGTACAGACAGGCATGTTAGACGCAAACGGTAATGACTTCTTCGAGGGGGCGTTCGAATATCTTGCACAGGAAATGCAGGGTGACATGAAGAAGGTTGCGGAGTTTTACAAGGACATACTGCGCCGCGTGTTCAATGGGGGGACGCCAGGCAAGCTGCAGGTTGAGCGCTTGAAGGGCAATTCGGGAGAGATACTTCTCCGTGCACCGCTTTCCGAGGAGCAAAGGCCGTTCGGCCTCATCAATGTGGGTTCGCCGAAGGAACTTTGCGATCATCTTAAGACACTGCCGTGTCTCGCGGAAAACATCGTCTTTGCAGAGGACAGCGACATCTCCGATGCGATCTTTCAGACAGTACGGGAGTCAAGTTCACCCATCAACCTTCTTATTGGATCGAAGAAGTTCGTCGAAGGATGGGACTGCTGGCGTGTGAGCACGCTTGGTCTCATGCATGTAGGAAGAAGCGAGGGTGCGCAGATCATCCAGCTCTTCGGGCGCGGCGTGCGTCTTAAGGGCTGGGAGTGGAGCCTTAAGCGCAGCACCCATTCAAAAGCACATGTGCATCCGAATTGGATTCAGGAGCTGGAATTGCTGAACGTATTCGGTATTCAGGCGGATTTCATGCAGAGATTCAAAGGCTATCTTGAGAGTGAAGGCTTGCCGGGAAACGAAAAACGTCATTTTGAGAAGATCCCGCTAAATGTCACATATGACTTTGGCAAGAAACTCAAGGTTATCAGGCCGAAGAAGAAGGCATCTGATGGCAAAGAGTATGACTTCAAGCGAGATGCCCCAGTGCCGAGTTTTGAAGCCGACATTCCGAACTACATCAAGGAAAACAAGGTTGTACTTGATTACTATCCGCGTGTTCAGCGAATTTCGTCAGAAAAGCAGGAGGGGGAAGCTGAGAAGAAAAATAGGGCACAGTTCGGGTCGGATCAACTTGGCCTTGTAGATTGGATGGAACTCTATCTTTCGATAGAAAGATTCAAGAGAGAGCGGACCTGGTACAACCTTGACGTTACCGAGAACGGGCTTAAGAAGGTTTTTTCGTCGTCTGATTGGTATGAGCTGTACATTCCTGAGGCTTTTTTGAGGCCTACGACATTCGCAGGGGTGCGACTGGTTCGCGACGTTGCGGCGGAATTGCTCAAAAGATACGCAGAAAAGCTCTATCGGTATTCTAAGCAGATGTTCATCGAGCCTCGCCTTGAGTATAGGGATTTAACTGAAGACGATGACAACATGCCGAAGACCGATGAATACATTTTCAGCGTTGATGCCGATGACGCGACATTGATCAATCAGATTCAATCGCTCAAAAATGATCTTGCCGACAAGAAAGACAAATTGATTACTGGATACGGTGTTGCAAACGCGATTAATTTTGGCGTACATCTTTTCCAACCGTTGTTTCGGCTTAAGAAACAGGGGAAGGTGGAGATCGTCCCGCTTTCGCTCAACGAAAGTGAATTTCAGTTTGTTGTCGACCTGTATAATTACATAAAGGCGCATACGGCCGAGATTCAGGGTAAGGGACATGAGATATTTCTGCTTCGTAACCTGAGCCGTGGCAAAGGCATGGGCTTCGCGGAGGCGTCAAATTTTCACCCTGACTTCATCTTGTGGGTGATTCAAGGCGAGAAGCAGTACATTACATTTGTCGAGCCGCATGGAATGATGCACGAAGATGCCGAAAGCGACAAGGTAAAATTCTGCAATAAGATCAAGGACATTGAGAAACGATTGGGGGATGCAAATATGATCTTGAATAGCTTTATACTTACGCCAACACCATATAACGGAATGACATGGATACCACGACCATTGCAAACTTGGATAGAGGAGAATAAGCACATACTTTTCCTTGAAGAAGGTGGCGAGAAATATCTTCCGAAGCTCTTTGGCATGATGGAGAATGTCAAAACGGGAGGGCAATAACTGTTGACATGGTAAGGTGTGTCAACAGTTGCTGACCCCTGTGACACAGTACCAGTGACACACTAATGTCGCATAATCCACGACGACAGAAGGGAGGAGCCGCGAGATTCACCTACGACGAAATTTTGGGGACAACCCCCGCGAAAGGGCTGAAAAATAAGGGTTTCTTGGGGTCTGTCCCCGCCTGATCTAAAAAGAGGTCTGCCGTGGCGCATGGTGCTGCAGAAACCATTTCCGAAGAAGAACTTCTTGGTGCACAACACATACTTAGGGATGCAGTTACAAAGCTTCTGATTGATCCAGAACTATCAAAGATTACCGATCTGAAACAAGTACAAAACATCATCAAGGATATAAAGTTTGGTAAGCGTGTGTCAGAGGTGGGAGAGACACCAAACTTCTATCGCGGAGAATCATAGTGTCGCAGAAAATATTTTCAGAACGTGTTTATGCAATAAGTTGCTGGGCGTTGCTGGCAATCACTGTCCTTTTGGCGGTGTCGTCTCATGTGGTATTGATGGATGGTGTCGAACTGTCGATTGGCGGTGCTTCGCTTCCAATCAAGTTTGTAAGTGCTAAGATGTTCGTGCGAGTATTGGCATCGTTGTGTTGGTGCTTGATTTTTGTAGTTGGACGTTGGCATGAAAAATATGCGAATAAGGATTTTTTGCCGATAGGATTCTGTGTCGGTTCTTTGGGCGTATTGATATGGCGTTATCCGGATATTGTCTCGGGAACGGCTTATCAGGATGTAAGTCGTTGGTGGTTGGTTTTGTTGCTGGTTTTAGGATGCTTGACGGGGATGGCGATATCAACGTATATTGATGGGTGGTCTTCTCGCCGAACGGAGGATGAGTCAAAGGGCTTGGGCTTGCCCAAGAATTCCATGCTGGCCATGGTGTTGTTGAAAACGGCTACGTTGATGTGTTTTGTTTCACTTGCTGGAATCGTATTGTTTGTAGTATTTTATGATGGCCCATGGGCGCTTCCCGTCACTTGGTTGGCCTCATTTATAGTTCTTTTTGTCCAAAGAGCGGATAAGCGAGTGTCAGGGGTGTTAAAAAAATACTCTGATTATGCGGAATATAATGCCATTTTAGATTTGTACTCAGCATTGGTGACGAATGGGGGCGACAAGAGATTGTCGTTGGATTTCTCACCTTGTCAGATTCAGGTCGAGAAAGCAAAGAAAATTAAAGATCAAGATCTGAAATATGAAGAGAAGGGCTGTATTTCGTCACATACGACAATTAATCAATGTGGAGAGCCGTTGCTACGAATAGACTGGCAACCCCAAGTTGGAAATAGGAGAGAGTATTATTTAAGTTTTAAAGAGGCATATAAATATTGGGAGGCGTATCAGTGGCTTTGTCGTAATGACAAAGAATTTTTCAATGGTAAACATGTTTTGTCAAAGGAGAAATGTTTGTTATATGCTATGCAAGACCGCTTGTTGAGAGAGAAGGGTCATTCATTAATACTATGGCGAATGAATGTTCAAGACGATACGGATTTGGAAATTATTATAAAAGCCACGTCTTCAATTAATGTGCAGTTCCCGCCAGGCTGGACATTGCTGTTACTTGCTGTAGCAAATGGCTTTTTGGAAGGTGTAAGATTGTTGCTGAAATATGGTGCCGATACTGAATTGGCGAATGCTAATGGTGTTACACCAGTGTTATATGCGGTTCGATATGATAATGTTGAATGCCTGAAACTTCTAATTGATGCAGGGGCCAACGTCTGCGTAGAAGACAATAGAGGTTATTCTGCATTAATGGTTGCGGCTGAACATAACTGCAAATCCGTCGTGCCAGTATTATTAACGGAAGGTGTGAATCCTAAGAAAAGGACTTGTTCTGGTAGAACTGCGTTGGATATTGCATTGGCAAATCAAGCTGGAGATATAGCCAATATGCTTCGTAATCGGATAAAGGAAATAGATTCAAGCAAAAGGCGAAATCATAAAAGAAAGAAAAGGTGAACGGCGGTTAGATGGACAACATTGGTGGAGTAGAGACTATGGCGATGCCGCAGAGACCATGGATAACGATTTGCCCGGAGGTCACGGGTGTGTTTGCGTGGATAAGGCCACCATGCGAAGAAGCGGAACTTACTACGGGCATAGGAGACATAGCTGGCTTCTGCTCCGCCAAGTACAATGATGCAGACATCGAGAACATAAAGATACCACAGCCTCTAGCCTCGGATATTTGCAGATGGATGTCAAAATGGTACGAACTTGAAGAACGTTTTCAGAGTGGGGACGATTCCATATTTCCAAATCGCAGTGATCGAAAGCAGTTTGACGACGAGAGAATCGCGTTGACTAAACGGTTGGCAGAGGAACTCGGACACCTGTATCGTTTTCGATATTCCATTGCATGGGGCTATTGCGACGCACTGGAGGAGAGCAAGGGGCCGCATTGGGTTGTAGTAGGCTAAGGGGGCATGAAAATCCACTAACGACAAGGATGACGAGGTAGCAAATGGCGATGCCGCAGAGAGACGACACGATTGAGGCGATCAAGCGACTTGACGCGTTGCTTGAGTATGCCGTCATGCATGGGGACGAGGAAGAGGCCGAGCGCATCCGCGAAGAACTGAGCAAGCTGACGGATGAGGTTTGACGGCGGAGCAGCGCATTTGCCGCGGAGTCGTCTGTTTGCGCTGATAGCGCCGGCGAGACGCCGCATCCACCGAGGCCGTAGGCCGAGCCGCGTAAGCGGGCGCTAGCGTGGCGCTTTCCCAGTCAGAGAGGGGAGGCTATTCCGTGTGGCTAAGCGAGCCGACAAGGTGTCGGCGAGCGCAAAGGCTACGAAAAGAAACGCGCCATAGCGGCAGGTCGGGCTAACGGCGCATGTGTGAGGAATGAGCGCAGGGGAACGGCGCGACGACAGTTCGCGTGATGCGCCACAGGACGCGCGCGAGACGAGGAGGCGGTATTCCGCCGACGAAGTATCGCGCTGCGGACGGTGGATGCAGCGCGCGGGAGGAGTCGAGCTTTTCCCCGGAGCGAGAGACGAACGCGTGCGCCGTTAGCCCAGCTCCCGAGGGTGCCAAGCGCGGCTTTGTTTCGGGCCGAAGCCGGGCGGAACCCACGAAAATGAGACGAGTCGCGCAGGACTGCGACCCGAAGACATATATGTATATGTCGAGCGGTCGCAAGGACGCGCGAATCGGCCATTTCTCGTGGGCGAGCACGGTTGCCCGAAACAAAGCCGCACACTGGAAGGCAAACCAGCACAGACCAGCCAAAACTCGTCGCTGCACGGATGCGGAATGACGCCTGCCTGCTGCGCTGCAATATGGTATAATAACCAACCTATGAGTTCCGAGCTATCGAATGTACGCAACATCGGCATCGTCGCCCACATCGACGCGGGCAAGACGACGACTACCGAGCGCATCCTCCTCTACACCGGCAAGATACACCACGCCGGCGACGTCCACGACGCAAACACGACGACGGACTTCATGATCCAGGAGAAGGAACACGGCATCACGATCCAGTCCGCCGCGATCTCCTGCCAGTGGAACGGCCACGACATCAACATCATCGACACTCCCGGCCACGTCGACTTCACCATGGAAGTCGAGCGTTCTCTCCGCGTTCTCGACGGCGCGGTGTGCGTCTTCTGCGCTGTCGGCGGCGTGCAGCCGCAATCCGAGACCGTCTGGCGCCAGGCGAACCGATACAACGTTCCGCGAATCGCTTTCGTCAACAAGATGGATCGCATGGGCGCAGACTTCGCGCGCGTCGTAGGCGAGCTTAGGGACAAGTTGAAGGCGAACGCCTGCCCGATCGAGCTCCCGATTGGCCGCGAGGACGGCTTCAAAGGCGTCGTCGATCTCGTCAACATGAAGTCGGTGACCTGGGCGGGCGATGACGCGGACCAGGGCCAGACCTTCACGGTCGGCGAGATACCCGACGAGCTGAAGGACGAGGCCGAGCTTGCGCGCGCGGAACTCGTCGAGAAGGTCGCAGATGTCGACGAAGGCGTGATGGAGGCGTTTCTCGAGAAGGGGGACCTTACGCCCGAGGAACTCGTGCCCGCAATCCGCCGCGCGACCATCTCTGGCGCGTTTGTTCCTGTCCTCTGCGGCAGCTCCTTCAAGAACAAGGGCGTGCAGCCGCTTCTCGATGCGATTTGCGCCTACCTTCCCGCGCCGACGGACCGCCCGCCAGTCGAGGCGACCGACCTCAAGAGCGGCGAGAAGGTGACGCGCAAGCAAGAGGACTCGGAGCTTCTTACCTCTCTCGTCTTCAAGATTGCGACCGATCCATTCGTCGGGCGTCTCTTCTTCGTCCGCGTTTACGGCGGCGTTCTCAAGAAGGGCGCTAATGCCTACAATCCGCGCACGAAGAAGCGCGAGCGTATCATGAAGATTGTGCGCCTTTTTGCAGACGACCGCACCGAGGTCGACGAACTTCGCGCTGGTGACATCGGCGCAATCGTGGGGCTCAAGGAAGTCACGACTGGCGACACGCTCTGCTCGGAAATGAAGCCGTGCCACCTCGAGCGCATTGTAGCTCCCCAGCCGGTGATGTTCATGGCGATTGAGCCTAAGAGCTCTGCCGACAAGGACAAGCTCGTCGAGTCGATGAAGTCGCTCGCCGCAGAGGATCCGACGTGCCAGTTCCGCGAGGACGAGGAGACGGGGCAGACGATTCTCTCTGGTATGGGCGAGCTTCACCTCGAGATTCTCGTCGACCGCCTGAAACGCGAGTTCAAGTGCGCGGCGAATGTCGGACGGCCGATGGTGAGTTATTGCGAGACGGTGACGAAGGGCGCGGTGAAGGAGTTCACCTTCGACCGCGAGCTCGGCGGCAAGCGTCACGCGGTGACGCTCAAGATCGAAGTGAAACCGCTTGAGCGCGGCAAGGGCGTGAAGGTCGATCTCTCGCGCGACTTTGTGAATCTCGTCACCGAGAAGCGCCTTCAGGATTGCGTGAAGCAGGGTCTCGAGGACGGTGTCGTCACTGGCGTCCTTGCACGCTATCCAATGACGGACATCGAGGTGACATGTCTTTCTGCGGTTATTTTCGACCCAGAGGTTTCCGACGAAGTGGCGTTCCGCTCGGCGGCGATGATGGGCTTCCGCGAAGCTGCCGAGGCCGCAGCGCCCGAGTTCCTCGAGCCGATCATGAAGCTCGAGATCACGACGCCACCCGAGTCAGTGGGCGAAGTCCTCGGCGATCTCAACGGACGCCGCGGAACGGTGCTCAGCATGGACATGAAGGGAGATCTTCAGGTCGTCAACGCTCGCGTTCCGCTTGCGTCGATGTTCGGTTACGCGACTGCGATACGCTCGCTCACGAAGGGCCGCGCCTCCTACTCGATGGAGACCGACCAGTTCGAGCTCGCCCCGAAAAACGTTCGTGAAGAGATACTGAGCAAGTAGTGGCGGGGCGTCCTGCTTGTTCGTTACAGCTTCGCTCAAACAGCGTGGTTTTTGGTATAATTTGAATGTCGGATGAGGGCGTCGCCGCAAGGTGCCGCGCAACGTTGGCATCTGATTTTTGGTATCGTTTTTAGACTGATAAGAAAACGGGTCTAGCCTGTTTTCTTATGACAGAAGACGATGTCAAGAATAACGAAAGGATTTATGGGATGAATATAGCCGTTTGTGTGTTGGCGGGGCTTTGCGGTCTTCTTGTGGTTGCCGTCGCTGTTCTGGTCTACCTCTGGCAGAAGGCCAAGGCCGAGCCGGGCGAAACAAAGTCGCAGCTTGAGCAGCTGCAGCAAGCAGTCAAGATGGAGCGCGAGAATTTCGAGGCGCGGATGCTGGAGAAGGATCGCGTCTGCCAGAACGCGCTCAAGGAGAAGGATGCGGCTTGTCAGAAGCTAATTGATGCCAAGGACAAGTCCTGTGCGGACGCGATTGCGGAGAAGGCGGCAACATGCGAACGTTTGATCGCGGACAAGGAGTCCGCCTGCTCTCGGCAACTTGCCGATAAGGATGAGGCTTGTGCCAGGGTGATTGCGGAGAAGGATGCCGTCCTGCGTCGCAAGGACGAGGACGTCAAGCAGATGCTGGCGGACCGGGACGAACAGCAGGCAAAGGTGCTCCGTGAAAAGAATGTTGAAATAGAACGCTTCCTGCAGGAGAAGGAGAAGTCCTTCGCAGAGGTGGTCAAGACGCTTCAGGAACAGTTTGCGAATCTTGCCGCCCAGACGCTTAAGACGCAAAGCGGCGATTTGACAAAAAAGAACTCTGAGCAGCTTGAAGGTGTTCTGAAACCGCTTCGCGAGCAGCTTGAGGTTCTCCGCTCGGCGACGGAGAAGACGCAGACCGAACATGCCAAGCTTGCCGAGGCGATTGACAAAGATGTCGGGCGCATCAGCGACGTCGCCAAGGAGTTGGCCGGTGTCAGCGAGGCGCTTTCGTCGAATTCCGGCTTTCAAGGGCGCAAAGGGGAGGAGATCCTTGCGGAAAAGCTTCGTCAGGCCGGACTTGAGGAAGGTGTTAACTTCTTTTTGCAAACTGGCATTTCGTCGGATCGCCCTGATGCTCAGGTATGCGACACTGAGAACCGCTGGCTGATTATTGACAGCAAGGTTGTCCTCACGTCTTATTTTCAGTATGTCGAGGCAAAGGACGAGAAGACGCGTCAGGCGAAGCTGGCCGAACACGTTGCCCGCGTTCGCGAGAAAATCGATCAGCTTGCTAAAAAGAAGTACCCCAAGGTCTTCTCGGAAGAGCATAAGGACAGGAACTACCTGCCAGTGACGGCGATGTTTGTTGGCTATGAAGCGCCGCTTTTGGAGGCTCTCAAAGCGGAGCCGTCGCTTTGGAAGTTCGCGGCTGACAACAATGTCATCCTCGTGACGCCATTGACGCTTTTGGCCTATCTCCGGCTTGTCTATCTTGCCTGGCAGCATGAGAAAGAGGCGCGCAACCAGGAGGAGGTCGTCAACACGGCACGCGAACTTCTGTCGCGGATGAACACATTCCTCACGACGTTCGAGGGGGTTGGCAAGGCAATCCTCGATATGCAGGCGAAATATGACGATGCCCGCAGCGTCCTAGTCGATGCTCCCCATGCCCAGACGATTGCCAAGGCGGCAAAAAACCTCATTGATCTCCATGTCCGTCTCGAAAGCCGTAAGGGCAAGCGCATCGAACGTGCTGCGTGCCTCAAGGAATTGGGTGAGGCAGAGTCGGTAGTGGCGGAATCTAAAGTTGTTGAAATCAGTGACGCAAGTGCCGTAGTTGGCGGTGAGTGAAGTTAGCGGTGGAGCGAAAGTCCGAGCGAGGGGATTCGGCGTATTCGCCGAGGGTTCCCCGAGGAGGAGCTTTCGGCCACCGCTAACTTTTAGAGGATTTCGATCTTCTTCGGCTGCGTCTCGGGACGCTTCTTGATTGTCACGGTGAGAAGCCCGTTTTCGAGCTTTGCCGTCATTGTTCCTATGTCGGCCATTTCGGGGAGGTCTGCGCTCATCGCGTAGCTCTCGTGCTCGAACTCGGCGGCCACCTGGCGGAAGCCGGCCGGATTCTGGTAGTGGCTCTTCGCC
>CACYQU010000054.1 GCA_902776615.1 uncultured bacterium
GAAATACAATGCTGGTATATCCGCCACATACAAAATGAGGTATAACATGAAAACTATCCTTGTAATTATTCTAAGCTTCTTGGTTGGCTCGTCCTTTGCGGAAGGGGAGTGGTCGACGGATCGGCTGGCCTCGTTTTTGCGGGGCAGCTGTAGATTTATTGAGTCTGATTGTGACGAAACGGATGCATCGGACGATATACCTGGCAGAATGCGTGACGCGCTTCCACTTTTTCGTGATGTATTTCAGGAAAGTGGCTGGACGACAAACGAACTGGTAGATGCGCTGATTGCGGTCGTATCCAATGGATTGCAGACAGTTAATCTTCAAGATCCAGACATGAGGCGGTCGGCCGTTGTGGCGATGAGGCAACTCGCAGACATCAACCATCCTGCCGTGACAAATTTTCTCAGATGCATAGTTTACGAGGATCTCCACGGCATGGAGAAGATCGCAATACCAGGTCTGTTTAGGTACACCAATCTGGAGAGTAACGTAGTCGATAGATTGTACGACTTGTGCGTTTGTACGAATAGATATGATGAGGCGGCATCTATTGTTGCATGGGATTTGCTGGATTGCCTCGCGACCGTGCCGGAGGCGGAGAGGGAGGGCGCAAAGATTCGTGTGGCGAAATACATGTATTATTCAATGCGCCATATTTCCACCTCCCAGACGTGGCAGGACGAAGAGCTTGCCAAGCTGATACCCAGTTATTCTAATAGTGTCCAGAGACTTGACCAGGCGCGCTTTTTCATTCAAAATTCGACAAATGCTTACGAACGGTCAAAGGCGCTTGTGCAATACAATCGATTGAGCACCTTCCCCACGAATTCCTTGAACGATGTTTCCTGGATCGGATATCGAGCAGATTGAGGTTCGGCGGATGGACGAAGCAATGACAGAGACAATTGTCGGGGGTTACGGGGTCAGACGTGATTGCCACACGGGAGGACTAAAATGAGGAACGCACTGTTGGCACTCTTGGGCATGATGTCCATCTCGGCTTATTCCTGGACGGAGGCCGAGACGAACATGGTCGGTCTTGCACTTGCGGAGGCGACTGCTTATGCTTCAGGTTGCGACGGCGGGCCCTTGCCTCCTGGCGACCCAATGGCAAACGAGCCACTTGACGAGCCGTTCCCGACTTTCGGGAGCCTGTTTGAAGCATCTTTGCCTTGTGCTCAGGATTGGACGCCTGAGGCAAAACGGGCGGCGTTCTTCCATTACCTTGGCATGTTGCCGACTTCGGTGACAAACGGTGTTTTTGACGGGGACGAATGGTATGCGAGTTCCGCCCTTGGTTTTTGTCGCGTAAAGGGTGATGTGGCCGTGTTGATGCCGGCAATGGGCGTGCTGGCGGCGACAAACATGCCTGGACGTTGCCAGTGGGAGGCCGCCGGCATAGTTGAAAAGTGGGCGCAGGCGACAGAAGCCATGAATTCCTGTCTCGACGGCGCACTATCACGCGAGGGGTGTCTGAACCATGCACCTGCGCGGAGAAGAGTGTACGATGCCTATTCGAACAAACTGGGACTGGCTTACGATGCCGGACAGACCAATCTCGCCAGGAATGGCTCTGCCGCACTTTACCATGGCCTTTCTGATCATGTTGGCGCACGTTCGCTTGATGCCTTGTTGCTACGGGTGTTTCCGGGATACGCCGCAAGTTCAAATCGTCTGCGGGTGGCGACGCTTGCGTTGGCTTCGGATCCGAGCGAGGAATGGACGAGTGGATACTTCGCCAACATCACCAATCAGCTTCTCAATGCGACACAGCCATTGCCTGTTGTTGATGGGTTGTAGTCAGCTGTCGTCGTAGATATAGCGGAGGCCTACAATTATCTGCAAAGGACGAAAATGTGATATGATTATTGTTGCTTTTAATGGCTGGAGTGGCCTGCCTTATTGGTGTCATCATCGGTGCCGTTTATGCCATCAACTGTCATTTCCCGCCGATTTACATTCCTTTTAAGATTTGCATCGGCGAAGGCGGCGTCCTTCGGCGCGTGGGCAAAGTAGTTGCTCATGATTGTGACGACGAAATTGAATATTCTGCGTATGTTGGAAATGCAAGATGCTTTTCTGGACGGCGAATACGAGGAATGTTGCTTATTCTAGAACGGGTGCCGGAAAATGCTCTTAAGCGTTATCCATGGTATCCATGGGATCAACTTCTGGTTGGACGCAATCACCTTAGTCATGGCGCGATGCAGTATCTTCGGCTTCCATTCGGATATTTGCCAACGACAGGGATAGGCGGGATCGACGTCACATCCGGCAAGGGATTTTCCGGGAAACTGACCATCGAAGAAGTCGGTGATAGCCAGATGTATAAGTTCGAGTACAACTATCCTTCAGAAAAAGATAAGGAACGGCGGTCCTTTTGTCTTGAGATTCCAAAAGCGTGGTTTGACCTTATTCCAGGTGAGGAAGGTAGCAAATTGCCTCTTTCACGGTCAGCATCACCGACTCAGCAATGAGGAATTAGTCTGTCTAAAGCCTCATTTTCCCGCCGCAAAAATTTTTTACGATTTAAGATTAGATTTAAGATTCGTTTGGTATAATGGTTGTGAACTCGGCGATGGACACTAAAAGTCTTAGCCGTGTAGCCACCTTCGCCAAGGCTACGGCGGCCGAGGAACATGTAGAACGGGTAGATTGATGGAAGAAAGTCGAAAGGTTTATGGCTGGCTGGTCCGCGGCGGAAATGCCGCAGTAGGGTGTCCGTACATGCAGGCTGACACCATGGGAGGAGAATGTCAGACTACTTTTCCCCTATGCAGTTTTGCGGCAGAAGTAGGATTTTCTTGCTATTTTGCTGTTTTCTCTACGGGACACACTATTGCGCGGCTAGTTAGGCACAACACTTATTTTATGGTTTTCAATAACCCCATTGACGGGTGGGCCAGAATTATGGTATAATTCGCGCCGTAAAGAGGTAAAAGTCTATATGGATAGCGAAAATACAAAGCAAAGCAGAAGAAATTATTTCATCTGGCGAATATGCTGCGAGGTGCGCTTCCGGCGAATGAAATCTCGTATGTCTGCGCCGAGATTGCATATTTGTTTTCGAAATTGGGAAATCGCTACTTGTCTAGCGGAGATGAACTCCTTAATTTCCTGAATGGGATTGATTGTTCCTATTCTCTTCGAGAAGACCTTATGCGCGATTTGCGGCCGCGGTGGAATGAGATTTCCAGGATGCAGGGGTCGTTTACGCCAGAAGATTGCGCGTTCATCATTCGTGAGTGCGCGAGGCAGTCTGATCTGGATAACCTCAATGTGCCGTCGTCGCTGATTCCGCTGATCGAGAGGTTGGTTTCCTTCAAGCCGGGCGGCTTGATGGCGGATATTGCATGCGGACGGAGTCCAGTGATGGACTTTGCCTTGGAGAAAGATACGGAGCTGCGGGGCGATTCGATTGACATAAACCAGCGCAACATCAACTTTTCAGAGATGGCGCTTGGCAGATACAAGGGGCGCGGACGGGCGCTTTGCAAGTCGGCATTTGACTTCATGGCCGACAACATGTGGAAGTATGACAAGGTGTTCTGCTTTCCACCGTTCGGTCTTCGTCTGGATCGTGGCTCGCGCTGGGAGGAATTTCAGAGTATGCTTCCAGGAGCGTTCAAGGAAGTCAGCGCGGGATGCCGCAGCGAATTGATATTCGCTTTGACGTCGGTCGCCGCGATGAAGGAGGACGGTCGCGCGGTGGTGCTGCTTCCAGACGGAGCTCTTTTCAATCAGATGGCGGGCGCGGTCGCTGCACGAAAGTTCCTTCTCGACAGCGGCTACCTTGATTGCGTCATCTCCCTTCCTCCGAAGATGCTGGAGCGGACGGCGATCAACCTATCCATATTTGTATTTGATAAGAAAGCGGAGCGCAGTCGCGTGACTATGGTAGATGCGACGGAGCTTGCCGAAAAGGGCCGTCGGTTTAATACCCTGTCGGCGGAGAATGTAGAGGCGATCGTGAACGCGGCATACGGTTTCAGGAACGACCACGTATGGAACCACAAGCACCGTAAGGAGATTTCGGTGGATGAAATCCGCGAGGAAGGATACGACTTCTCCGCGCTTCGCTATTTCCGCAAGTCCATGCTGCCAAGCTTCGAGAATCCCGTCCGGTTTGGGGACGTGATAGAGGATGTCGAGCGCGGCGCTTCCGTCAGTTCAAAGGACATGGACGATCTTGTCGCACATGGCGAAGGCGTGTGCTACTACCTTTCTCCAAGCCATATCGACAATGGAGTGATCAGGGATGATCTTCCAGAGATGAAGGAAGTGCCTAGAAAGTCGCCGATACTAAAGAAGGACGACATAATCATGCTTCGCACAGGGGCGAATTCGAAGATATGCGTGTTCGAGGACAATTTCGACAAGCCGGTCGTGCCGAGCGCAAACCTCTTCGTGTGCCATCTCAAGAAGGACAGGATCGACCCCTGGTATCTTAAGTCCTTCACGGAAAGCGAGTCGGGCAAGGCGATGATCCAGTCGATAGCGATTGGCGCGGTGATAAAGTCCATTTCGCAGAAGAGCCTGGAGGAAATGCAGGTGCCGTGTCCGCCGTTGGAAAAGCAGCGTGCGGTCGCCGAGTCGTTCAAGGCGAAGTTCGTGCGGCTTCGCGAGCTAAAGCGCGAGATTGAAAGTCTCTCGCACGAGATGGCTAAAGTCTTCGAGGAGGAGGCCAAATGAAGAGCGCGCAGGATCTCTACAACTTCATCTACAAGGCCTGCGACTACTTGCGTGGACCAGTCGGGCACGAAAGCTTTAAGGATTATCTCACTCCGCTTCTCTACTACAAGCGCCTGAGCGATACTTGGGACGAGGAATTCGAGGCGGCGCTTGAGGAATCCGGCGGCGACATGGAGTATGCCCGACTCCCCGAACAGCACCTCTTCGTTATCCCGGAAGGGTGCCATTGGGAGAATGTCCGTGCGCGCGACGAGAACCTCGGCTCTGCCATCGTCGAGGCACTGCGTCTCATCGAACAGGCGAACCCCGATACGCTCTATGGTGTCTTGAGCGCATTCTCCACGGCCAACTTCACGGACAAGGCCATCATCAGCGACGAGCGCTTCCGCAACCTCGTCGAACACCTCTCCAAGCGTCGTCTCGGCAACAAGGACTACTCCGCCGACTTGATGGGTGACGCGTATGAAATACTCCTCAAGAAGTTTGCTGACGAATCCAAGGCGAAAGCGGGCGAGTTCTACACGCCTCGCCCTGTAGTCAAGCTGCTTGTCCGCATACTTGATCCAAAGCCGGGGGAGCGCGTCTATGACCCGGCATGCGGGTCAGGCGGAATGCTCATAGAGGCAGTCCACCACACGAAGAATTCCAAGCTCAGCTACGGACTCATCTTCGGACAGGAGCAGAATCCCGTCAACGCGGCCATAGCCAAGATGAACCTCTTCCTGCATGGCGCGACGGATTTCCGCATCATGCAAGGCGACACGCTCGGCGACCCAAAGATTCTTCAGGGAGGCGGGCTTGCGACCTTTGACTGCGTCATAGCGAATCCGCCGTTCTCGCTTGACAACTGGGGCGCGGCAAAGTGGGCAAACGATCCGTATGGACGCAACCTGTGGGGAACGCCACCGGCGACGAACGGCGACTACGCATGGATCCAGCACATGGTGAAGTCGATGCGCCCTGGGCGCGGTCGAATGGCCGTAGTCCTTCCGCAAGGCGTCCTCTTCCGCAGCGGCGCGGAAGGGCAGATTCGCCAGAAACTCGTGCAGACTGGATTTGTGGAAGCGGTAATCACTCTCGGTGACAAAATCTTCTACGGAACTGGCCTCTCGCCGTGTTTCCTTGTTCTTCGCTGGGTAAAGCCACACGGACGCGAGCGCAAGACCATCATGATCGACGGGTCGAAGATCCTCACCAAGCAGCGCGCGCAGAATATCCTTTCCGATGGTGATGTCGATCGTCTCTATAAACTCTACGCCGACTTCAAAGATGTAGAAGACTTTGCAAAGGTTGTGACGATCGACGACATCGCGGCAAAGGACTACGATCTTTCGGTAAACAAGTATGTGAAGTATCACGAAGAGGAAGTCCGCAGCTACGCGGAAGTCAAATCCGACTTCGACGCGGCACTCGCAGAGGTGAAATCGGCTACTACGAAATTCCGCTCGCTTCTGAAGAAGGGAGGGTATCTTAAATGACTCTCGAGGAATTGAAATCATCGCTTTGGGGCGCGGCGGTTTTGCTTCGCGGCAAGATCAACGCGACCGGCTACAAGGAATACATCTTCCCGCTCGTCTTCTTCAAGCGCATCAGCGATGTTCATGAAGAGGAATACAAGAAAGCGCTCGAACTGGCTGACGGCGACGAGGATTTTGCAAAGCAGCCCGAAAACTACTCGTTTTCCATTCCCGACAAATGTCTCTGGCGCGACATTCGCGAAGTGACCGAGAATGTTGGTCAGGCGCTCGTCACCGCCTGGACTCGCATTGAACAGGCTAATCCGAATCGAGTCGTAGGCGGCCGCGTTGTTGAGGGCCTTGGCGGGATATTCGGTAAGCGCGACCACTGGACGAACAAGAATATCCTGAAGGACGAAACGATTTCAGAACTGATCGAGCACTTCTCCAAGATCGACCTCTCCCTTGCGAGTTGTCCCGCCGACGAAATGGGCAATGCCTACGAATATCTCGTCGGGCAGTTCGCGGACGACGCCGGCAACACAGCACAGGAGTTCTACACCAATCGCACTGTCGTCGAGCTTATGGCGGAGATCCTTGAGCCAAAGGCTGGCGAGTCGATCTATGACCCAACCTGCGGAACGGGTGGCATGCTGATCTCCTGCATTGCAAGGTGCAAGGGAAATTCGGAATGCGGAATTCGGAATGCGGAATCAAATCCAATTTCGAATTCCGAACTCCGAATTCCAAATTGGAAAGAGATCAAGGCATACGGTCAAGAGCAAAATGCGCTTACTTCCTCGGTCGCGCGGATGAACCTTTTCCTGCATGGCGTGGAGGAATTCAGAATCATCAACGACGATACACTGCTTCGTCCGGGCTTCCTTGAGGCTGGCAAGCTCAAGACATTCGATGTAGTGCTTGCCAATCCTCCTTACTCGATCAAGCAGTGGAACCGCGACCTCTTCGCGCACGATACCTACGGACGCAACTTCCTTGGACTTCCGCCGCAAGGCCGCGCCGACTATGCTTTCATCCAGCATATCCTGAAGTCGATGAACCCGAAGACTGGCCGCTGTGCGATTCTTCTTCCGCATGGTGTCCTGTTCCGTGAAGAGGAAAAGCATATTCGCAAGGCGCTTATTGAAAGCGATCTCGTCGAGGCGGTGATTGGCCTCGCGCCGAACCTCTTCTACAATTCGCCGATGGAAGCATGCGTCATGGTCTGCCGCACGAAGAAGTCCAAAAAGGCGAAGGGTCGGATTCTCTTCATCAATGCCGTTGGCGAAGTGACGCGCAAGAACGCCGAATCGAAACTTGAGGCCGGACACATAGAAAAGATTCTCAAAGCATACCGCGAACGCACAAGCGATGGAGTATTTGCCTACGATGCGACGCTTGAAGAGATCGCCGCAAAGGACTGGTCTCTCGCAATCTCGCTTTACGCGCATGTGGGGGCGACCTCGCGCGGAGATGCGGAGACGCAGAGCTTAGAGGACGCGTTGATACACCAGATGCTTTCATCCGACGATGCGAAAAAGCAGTTGGAAGAGTTGAGGGGTGCAATAAACGACGGTGTACTGATTGAAAGCCATGTTCATCCACAAATACCGAAAGTGAACATCCCGCACCAAAGTGAAGGTTCGAGAGTAAGATTGAGCGATGTCGCGGAAGAGGTGCGCGGCAATTGGGTGGGCGAGACCAAAGATGTGCCCGTAGTTGGGCTAGAACATCTCGACCCCGATGATATATGGCTTCGCAAGTGGGAGGTCAATCCGTCAGAGAACACTTTCACAAAGGCCTTTCGCAAAGGGCAAATCCTCTTTGGCCGCAGACGCGCCTATCAGAAGAAGTTGTCGCTGGCTCCGCGCGACGGCATCTGCTCTGGTGACATAACTGTGATCGCCGCTAAAGGCGACAAAGTAATTCCCGAATTGCTGCCATTCTTCCTTCGCACTGACAAGTTCTTCGACTATGCGATTCAAGGCTCGGCAGGTTCGCTTTCGCCGCGCGTCAAGTGGGCGCACCTCGCCAACTACGAATTCGACTTGCCGCCCATCGCTCGTCAGCGTGAACTGGCCAATCTTCTGTGGGCGGCAAACGACCTCAAGGAGTCCTACAAAAAGGCCATCATCGCCACCGACGAAATGCTCAAAGCCAAGTTTAGGGAGATGTTTGGAGAAGTTGGTGATGCGTCACGCAGAGCCGCGGAGCCGCGGAGTAAATGGCCGGTGGTTTCTTTCGATGAGGTATGCGAGTTAATCACAGATGGCGAACATGCAACACCTCGTAGAGTTGAAAGGAGTGATATATATTTGCTTTCATGCCGAAACATTCATGATCACAGGCTTGAACTTGGCGATGTAGATTACATTGATGAAGAAGAGTATAATAAAATTGCAAAAAGGCTTGTGCCGCAAATCGGCGACATCTTAATTTCCTGTTCCGGCAGTGTCGGTAGGTGTTGCCAAATTCGTGAGGAGATGAAATGTCAATTGGTGAGAAGCGTTGCCCTTCTTAGATTTAAGAGCGACGTCTTGTCAGATTTTGCGGAATACGCTATTTGTGGCGATGATGTTCAAAAGCAGATATCAATGTCCGCGACTCGCACATCACAAGCCAATCTGTTTCAAGGCCGCATAAAGAAACTTAAACTTCCTCTCCCGCCGCTTTCTCTCCAGCGCGAGTTTGTTGCGATTGCCGAGAGAGCAGACGCGGCAAAATCCGCCCTCAAGCAATCCATCGCCGATATCGATCAAGTGATGAAAGGATTGATCAATGGGTAGCCGATCATCAAGAAAAATAGTTGCGCAGAAAACAAATAGCAAAAAACGCGGATCAAATCGTGGACCAGATCCGTCCGTTACGACCTTGCTCATGCTGTGTGCTCGTGCTGGCGGTCGATGTGAATTTGAAGGATGCAATCGCGTATTGTTTCGTGACGACATCACGCTACATGAGTTTAATGACACCAATGTCGCCCACATAGTTGCCGCCAGTCCCGATGGCCCACGAGGCGATCCAAAGAGGTCGCATGAATTATCGGACAAAATTGAAAACCTGATGTTGGTATGCCTGGAACACCATAAGTTGATCGACAGCAAAAAGTTGGTTTCCCTGTATCCCGAAGAGCGGCTTGTCAAAATGAAACAATGCCACGAACGTTCAATGGAATTGGTCGGCGAGGCGTTGTGCCATGATCCGTCATATCTCCTTTTGTTCACATCACCAATTAAAGGACGACAAAAAGTTACCATTTCCAAAAACAAGGCGGTTTCGGCAATCTTGTCTGAAAAACGCCCGGAGAAACCTGACCCCGACTACATTCACGTAGAGTGCGAATACAGTTATCATGATCCAGAATATTGGAAATACACGGCTGGCTCGTTGGAGCGCCAGTTTCGCGAACGCATAGACAATATTGTTGTTCAGAATCCTCAAGCCCATTTTTCTGTTTTCCCGATAGCGCCCATTCCACTCATTGTGAAGTTGGGCTATCTCATGGGTGACAAGATCCAATCGGATGTCTATCAGAAACGGCGTCATCCAGACAGATGGGAGTGGCAAGAAACCTCTTCGGGCGCCAAGTTCTTTGCAAAAAGTTATCATTTCAGCAAGAGCGGAAACGGCGTGGCATTAATCGTCTCACTCTCTGGTTCCAAATCTGACGAGGAAAGGGAACTGTTCGCCGAGACCGTCAACGCTGAGTTTGTCTATGAGATTCGGGCGTCGATCCCAAGTGTCGACTGCATCTCGTCGAAGGAAGACCTGTCCAGTTTCTGGCACGTGTATCAGTCCACGATGGATACTATCCGCACCGAACACCCCGAGGCATTGGAAGTGGCGGTTCTTCCCGTCGTTCCTGTCTCGGCCGCCTTTGAAATGGGTCGGCGGTTCATGCCGGGGGTATATCCGAAACTGACCATCTATGATTTTGCGGAAGGTTTCATAAAGACTCTAGCTATAGGAGAGTAAGAATGATGAACACAAAGGAGCAGTTGCTTGGGGAGATCCTTAGCCGAATAGCCGATGAGCTGAACATAACGGACACGATGTATGATAAAGCTGTTTCAAGCTACACGGCGGTTGGCAACTGGATCGGCGAAGGTCTTCATTACAAAGTGACCATAATGCCACAGGGCTCAATGAATCTTGGCACAGTTGTCAAGCCGCTAGATGATCGCGATGACTATGATATTGATTTGGTCTGTCTTCTTGAGGACGGCAAGGAATTGTCGCCTGGGGTCGTTAAGCACTTGGTTGGTAATCGGTTAAAAGAAAACAAGACATATCAGGAAAAACTGGACAAAGAGGGAAAGCGTTGCTGGACAATGCAATATGATGAATTCCATATGGACATTCTGCCTTGCATACCAGAGGCCGAAACTTTTGTTGTTCCAGGCGCGACCGAAATCGATTTGACGGACAAAAACAAGGGCACAGGAGAGTATCAGTTCAAATTGAGCAATCCCTCGGCATACCATGACTGGTTTCTCTCAATGGCCCAACCGCGAGTGTATGTTGCCAACAGCAAGTTTGCAAAGGCAACGGAGATTAAGCCAGTGCCATCGCAGGCTTCTAGATTGAAGACACCTTTGCAGAAAGCAATACAACTTCTAAAGCGGCATCGTGACGTATGCTTCATTGATCATCAAGACGAGGCGCCAATTTCTGTGATAATCACTACGCTTGCAGCAAAGGCGTGCCCTCATGTTGATAATGTCTTTGTCGCTCTCAAGACGATATTGGAAAGGATGGGAAGTTTTGTTGAATCTAGGGCAGATGGCTATTGGGTTCCCAATCCCGTATTGCCATCTGAAAACTTTGCCGAAAGATGGAACGTGGATTCTAGGAAAAAGTTGGCATTCGACAATTGGCTCAAAAGGGCCAAGATGGATTTTCTAGAGTTGACATCCTCGTTGTTTGGGTTGGATGAATTCGCGGAGCATTTCAAGAAGATCTTGTATCCACAACCCGTAGTACGAGCCTTCAATAAGATAGGGGATTCAATGCGAGTTAGTCGGGGTAGTGGAACCCTCAAGTTTACGGGACTTGCGACTGGACTTACCGTCTCTTCGAGTGCCATTGGGCACACAGTGAAACCACATACGTTCTATGGGAAGTGAGCTGGCCAGATTCCTTAGGCATAGAAGATTGCCGCCGATTCATCATAAGGTTGCCTTGGAGCGATCTTACCCGGGTTCGTCTTGTACATTGAAATGTAATGTTCTCACTTGGCGGGGTGTAATAACGCCAACAGCACTATCACGGCCATATAAGGTTGAAATTGTTTATGATGGGCATTGTGCTCCAAGAATTACAGTGTGTGGGGAATCGCTTCGTGGGTTGGCAAAGTCTGATTTCCCACATAAGTATGCTGTTGATGAAGAGAGGCATAAAGTTCGTGTTTGCTTGTACCTTCCTTTTGAGTTGGATTATATGAAGCCATTTTCGGAAACTTTGGTTCCATGGACGGCGGAATGGCTTTTGCACTATGAAATATGGCTTGCGACGGGTGATTGGCGTGGAGGTGGCGAACATCCAGCTGGCGGTACGAAGCGGCCTTATGTTAAAAGCCAATCTGACATTTTGGACAAGCCTGAGAGGGTGGGCAAATGAGTGATGTTGGCGCAGAGTTTTTGCGGGCTAAAGCCCGCCGCGCCGATGGAGGCGGCTTGGGGGCGAATCAAGCCCGCCGCACCGATGGAGGCCGCGCGGGGGCGAATCAAGCCGATATGTGGGCTAAAGCCCACTGCTCCGATATGTTCCGCAAGTCGCTTAGGAATGCAAATATCAACTACAGTTGCGGGTGGTTTTTCGTTACAAGCCAAGTGGCGCACAACAAGTCGATTTTCGGTGCGATTGTGGGTGAGAAGGTCGTGTTGAACGAATTGGGGCAGAGGGTGTGGGAATATTGGCAGGGTTTGCCAGCGAAGTATCCCGAGCTCGAGGTCTTTGAATCGGTGTTGATGCCAAACCATTTCCATGCGTTGATTCGCATTCACTATAGAGCCACAAACCGCGAGCAACATCTGGGTTTCTTGATGAGCCGCTTCAAGGGCGGCACTGGCTACATCTATGGCAAAATGCGCCGCGCCGGTCTTGTCGAGGACATTGGCGAGCATCTTTGGCAGTTTGACTATTGGGATGATCTCGTGACGAGCGACGACGAGTTTGCGGCACAGGCAAAATACATTCGCGAGAATCCTGCCAATTGGTCACGAGATCGCTATGGAGTCTGCACGAGCTACCATTTTGGCAATCTCGACCTTCTTAACGGGCCGCGCATCGCTTTTGTCGCGTCGCAGGGGTTTTACGCGAGCGAGTTGCGGCCAAGGAAGGTATGGGAGAAGCGGGCTAAAGCCCGCCGCACCGATGAAGGCGGCTTGGAGGCGAATCAAGCCCGCCGCACCGATGAATGCAGCTTGGGAGCGAATCAAGCCGATATGCGGGCTAAAGCCCACCGCTCCAATGAGGACGGCGCTTCATCGATGCGGGCGGCTTCAGCCGCCAACACTCCGATCATTATCTCGACCTTCACGAGCGCGCAGGAGCGCGAAGCTTTGCGCCGCGTGCTTTCTAATGGCAAACGCATTATTCAGGTAATTCCACAGGGCATACCTCCCGAAAGCGAGCTTTCGCCCGAGTTGGCGGCGGCTTGCCGTGAGGGGCGGGCGCTTTTGCTGTCGCCGCAACAAAGCGGCTCGCGGCTCAACAAGAAAGTCGCCACCTGGTGCAACGAGTATGTTTTGCGCCACGCCGATGAAATCTGGGTTGGCGACATCTCGCCAAACGGCATGCTTCATGCCATGATAAAGGGGCTTGGAAAATTCATAAACAACAATGGCAAGGAGGGTAGCAAATGATCGAGAACGGTAACGACAGAAACGAGGAAATGCCGGTTGTGCTTTATACCTCACCCGATGGCAAGGTGACTGTAAACGCCCTTGTCAAAGACGAGACGCTTTGGATGACACAAACAGCAATGGCGGAACTGTTTGGATGTACGCTTGAGAATGTAATAATGCATCTAAAAAATATATATTCCGAGCAAGAACTGCAAGATTCCGCAACTACTAAGGAATTCTTAGTAGTTCGAACGGAGGGAACCCGGCAGGTTTCCCGTTCGATTAAGCACTACAACTTAGACGCCATAATCGCCGTTGGCTATCGCGTCAATTCGCGTCGGGCAACCCAATTTCGGATATGGGCGACGAGTGTCCTAAAGGAATACATCATCAAGGGCTTTGCCCTTGACGACAATCGCCTTAAGAAAGGCGGGAATCCTTTCGGGCAAGATTACTTCCGCGAGCTTCTTGAACGAATCCGCTCCATTCGGGCGAGTGAGCGTCGCATCTGGCAGCAGATTACCGACATCTTCGCCGAGTGCTCGACTGACTATGACAGGAATTCGCCCATCACGCGCGACTTCTATGCTATGGTGCAAAACAAGTTCCACTATGCGATAACCGGCAAGACCGCCGCCGAGATTGTCTTCGACAATGCCGACCACACAAAGGCGAACATGGGTCTCACTGCCTGGGACAATGCCCCCAACGGACGCATTCTCAAGAGCGATGTCACTATTGCAAAGAACTATCTGACGATCCCGAAGATTCGACAGCTGGAACGCACCGTGACCGGCTTCTTTGACTACATCGAGGGCTTGGTCGAACGCGGGAACACATTCACCATGGAAGCGTTCGCAAAATCCGTCAACGCCTTTCTTGAGTTCAACCAGTACAAGGTGCTTGAGGGTTGTGGTCGGGTAAGCCGCCAGGCGGCGGACAACAAGGCCGGAATTGAATACGAACAGTTCAACAGAACTCAGAAGATCATTTCTGACTTTGACCGCGAAGTCAAACGACTTCTCGACGGTGATAAACCAGACAGCGGCAAGAGCGGCAAATAAGGAGGCGACAAATGAATATCTTCAACGAGTCGAACACGATACAGGCGATGCTCCTTGATGCATCCTGCCTCAATGGCTGGATGATGATGGACCCCGAGTTCATGCCCAAGGAAGGCAATCTCGGTCTCCCCCTGCAAGCCAAATGGCTCAAGGATTCGCTCCTTTTGCTCAACAAGGACAAAGGGTTGACTTCAGATCAAGCCGATGAAATCGTGAGGCAGATACAGGGCGTATTCATGGGGCTTGTGAACCCCAGCGACCTCGTTGAGACAAACAAGCGCCTCAGGGAAAGAATCTTCACCTACAACTCCTTCCCATGCGGCCCAGACAACTTGCCTACGGCGATTGACTTCTTCGACATGGCGAACCCAAGGAACAACCTTTGCGTTGTCGTGAGGGAATGGTCGTATCAAGCCAGAGGGCAGACGAATGCCGGGGCGAAGCGCTTCGATCTTGCATTTTTCATCAACGGATTCCCGATGGTCTTCTGCGAGACGAAGACTCCCGTAAGGCCGGCCATCAGCTGGGCGGATGCGGCAAGCGATATCCTTGATTACGAAAAGAGCGTGCCCCATGCGTTCATCTCCAATGTGTTTAACATCGCGACCGAGGGAAAGAAGTTCCGCTATGGCGGACTTTCTGCTCCGCTTGACAAGTGGGGGCCGTGGTTCGTCGACTGCATCCGTCGTGAGGGTACACTTGATGATGTGAAGCACAGCTTCATTTCGATGGTGACGCCAGAGGTAGTTCTTGACATCTATCGTAACTTTACGCTGTATCGTCCGAACAAACGCAACACCGGCCTCATAAAGATCGTGTGCCGCTATCAGCAGTACGAGGGCGCAAACGCCATTGTGAAGCGTTGCGTCGAAGGCAAGGTCAAGAAGGGGCTCATTTGGCACTTCCAGGGCTCCGGCAAGTCGTATCTCATGCTGTTTGCCGCGCAAAAACTTCGTCACGAGGCCGCGCTCAAGGCGCCTACGATTGTAATCGTCGACGATCGCATCGATCTTGAAGAACAGATAACGGCTGACTTCCTCGGCGCGGAAATCGAGAATGTAACAGGCGCGGCCAGCAAGAAGGAACTTGAAGAATTCTTCAAGGCCAAGCAGCGCAAGATACTCATAACGACGATCTTCAAGTTTGGTGAGGTCACAGGAAAGCTTGATGATCGTGACAACATTATAGTCCTCGTCGACGAGGCTCATCGCACCCAGGAAGGCGACCTTGGGGCGAAGATGAGAAGGGCACTTCCGAATGCGTTCTTCTTCGGTCTTACCGGCACTCCGATCAACAGATACGAACACAACACGTTCAATACCTTCGGTGCCTCGGAAGATTCGAACGGGTACATGAGCAAATACTCCTTCCAGGACTCCATCGGCGATGGTGCGACGCTGCCGCTCAAGTTCCAGACGACGCCGGTGGAACTGCACATCGACAAGGACGCGCTCAACCGCGAGTTCGAGCAGATGACGGACCAGATTACTGACGAAGAGCGGAATTATATCGTCAACAAGACTTCAGCCGAGGCTCTCTTCACGTCGCCTGAGCGTATACGCAAGGTCTGCGAGCACATTGTCGAGCATTACCGCAAGCAGATCGAGCCGACACACATGAAGTGCCAGGTCGTCGTCTTCAACCGCGCGAATTGCGTTGCTTACAAGCGCGAGCTGGACACGCTTCTTGGGACGACGGACGCGACGGCGATCGTCATGGACTGCAACAACGACAAGAAGGGCGAGTATGCGGAATACAAGTTGTCGCGTGACGAGCAGAACAAGCTTTTGGACAGATTCCGTGACAAGCTTGACCCGCTCAAGTTTGTCATCGTCACTTCGAAGCTTCTGACTGGTTTCGACGCGCCGATCTTACAGTGCATGTATCTCGACAAGCCGATGAAGAACCATACGCTGCTGCAGGCTATATGCAGGACGAATCGTGTGTTCTCGGACGGCAAGACCAACGGACTGATCGTTGACTACGTGGGAGTGTTTGACGATGTTGCAAAGGCGCTTGAGTTCGACGACGAGCGCATGAAGAGGGTAATCGAGAATATCGCCGAAATCAAGTCGATGCTTCCGGCGCTTGTCAAGGATGCCTTGGCGTTTTTCCCGGGTGTCGACAGGTCGATCGGCGGATACGAAGGGCTGCGGGAGGCGCAATCGAGACTTGATACGGATTCAAAGAAGGATTCGTTCGCCGAAGCGTTTGGCGTCCTTCACCGTGCATGGGAGATCCTTTCGCCCGATCCGGTGCTGGAGGCATATAAGGACGACTATACTTGGCTTTCGCAGGTTTACGAGAGCGTCCGAAAGATGGTTATCTCGGGAAGTCTCTTGTGGAAGATGCTAGGTGCAAAGACCATCGAGCTAATCCACAGGAACGTGACCAGTGTCGATATAGGCGAATCGCTTGAAGAACTTGTGCTCAACTCGGCCGTCATCGAGGCGGCGATCAACGAGGCGGACGCGAGCAAGAGGGCGAGTGAGGTTGTAAAGCTGCTTCATGCCAGACTTGGCAAGCATGCGTCGAACCTCAAGTTCAAGCGAATCGCCGACAAGGTTGAGGAGCTAAAGGAAAAGATGCGCCAGAATCTCATCACTTCCATTGAATTCCTCAAGCAACTGCTCGTCGCCGCCAAGGAGCTGCTCGAAGCCGAGAAGGAGACGACGCCAGAGGACAACCGTGCAAGGGCCAAGGCTGCACTTACTGCGCTTTTCGAGACTGTAAAGAAAGAGAGCGGCAAGAAGAACCTGATTGTGGAAAACATCGTAAACGATATCGATGATCAGGTTGTTCGCGTGGTCCGCACGTTCACCGACGCATTCGCAACTGTAGCCGGCAAGCGCGAGGTTCGACAGCTCTTGCGGTCAATTCTCTGGGTTCGCTACCAGATCAAGGACCAGGAAGTCTTTGAGAAGGCGTACAACTACGTCGAGCAGTATTATTGAGCATGATGGTGGGAGTTTGCTTATGGCGATGCCACAGAGAGACGAGACGATCCTCCTTCGCTCTTGCGAGCTTCCGCCTACGCGCTTTGCGCTATGGCGGACAAGACGGAGGACAAGTTGAGGAAATCAAGCGGCTGGAACCGCCTTCGCCGAGGCTACGGCGGGTCAAGTGCGTTGCTTGAATACGCCGTCATGCATGAAGACGAAGCCGAGGCCGCCCGCCTCCGCGCCGAGCTGACGAAACTGGTGGAGAAGGTGTAGCGCGACAGTTTTGCCGCGGTCGATCTGCTCGGTCTTCATTTGTGTCTTGCTCAGTTCACGTCACATATTGCAATATGTGACGAGGCAAGCTTTCGAAAGGGCTCTACGTGAATCCCGTCGACGCTTTTGCCCTCCCTCAGCGTCTTTTGCTGCATCATCTCCCCGCCGTCGCTTACCACCGGATTTATATACCACCGGATTTATATAAATGCGGTGGTAGTTTCTCGCGTTGAAGAAATTGGTGGACGCTAGTTCCAAGCCGCTGCGAATTTTGGTATAATAGATGCGCAACAATGTGGATTTGACTTGTGAACATTGAAAAATGCGATAGAACGATGGGGTGTGTTTCCGCTTTGAATATGTATGGCCGCTGCGGCAGTTCGCTGCGGCAACTAACCTTGTTGCTCCACGCGCGTAGTTCTGGTATAGGCCGAGACTGAAAAGAGTGAGGTAAAAGTGTTTTAAAATCAAAAAGGAGGGCTCATGCTCGGAGTTTTTCAGAGATTGTTGGGAAGGCACGAACGGGAGGCGCTTACGCCTTCAGGAAAGCTGCCTATTGCGGTTCAGACATTCCCCACCACGGATAACTTCTCTTTTGAGCCTGAAAAACAGGCGGTTGCGAATTTGGCGGAGACTTTCTTCGCGTCTTATGAGAATGAGTTCTCTACGCGGCTTTCAACTGTCCACGAAGAGGTTGGACGTCATATGTCGGCTTTTATACAAAACATACGAAATGCGTCAAGTGCTTCTGGGGCCGAACGGAGGTCTTTTGTTTCTCGAGCCCTTGGCGATCTGTCGGCATGCTCCCCGAAATTGGTGCTTGCCGAATTTCAGAAACAATCTCTCATCGCCGGTTGGGTGTATGTTACGATTTTCAATCGCGCTATAGACCGGCTGGCGGAGCTGTTTCCTCGTTGCCGCGCTGGGATATATGCTTCGAGACTGAAGTATTCCGACGTCTTGCAGATTTCGTCCGAGATAACGGAGACACTGAAGTCTTGTTCGACGCTGATCGACGACTTGCAACGGCGGTACGAATCGCTTGAATCGCTTCAAAATGACATCCGGGCAGACATTGAGACTCCCGAGGCAGAAATGATCTTTGCGGCCATGAAAGAAACCTTTGCCGATAATAAGCGCTATGGAGAAGCCCATGAAAGTGAATCGGAGAACAAGGGCTGGTTCAAGGCTGCCCTAGGCAAGGTGCGGGGTACTGTTCTCCAGCCGGTAACCGCGCTGGGCGATGCCATGGCACTGCCCTCGCTTCAGATTCAGGGGCAGATGCAGCGGACGCGGCGGATGGTCGTGTTTCTTGAAACGGCGAAAGTGCTCTCGACGGGCTGGGATGACTGGCGCAAGGCGAGTAAGGAGATCATATTGCCGAATCTTTCGGTGATGTTTCTGTTGAAGCGCGATTTCTTCCGGAATCAGATGATTTGCCTGTGTGATACAATTACTTGTAATGGATATGAACTTGAGAATGTCGCACAGCAGCTGCGCATTGCTGCCGAGAATGCCGCCGAAGTTCATTCAATTGCGATGAAGGATTCGGTTGCCGTTCGGGCTTCATGAGTTAGGTGTAAAATATTCGATGACTTATCAAACGTGAAAGGGACTAAACAATGATTCTTGATGCAGCGTTGACACATGCGTTGTCAAGTCTGTCCAATTCTGGCGGAACGAATATTACGCCTTTTGGGACTGGTTACATCAATAGCGCTGGTGACATGATCTCTCGCTTTGGAGGTGGGTGGATCAATAACAAAACCGGTGTAACATATAATCCGTTTGGGACTGGGAGCCTTTCAAGCGCAGGTGGACACCTAAACAGATTCGGCCCAGGTTTCCTTCATTCGTCTGGATCTAGCATTTCCCCGTTCGGTACTGGGGCTATGAACTCATTTGGCCAGACTATGTCTCCCTTTGGGTCTGGATTGAGAACGAACTTTTCGCCGATGCTATGATGGCGCGATAAGGCATAGGACTCAACACGGTCTGGGTTTCAACAGGGTCAGCACCTTAGGAGTGACACAGTAAAGGTTGTCTAAATGGCGATGCCACAGAGAGACGATCCGCCTACGCGCTTTGCGCTATGGCGGACAAGACGGCGGACAAGTTGAGGAAATCAAGCGGCTGTTGCTTGAATACGCCGTCATGCATGGGGACGAAGCCGAGGCCGCCCGCCTCCGCGCCGAGTTGACGAAATTGGTGGAGAAGGTGTAGCGCTTATGGTCGGCCGCCTAATTGGCTTTTGGCTGACTCGCTAATTGACTTTTAACCGTCGTGTTTGATAGATGCTGACCAATGACAAAGTCGACCCAGCGCTATATCCTGCAATAATGGCGCGAACTAGTATATGCGCGAAAGAAGTGATTAAGGAGGGGCGCGCAGGGTGCGCGCAAAGGCGCGAAATTGACGCGCAAGTGCGCGTTTTTTGGCGCGCCTATGCGCGTGCCGAACTCCACCAGCTAATCCCTAACCCCTAATCCCTAATGGATTCCTTGAATAAGGCAAAACCCATTGACAACTGACCTTTGGTTATCCTATAATGATCGTACATAAATGAAATAGGACTGCCATAGATATGATTACTGTCCATTCGCGGAAACTTTTTCTCATGCTCGCGGCTTCGCTGGGGTTG
>CACYQU010000055.1 GCA_902776615.1 uncultured bacterium
GCAGTTTGTATCAAAGATAGCAGAGACCGAAAGTTGGAAGTTCTCTGCAAACTCTGCCTCTCTGCACCTCTGCGTGAAAAACCAATGGGATGGTAATGTAAGATAACATTTCTGCAGATTCTGATCAGCGGGCACCGGATGATGACGACTTTGCGCCGAATCCGAACAGTCGACTTGCACATCTCCATATTCTGCGTACAGGCCAGGTGATGCACATGCCGGTGCGATACGCCTCGGAAGACTTCAGTTCCTTGACTTCTCTGGCCAACGCCGCTTCCCTGGTGCGTTCAACATCAAGAAGACGCTTGTGTTGCGCACCCTCTTTATCCAGCGAAGCCTTTAACTTCGCAACTTCAGATTTGAGGTTGGCAGCCTCCTGCTGGTACTTGCGCAGCCTTTCGATTTCCGCCTTTGCATCATCGGCAAGCTTCTTGAGCGAACAGCACTGTTCGGACAGTTCTGCGGCTTTTTTCTTCTCGGCATTGACCTTTATCTGCCATTGGGTCGTATAGTACCTCGGCCAGTCTTCAACTATCGCCTTCAAAGCACTCGCCTGTCCAGGGGCCATGAGCCCGTAATCGATCTCGCCGCGCTCGTCATGTGCGCGAAATTCGGCCGACATCTTCTCCAGGAACGGTATCTGGCTATATATCTCAATACGCCCCAGATGATACTTGTAGCTCTTGTATTTCTTGTATAGATACTGCCCGTAGAACGCGGCCCGCACATCTGGTCTGCCGTCGAAGAGGTGCTCGTTGCGACGGTACTCCTCGAAGATCACGAACGCCTTGCCTTTTGAGTTTATCGACGACGCTGCGTTGTCCTGACGATAGAAGTAAAACGACTCTGGAAGCAAAAATGCAGACTTGGCAAGGAAATGCACCTGAAGATAGAAACTATTGTCTTGATAAGAGGCTCCGGGCGTCTCGGTAAAGCGGATGTGCTCACGTTCGATAAGGTCACGACGGTAGACGCCCGTCACGTTGTTCATGACGGCGTTGAATATGCCGATGTCTTCTTTCGGCGAAACAACCCTTCCGATCAATGAGCCGTCGGTCGTGATTTTCGCCTCCCTGTCTGGACGGTTCGCCCAATGGTAGATGATGCCGGACTTCACAAAGTCCACGCCATTTGCCTCGGCAGCAGAGAAAAGCCTCTCGTACATCTCCGGCTTCACGAAGTCGTCCGGCTCGACAATGCCAATGTACTTGCCTGCGGCAACATCAAGTCCGCAGTTCACTGCGTGGCCATAGCCGCTGTTTGGCTTGTCGACCGCGATGAACCGCGGGTCGCCCTTCTGAAACTCCCGGATTATAGAAAGCGAATTGTCCGTCGAGCCATCGTTGACGCAGATGAACTCCATGTCGGCGAGAGTCTGCGCCTTCAGACTGTTCAGGCACTGTCGCAGGAACTTGCCGGCGTTATACACGGGCAACACGACGGACACGAGCGGGTGCCGGTCCGGCGTCTGCTCTGAAATCCTATTGCGCGAGACTTTCAGGGAAAGATCCATTATCTCCGACATGACGGCCTTCACGGCGTCCGTCTGGTGTTCGGCGATCTCCTTCTTGAAGTCGATCTTGACGCGGGCGAGCGTCCGGTCGAAAAGGTCGTAGAGCTTGTGCTCCGCCGCGACAGAGAGGTCGTCGCGAATCGCCGAAACGAGATGCAGCACGCGTTCGTCGTCCCAGCTGGAAAATCTACGCGACCATCGGTAGACGTAGGACACGGCCGATATCCTGTAGAATCGGCCGGCGGCAATCATCGCCTTCACGAAGAAGGGCGGATCCTGGAACCTCTTGTAGGGGGGGAATACCGCACCGGCGGCGGAAAGCATCTCGCGATTGTAGATGTATCTCGTGTAACCGTAGTCGAACTGGAAGTCGCGATAGTCTATGAATCCCTCTTCGGCAAAATAGTTGGGATAGTCACGGCGGTTCGTGAGCGTATCCTTCTCGCCATCGTAAATCGCGAGCGATCCGCCGCAGACGAGGGCGCCATGTTCCGTCGCAGCGCCATACAACTTCTCGAATACAAGGCTGTCGGGATAGTAGTCGTCCGGATCCATGAATATCACGAACTCGCCACGCGCCATCGCGAGACCTTCGTTGCGGGTCGGCCCCACGCCCCTGTTCTCGCGATGTACGACCCTCACGCGCGAATCCTTCGCCGCATAGGCGTCCAGCACAGCGCCGCTGCCATCGGTCGAGCCGTCATCGACGCAGACGACCTCGATGTCGCCAAGCGTCTGGGAGAGCGTGGAATCAAGGCACTGCGGAATGTACCGTTCTTGGTTGTAAACAGGTATGATGACGCTGATCTTCGGGCTTTTCTGACTGCTCATTTCGCAACCTCCTTGTTTGCTAGTTCAAGCGCGGCAATTACCGTGTCCTGCATGTCCGTGTAACGATATGTGCCAAGACGCCCGCCAAATACGGTTTTCGGTTCTGCGGCAGCACGCTGCCTGTACTTTTCGTAAAGAGCCTGGTTCCGTGCGTCGTTTATCGGATAGTATGGTTCGACTCCGGGCGACCACTCGAACGGATATTCATACGACACCACTGTAGTCGGCTGGTCGCCAAATTCAAAGTGCTTGTGCTCGATAGAGCGCGTGTACGGCTCGGCGAAGCTGGTGTAGTTCACCACTGCGACTCCCTGGAAGTTCCGGATCGCCATGCGCTTATGCTCGAACCTGAGACTCCTGTACTCGAGCGACCCCATGTCGCGTCCATAATACTCGTCTATCGCCCCGGTATAAAGAACGCGGTCAGCAAGATTAGAGAGCTTTTCGCGATCTGCCAAGTAGTCCACACCCAAGCGGACATCGCACCCGTCCAGCATCTTCTCGACTATCGCAGTGTACCCGCCCTTCGGTATGCCCTGATACGGGTCGTTGAAATAGTTATTGTCATAGATAAGGCGCACGGGAAGACGGCGGATAATCGATGCTGGCAATTCGCGGCATGGCCGTCCCCACTGCTTTTCGGTGTACTCCTTGATCAGGATTTCATAGACATCGCGTCCGACAAGCGAAATCGCCTTCTCTTCGAGATTTCGTGGCTCGCCGACAATCTCACGCCTCTGTTCGTCTATCTTCGCCTGCGCCTCTGCTGGCGTGACCACACCCCAGATACGGTTGAAGGTGTTCATGTTGAAGGGCATGTTGTATATCTTGCCGTGGAAATTGGCTATCGGGCTGTTCACGAAATTATTGAAATCGGCAAATCGGAGCATGTATTCCCAGATTTCACGGCGCGACGTGCGAAAGATGTGTGCCCCATACTTGTGGACATTTATGCCATCGATGCTCTCTGTATAGCAGTTGCCGCCGATATGTGACCGCCTGTCAACAACGAGTATCTTTTTGCCGCGCGTACGCATCTCATGCGCAAAAACAGCGCCAAAAAGGCCAGCTCCAACTATGACATAATCATAATGCATGGATTACCTCAACTGCTTGAACATATTTGATTAATACTCTCGCAAACCTTCTTTAATGAATCTCGCTCGGACAACGCCGCATCGCGGACTTTGCGTACGGCGTCAAGCGTTTTCTTCAGCGAATTGCGCTTCGCAAGAGCGTCGTCGCGAACCGCGCGCGTAGCGGCCAGCGTCTTCTTTAGCGCGTCCCGCTCCTTCAGCGCCGCGTCGCGAACCGCGCGCGTCGCGTCCAGCGACTTCTTTAGCGCGTCACGCTCCTTCAGCGCAGCATCCCGAACGCCGCGGACCTCGTCCAGCGACTTCTTCATCGCACTGCGCTTCGCAAGGGCGTCGTCGCGAACCGCGCGCGTACGAACCGCGCGCGTAGCGGCCAGCGTCTTCTTTAGCGCATCTCGCTCCTTCAACGCCGCGTCGCGAACAGCTCGCGTCGCGTCAAGGTTTTTCTTTAGCGCGTCCCGCTCCTTCAGCGCAGCATCCCGAACGCCGCGGACCTCGTCCAGCGACTTCTTCATCGTGTCGCGCTTCGAAAGCGCCTCGTCGCGAACCGCGCGCGTAGCGGCCAGCGTCTTCTTTAGCGCATCTCGCTCCTTCAACGCCGCGTCACGAACCGCGCGCGTCGCCTCTAGGTTTTTCCTGAGAGTGTCTCGCTCCTTCAGCGCAGCATCCCGAACGCCGCGGACCTCGTCCAGCGACTTCTTCATCGCACTGCGCTTCGCAAGGGCGTCGTCGCGAACCGCGCGCGTAGCGCGCGTCGCCTCCAGGTTTTTCCTGAGAGCGTCTCGCTCCTTCAGCGCCGCGTCCCGAACGCCGCGGACCTCGTCCAGCGACTTCTTCAATATGTCACATTTCGCCAGCGCCGCGTCGCGAATCTTTCGGATCATCTCAAGAGTATTTGCGAGTGCCGCATATCGTTCCTTGGCATGCGTGACCTCAGTTTCAAACTCCGACTTTCGTACCTTGTCTCTCCCCTGTATCCGCACAAAGATATCTGCAAGTTGCCCTACATTATTCCAATTGTCAACAATCTCATCCAACATCTCAACTGCACTTGCAATATATTTGGGCACGGCATCGCCAAGGCTAATTCTTAACGACTTGTAGATGTCCTTTGTCTTTTCTGCAATTGAAACGAAACTTTTGAATTGCCGCACTGCCCCAAGATTATATTCCAAACGGCGAATCAACGAGACATCCGCCGCCTCCCTAAACTTATCGAAAAGTCCACGCCGCTTCAGCGAGTCACGAAAATTTTTTTCGCCTTCAAGGAAAAGAAGCGGCGTTTCGTCCTTCGTCGCCTCACATGAAGTATCCACCCCGATTCGATGGTCAACAAGTGGACTAGCCAAGACGCCAACCCTTTTGGCAAGCGTGTAGGCCAACTGAACAAACGCAAAGTCTTCAGCACGCCTCAGCGCCGGAAAAGACATCTTTTTCTCGACCAAGAACTTTCGGCGGTATAATTTACCCCATGGGCTCTGTGGCGTAAGTTGATATAAATCCTTCCCGATCGTCTCTGGACTAAAAACACTTTCTCTGGGAAGCAATGCCTCGTTCAAATAGGCTCTTCTCAACACGGTCCCGTCTGCAGCCATCTGATTTGCCCCGCAGACAAGCATATCAAGATCATCATCTATCGCCTTTTTCAGAAATTCGCCGAGCTTGATACCGGAAGTGAATCTGTCATCTGCATCTACGAACACTATGTAATTTCCACGTGCTCTTTTCATCCCTGCATTGCGCGCCACGCCTGGGCCCTGGTTCGTCTGGCGAATCAGTTTAACACGGTGGTCGAGCCGCTGTAATGTTTGCAGTATTTCCAGCGATCTGTCCGTAGAACCATCATCCACGCAAACAACTTCCATGCCGGATTGTTCCGTCTGGCTCAGTACGCTTGTGAGACATTCCCACAAATACGGCTCGGCGTTGTAGACGGGAACAATGACACTGACTCCGATATTCTTGCGTACACCACTGGATTTACCCATCCCAATACTTTTGCGCCACAGCGCTGCGCCGTCTTCACGCACATTCAGCCACCACAGGCTCGCATACCTGTGCATCGGATGGCTCCACGGTTTTTCGCCCCCCGTGAAATGATACACAAACGCCTCGCCTCTTGTAATAGTCATCTGCTTCTTTAGGCAGTAATCGCCAACTTGCACATTCCATCGCGGATCAAGGTGTACAATCTGGCCCTTGCAAACGAAATTCAATGCGTCCTGATCACAAAACCACTTAGACGCCTCTATTGCAATAGGCATCAATTTGTCTAGAATGGAGGCACTGCGAAACCTTGCCAAGTTGAAGAGCATTACGCCCGTGTTCACATATTCGTCCCATTCTACGAAACCATATCCGCGAGCCCACTCCGCATAATCCGGCTTGCTGCTTGAATTCACCACGTCAATCACTGCGCCGAACATATTGTCTGCAAGATCGGTCGCGTACAACTCACCCAGATCATGGCAAACGACAGTATCTACATCAAGATATATCAACTTATCGTAAGCATCAAGCACATCCGGCAACAGCAATCTGTAACAAGCTGCCGCCGACAGGTAGCGTTTCTGATCGAATTTGGACAATTCGGTTGATTCGACAAACTTCTTTATATTTACAAAACGCACCGAAGCATTCTGGACCCCAGCAAAATCAGCCAAAAAAGGCTCAACCTTTTGCAGCGGAATCCCATTGTGCAAAATCAGGATATCAACGTTTCCGCTTTTGGTGCATGAAAGGATGGAATTGACCACCACCTTTACATACGGCAAATAATTCTCATCCGTCGAAAGCGCAATGGGTATGTTCCGCTCGGCGAAGGCCGGCTGAACGTACGGGCGTTGACCCGAAAAATGCTCATTGCCGCCCAACTGCATCAGATGTGTTCCTCCTGTCCACGGAAATGGACGTTCAGGACGTGAAGCGGCATAAGAAGCTGGCCGAGCGGAGTGCCCTGCGTCAAGATTGTGAAGGCGTTTACATCCTTAGGGAAGCACTTGCCGCCGTAGCCGAATTTGCCGTCTGGCCCAGGAACATAGGTATGGGTGTCGTTGATGTAGCCGGAAAGCAGCATGCCGGCGTGTACGCTCGCCCAGTCTGCCCCCATCCTGCGGCAGTAATCGTAGACGGCGTTGAAGTAGGTTACCTTGTATGCGCCGAAGACATTGTGGGCATACTTCGTGATTTCGGCCTCGAGGGGCGTCATGCGGACGAACTGCTTGCCCTTGAAGATTCGCGAAAGAAGCTCGACTTCTCCCGTGAACACCATCGGCTGGTGCTTGAAGTCTTCGATGTGCGTGCGCTCCGTAAGGAACTCCGGCATGAAATATACGCGGTGGCCGGTCGCCTTCGAGAGCCTCTCGGAGGTTCCAGGCAGGATGGTGGTGCGAACAAAGACGGGCTTGTCGGGCAAATCGGAGATGAGCTTTGTCATCAGGGTCAGATCCTGCTTGCCGTTCTCGTCCGTGGGAACGTGTATCTGGAGGAAATACACGTCCGCACCGGAGATGTCGTCGTTCATGCCTTTCGGCGGGTCGCTGACGACGACCTTTACATCCTTGTTGTTTTCCTCCAGCCACGCTTTGAGCGCACCGCCCACAAAGCCGCAACCAATAATGCCAACTGTCACCATGATGCTTGAACCTTTCTTTGAATTTGGAAACTTGTTGAATAAATGCCTGCCGCCGCTTTCTCCTTGCGCATATTATACCATACTTTGGCATCAAGAGACGCGTTCTGCCCTGCGAAGACCGCCCTTGTGTCTTGGCGTGCGATATCCATCATCTCCCGCCTTCTTTCAGGATGCGGCGGACTTCCGCGAATTTCGCGGCTTCGGCGCGGAGGCGCGCGAGCTCGGCGGCGGCCGCCGCCGCCTTGCGGCGGCGTTCCTCCTCCACGCGGCGGCGCTCGGCGGCCTGGCGCTCGGCTTCGGCCTTCGCCGCGGCGCGTTTCGCCGCGAGCTCGGCGGGATCGAACTTCGGCTGCGTTCCGGCCGGCGAGCGCAGGAACGCCGCGTAGCTGTCGCAGACGCCGCCCACGTCGTCGCTGCACACAATCTGCCGCCCCTTGTCCAGCCACAGCACTTTGTTGCACATGGAGCGAATCTGCGCCAAGGAATGCGACACGAGAATCGTCGCGGCGCCGCCCTTTATGATTTCACGCATCTTCGCCTCGCTTTTCGCCTTGAAGGCGCCGTCGCCGACGGAAAGCACCTCGTCGAGAATGAGGATTTCGGGCTTGACGAGCGAGGCTATCGCGAAGGCGAGACGTGACTTCATGCCCGACGAAAGCTGCTTGAACGGGCGGTCTTCAAAGTCCTTGAGCCCGGAGAAATCGATGATGTAAGGGTAGGTTTCGTCCATGAACGCGCGCGTGTAGCCGAGCATGGCACCGCGCAGATAGGCGTTCTCCTTCACCGTAAGGTCGCCGTCGAATCCGCTGGCGAGCTCAAGCAGCGCGGCTACTTTGCCTCGGCGCACGATTCTTCCGCGCGTCGGCTCCATGATTCCGGTTACGGCTTTCAGAAGGGTAGATTTTCCTGCGCCGTTCGCGCCGATGATGCCGAGCATGTCGCCGCGCGCAAGCTCGAACGACACATTTCTGTCGGCCCAGAAATCGACGACTTTGTAGCGCCCGGTCAAACGGCGCGTCACCCACTCCTTGAAGCCGATGTTCTTGAAGTCCCCAACCCGGTAGCGGATCGAGACATCGTTGCACGAAAGGATAGGCGCGACGGGTGCGGAAGAAGTCATTGGGCATCTCCTCTGCTCTTCAAAACGTAATAGCCCCCTGTCTTCGCGGAGCCGCGAAACCCGATCGACGCCCTCATTTCGCGCAGACGGCGAGCCAACGTGCTTTCCGATACGTTCAGTGCCGCCATCAAATCGGGGCGACGCAAACCAGGCCGCTGGCGTATCAGCGACAGCATTCGCGAATTTAGGGTGTCATTTAGGGTGTCACTTAGGGTGTCATTTAGGGTGTCAGTCAGGGTGTCGACATTCCGTTTGAGGGCGTCATAATTGATGCCGACGTACACGACTCGCCGCCTGTCGGTTGCATACGGCGCCGCGTAGTCGCGACTGTGGCACTGCTTCAGGGCGGACTTGGCGGACTTGCCGTATTTGAATTCAAAGACAAAAACCGACTTCCGGGTTTCAAGAACCGCATCGGCACGGCCGTTCGCGGACTCGACCTCGGCGTTGATCGCCGCGCCGGACATTTTCATAAACAGCAAAAAATAACGCTTCGTCTCCGCTTCGCTCTTGAACTTCCATTCGTGCGGAACCATCGCGAACACCGACTTCAGAACACGGCCGATGGTTTCCGCCGAGTCGCTTTCATCCAGCACTCGCTTCAGGCTTACGGCCGTCGAAGTAAAAGCGTCCGCCGAATCCGCCAGCAACAGGTCGACAAGCCCATCGTATATCGACAGGCGGACTTCCCGGTTGGGGATTCCCAGAATCAACTCGCCGCTCGGGTCGACATCTTTGATCGTCAAGTATCCGCCCTGATACATAAGCGCGGCAAACGGCAGCGTCTTTACATCGCATACATCAAGCTTCTTGGGGAAGACGCGAATGCCTTCTATCTCGTCCGGCAGCTTGCCGAGCTTGCGCAGCCGCTCGACTATGAGCGTAGCGCTGCCCGTCGCATCCCAGAATCCATAAAATCGCCGTTCCTGCAACGCCCGGCCGACGGACACCGGATTGCACACGCGCACGTTGCTCTCGGGGGAAAAGCGATAACTGTCGTACCAGGAGAGGATGTCTCCGACTACGGCCTTCGGCGTCTTTTTAAGCTTGGCGGCAAAAGCTTTCACATGGGACTTGAACACCTGCTCCACTTCAGTGCGGGTGTAGCCGAGAAGCGAGGCATAGGTCGGCGACATGGAAATGTCCGTCAAATTGTTCATTCCCGAAAAGACGGAAAGCTTTGTGAACTTGCTTACGCCAGTCATCATCAGAAAATGGATGTCCTCGGCATGAACCTTGAGCGTCAAATAGAAATCATGCAAAAGCGAACGCATGTCTCCAAGCATTTCAGGATTGTCAAGCAATCCGCCGATTGGAGCATCGTATTCGTCCACAAGAACGACGACTTTGCCGTCCCGGCGTCTCATCGCCTCAATCAGCCGCCCAAGCGAACGTCCAGGATTGTCTTCGCCGGAAAGATCAATCGAGTACGGAATCCCCAGATCGGCGAGCAACGCACAAAGGACGCGCCGGCATCCGGCCAGATCGGGAGCCCTGATTTGCGACATATCAAGGCGGATGACGGGATATGTATTCCAGTCATAGCCCGACTTGGCGATCGCCAGCCCTTTGAAGAGCTTCCGGTTCCCGGTGAAAATCTGCTCGAGCGTGGAAATCATCAGCGACTTCCCGAATCGCCGCGGACGGGACATGAAGAAAAACCGTCCATCGACGCCGGAGATCATCCGTCGCAAAAGCGCAGTCTTGTCGACATAGACATACCTCTTCTCGATGAGAGTAGGAAAGTCGTATGTATCTGTGACAATCGGTTTCATTCACTCGCCCTTTTCAGACATAGTACAGGAACCGCGTATTGTAGTGCTTGTACATGAATGCGCCGACGGCCAGCGCGACGGAAGCGGCGGCCAAAAGCACGAGATGCGTACTCAAAGAAGGAATCGTCCCGGCCAGGACTATTTCACGCACATACGCGATGTGGCGATAGACCGGATTCGCCATAAAGACCATCATTGTCTTCGGCGAGAACTTGTCCACGGTATAGAAAATCGCCGAGCCGTACATCGTAAGCTGCAGCGCGACAGTCCACAAGTAGTCGATGTCGCGGAAAAAGACGAACAGCGCGGAAAGGATCATTCCTATTCCAACATTGAAAACGAGAAGCGTTACCATGGGATAAAGCAGGCACAGGAACTTCCAGGTGAACGGCACGTGGTCGATTGCGCAGAAGACGAGGAACACAAGGAACGTCAGCGCGAAGTTGATCAAGACCTGAATGTTTACGGAGAGGAGGAAGAGATATTTCGGCACGTTCACCTTGGTGAAAATGGAGGCATTCCCGAAAAGGCTGCGCATGCCGGCGTTGGTGGACTCGGAGAACCAGTTGAAGGTCAAGAGGCCGCAAAAGAGATAAGTGGTGTAATGGTTGACAGTGCGGCCGAAGAAGTTTTCGAAGACCACCTTCATCACCAAAAGCATCAAAAGCGGCGACAGCATGCTCCAAGCCATCCCCAGAATCGTACGCTTGTACTTCTTCTTGAAATCGCGCTTGACCAGTTCCTCAAACAGGAATCTGTGTTTTTTCAGTTTAGCAAACATTGAGAGTATTATACCAAATTACACCACTATGCGCAATCGCGCAGACAGGCGACCGACGCGAACAAAACCCCTAAGGGGCAAGTCAATTCACCCTAAGGGGCAAGTCGATTCACCCTAAGGGGTAATTCGATTCACCCTAAGGGGTAATTCGATTCACCCTAAGGGGTAATTCAATTCACCCTAAGGGGTATTTCGACTCCCCCTAAGGAGAAATGCGGCACGCTCCCTATTAAAGCGAAAACAGGCTTCTGCGCCTCATTTATTCACGAAATACGGCTACACCCGCTCAAGAAAGCGCCCGGCGCGTTTGCCGGTGAATGTGCCGTTCATGTACGACAAACTGCCGTTCACCAGCACATACTTCATTCCGCTGGAGAATCTGTGCGGATGAAGATAGGTTGCATTTGCCTTGAACTCGTCCTCGCTCCATATGGCTATGTCGGCGAACGCCCCCTTCTCGAGCACGCCGCGGGAACATATGCCGAAGCGACGCGCCGCAACGGACGTCATGCGCGCGATTGTTTCCTCGCGCGTGAACCCCAGCGCGCGCACGCGCCGGTAGAATTCAGGCATTGTCGCATATGCGCGCGGATGCGGATGGTCTTCGCCGAGAGGTCCCCACGGCGCCCTGAGCGATGCGTCGCTGCCGGGCACGATCCACGGGCGGCGGTATATCTTGTCGAGGTTTTCCTCGCTCATGCCGAAGAAGAACGCGCCCGTCTTGCATCCGTCAAAGGACAATATGCGGCAGACGGCTTCGCCGGGCGACATCTGGCCCTCGGCGGCGATCTCGGCGATGGTGCGGCCGCTGAAGCCGCAGGTTTCGTCGTGCCATGTGCCGCCGATCGTCACGGTGGACCAGTCGCGGTCGAGCGCGTCGATTTCGCGCGCGATGCGCTTGCGCGTTTCGGCGTCGGCCAGCCGCGCGCACTCCGCCTTCGCCGCGCCCTCCTGCGCCCAACCGGGCAGCACCACGTCAAGGTCGGTTCCCGCCGCACAGTACGGATAGCGGTCGCTGCCGAGCAGCAGGCCCTCGCCTACGGCGCATTCCATCTTGTCGAGCACGGCGTCGATCTTGTGCCAGTTCTTCGGGCCGCTCGTCTTCAGATGCGATATCTCCGCGCGTATGCCGGTGGCGCGCACGAGATCGAGAACTTCGTCGATCGCCTCTATTATGCGGTCGCCTTCGGAACGCATGTGGGTGGCGTAATATCCGCCGCGCCCGGCGGCTGTCTTTGCGAGAGCGACGACTTCGTCCGGGGTCGAATACCTGCCCGGCTGGTAGATGAGACCTGTCGTAAGCCCCCAGCCGCCTTCGTCCAGCGCCTGCTCAAGAAGCCGCTTCATGGCATCCAGCTCGTCGGCCGTGGCGGCGCGCCCCGCGTAGCCCACCACTGACGAGCGCAGCGTATTGTGGCCGATGAACTGCACGGTGTTCACGGCTGGCCGCGCGGCCGACAGAACCTCGCGATACTCTGCCAGCGAACGCCACGTGAGACGATCGCCGAGTATCGCGGCCCAGTCGCCGGAAAGCCGCGCTTCGCCGTAGCGCGGCGCGACGGATCCGCCGCACTGGCCGTTGATTTCGGTCGTAATGCCCTGCGTTATCTTCGAAGGCGCTTCCGGCTCGACCGCAAGATATGCGTCGGAATGCGCATGCGCATCGATGAAGCCCGGCGTGACGAGACAGCCCGTCGCGTCAATGACGCAATCAAACGGCCAGCGGTTTCCGAAGGCGTTCGGTCCGGCGAATATATCGGCGATCTTGTCGCCGTCTACCGCAACACTGCCGGGAAACGCACGCGCACCCGTTCCGTCGACAATCGTTCCGTTCAATACAAGCGTCTTCACAAAAACCTCCCTGTCACAGATTCCTTGCATGCGCGGACGGCCTCGACCGGTCCTTCGCACACGAGATTGCCGCCCGCGTCGCCTCCGCCGGGACCAAGGTCCACGATCCAGTCGGCGCACTTCATGACATCGATGTTGTGCTCGATGACGACGACCGTATTCCCCTGGTCGCGCAACCGCAGCAGCAGTTTCATCAGCTTGGCGACATCGTCGAAATGCAGCCCCGTGGTCGGCTCGTCGAGCAGATAGAGCGTGCGGCCGGTGGAGCGGCGCGACAGCTCTGTGGCGAGTTTGATGCGCTGGGCCTCGCCGCCCGAGAGCGTGGTCGCCGACTGCCCGAGCGTTATGTAGCCAAGGCCCACGTCAACCAGGGTCTTCAGCTTTCGCGCAAGGCCCGGCACCTTGCCGAAGAACTCGTACGCCTCGGCGACGGTCATTTCGAGAACATCGGCGATGTTGCGTCCGCCGTAGGTCACTTCGAGCGTCTCCGCGTTGAAACGCCTGCCGCCACACTGCTCGCACGTGACGTATACGTCGGGGAGAAAGCTCATCTCCAGCTTGCGGAGTCCGTCGCCGCCGCACACTTCGCAGCGTCCGCCCTTCACGTTGAACGAGAACCGCCCTGCCGTGTAGCCTCTCGCCTTCGCCGCCTCGGTCTGCGCGAAGAGCTCGCGTATGTCGGAGAAGAAGCCGACGTACGTCGCCGGATTCGACCTCGGCGTGCGGCCTATCGGCGACTGGTCGATTTCTATCACCTTGTCGAAGTGCTCCACTCCGGCAAGCTTTCTGTATTTGCCGGGCACGTCCTTCGACCGATAGAAATGCTTCATTAGGGCGCGCTTCAGCGTCTCGTCGACAAGGGTTGATTTTCCGCTTCCCGAAACGCCGGTCACGACCGTGAACGACCCGACCGGGATTCGCACGGATATGTTCTTCAGGTTGTGCTCGGTGCAGCCGGAGATTGTCAGGAACTTGCGGCCCGAAGGCGCCGCGCGCCTTTCGCACGCGACGGTCTTCCTGCCCGTGAGGTAATCGGCAGTGAGGGATTTCGCCTTGAGCAGGCCCTTGAACGGACCCTGGTACATGAGCCGCCCGCCTTCGCGCCCCGCGCCCGGGCCAAGATCGACAATCCAGTCCGCGGCGCGCATCATCTCCTCGTCGTGCTCGACGATGACAACCGTGTTGCCTCGGTCGCGCAGGCCCTTCAACGTGCCGATGAGCCGCTCGTTGTCGCGCGGGTGAAGCCCGATGGTAGGCTCGTCGAGCACATAGAGAACGCCCGTCAGGCCGCTGCCGATCTGCGTCGCGAGACGGATGCGCTGCATCTCGCCGCCCGAGAGCGTCGCCGAGGCGCGATCGAGCGTAAGGTAATCGAGGCCGACATCCAGCAGAAACTGAAGCCGGCGGACGATCTCCGCGAGAACGTCTTCCAGACCGGCGAGAGAGCGCATGCCCTTGTCGGCGAAAAGCGTCTTGAAGAACTTCAGCGCGTCCCCCACCGGCATCGCCATCACCTCGACGATCGTCTTGCCGGCGACCGTGGCCGCGCGGGATTCCGGCCTGAGGCGCGTGCCATGGCACTCGGGGCAGGTGCGGAAGCTCTGGTACGCCTCCCACTTGGCGCGCGTCTCGTCGTCCTCGGCCTCTTCGAGCCGGCGCTGCAGCGTGGCGAGCACACCTTCGAACGGACGGTCTTCGCGGCGCCACGGCAGCACGAGGTCGTCCTTGAAACCGTGCATGAGATCGTGGCGGAACCTGGCGGACAGCTTTTCGTACGGCGTCTCGAGATTTACGCGGTACTGCTTGGCGATCTGCTCCAGCAGGGCGTTGTAGTACATTATGGCGTTGTGCCCCGCGCGGCGCCAAGGGTGGATGCATTCCCTGAGCGGCAGAGTCTTGTCCGGCACGACGAGCTCTTCGTCAAAGTAGTAAAGCTGGCCCAGCCCGGCGCACTTCGGGCAGGCCCCGAAGGGAGAGTTGAACGAAAACGAGCGGGGCTTCAGTTCGTCAAAAGATATTCCGCAGTCGACGCAGGCGTTCAGCTCGGAATAGACCTTCTCGGCGCCGCCGACCTCCTCGACGTAGACAAGTCCGCCGCCGTGCTTGAGCGCAAGCTCGACCGAGTCGGTGAGCCGGGTGCGGTCGCACGGCAGCACGAGGCGATCGACGACGATCTCGATGTTGTGGGACTTCTTCTTGTCCAGCTCGGGCAGTTCGTCGACAGGATACGTCGCGCCGTCGATCCGCACGCGCGCGAAACCGTTGCGCCTGATGGCGGCGAACGTCTCTTCGTGGCGGCCCTTCTTGCCTTTCACGACCGGCGCGTAGACGATGGCCTTGCGCGATGCGCCATCGGCCGCGGAAAGGATCGAGTCCACGATCTGCTCGGCGGACTGCTTCGTAACGGGTTTCCCGCATTTGGGGCAATGCGGCACGGCGGCGGATCCGTAGAGTATTCTGAGGTAGTCGTGTATCTCCGTCACCGTCGCCACGATGGAGCGCGGGTTGCCGCCTGTCGTGTGCTGTTCGATGGATATCGCCGGCGACAGACCCTCGATCTTGTCCACATCGGGCTTGCGCATGCGGTCGAGGAATTGCCTGGCGTAGGCGGAAAGCGACTCGACATAGCGGCGCTGCCCCTCTGCGTAGAGCGTGTCAAAGGCGAGCGTGGACTTGCCGCTTCCGGAGAGGCCCGTCACGACCGCAAGGGAATTGCGCGGAATCGTGACGTCGATTCCGCGCAGGTTGTGCATCCGGGCGTTTTTGATCAGTATATCCATCAATGCGCCAGATTCTTGAGGTCGAGGGCAAGCAGGAATTCCGGATTGGACTTCGTCTTCTTCAGGGAATTCAGCACGCTCTTCATTGCGGATTCGGGCCCTACGTCGGAAAGCACGCGCCGCAGGCTCCACGTCTTTTCAAGTTCAAGCGGATCGAGCAGCAGGTCCTCCTTGCGCGTACCCGACTTATCGATGTCTATCGCCGGGAATATCCTCTTGTCGGCAAGGCTGCGGTCGAGAACCAGCTCCATGTTGCCGGTACCCTTGAACTCCTCGAAAATCACCTCGTCCATTCTTGAGCCGGTGTCCACGAGGCCGGTCGCGATGATCGTCAGCGAGCCGCCGCCTTCGATGTTGCGGGCCGCGCCGAAGAAGCGCTTTGGCCGGTGCAGCGCGAGCGCGTCGACACCGCCCGTAAGTATCTTGCCGGAATGCGGCTGAACCGTGTTGTATGCTCGGGCCAGGCGGGTAATGGAGTCGAGCAGTATCACGACGTCGCGGCCGTTCTCGACCTGCCGCTTCGACATCTCTATCACCATCTCGGCGACATTGACGTGATGCTGAGGCTCTTCGTCGAACGTCGACGAGAGCACCATCGCCTTCGTATTGCGCTGCATGTCGGTGACTTCCTCGGGGCGTTCGTCCACGAGAAGCACTATCAGAATCGCATCCGGATGGTTGGCCGTTATGGCGTTGGCCATCTTCTGGAGAAGAACGGTCTTGCCGACGCGCGGCGGCGCAACGATGAGCCCGCGCTGGCCGAAGCCGATTGGCGTGAACATGTCGACGACGCGCGTCGAAAACTCGTCCGGCGCGGTTTCGAGAATTATGCGGCGCGTCGGGAAAGTTGGCGTAAGGTTCTCGAAATGGATGACGCGGGCCGCGGCGGAAGGCTCCTTGCCGTTGACCAGCGATGCGCCGCCAAGGCAGAAGAAGCGGTCGCGGTCGCGCGGATCGCGAATCGGGCCTTCGACGACGTCGCCCGTTCTGAGTGCGTGGCGGCGAATCTGCTGCTGCGTGACGAAAACGTCCTCGGGGCAGGCGAGGAAGTTGTTCTTCGCCGACCTGAGAAAGCCGTGGCCTTCGCGCATGATCTCAAGGCATCCGGACGCGAGCACCGCGCCGCCCGCCTTGAGGTAGGCCCTGATCGCGGCGAATATCAACTCGTGCTTGCGGTAGGTGCCGAGCTCTTCCGGATCGGCGCCGGGCATCATCCTCTCGACGATCTGCGGCGCGGGCCATGTCTGTATGTCGGCGAGCCTGTATTCCGGCAGCTCGGGGTTGCGGTTGGGATTCGCCGGGGCTTCGTTCTGCTGCTCCTTCTGCTCTTTCGGCAGCGGCGCGTTGAGAAGCGGATTCACGGACTCTTCCCCGTTGGCGCCGCGTATGGGCGAATTGTTCTTCTGCTGGCGAGCAAACTGCTTGCGTCCGCCGTGGAACTTCTTGCCCTGACGCGGCTGCGAATACGGTTGGCGCCCGGCGGCGTCTGCGTCGGACTGGGCGTCTGGCGAAGGCGCGGCCTCTGCAGAAGGCGAAGGCTCCGCGTCAGATTCCTGGCGAGGCTGTTTGGGCGCGGCATTCGCGCCGGCGAACACGTCTAGTTCTTCGGACATTGCATCCATCTCCTAATTTTCCCGCAGGGGCACGGCCCTGCAATCTCAAGTCAACGGCTACTGGCGGCCCGGAGAGCCAAGCCATTCCGCAAACTGCGCAACCGCGGCGCGGAGGTCGTCGGGCGACCCGTCGTTCGCGATAACGTAGTGGGATTTCGCGGCCTTCTCCTTCAGCGGCATCTGTGCCGACATACGGGCCTCGGCCTCGTCGCGCGTGTAGCCGCGCGTTGCCATCATCCGGGCGATTTGATTCTCCTTCCCCGACGTGACGCAACATATTATATCATAATCTTCGTCCCAGTGCACCTCGAAGAGGAGCGGAATTACCGCAATGGCCCGGCCCTCCCCGAACCGGACCGTACGCTCCCTCAACCGCTGCCTTATCACCGGATGAAGCCGGGCCTCAAGCGCCTTTCGCGCCGCAGGATCGCGAAACACTATCTTCGCGAGGCGCGCCCTCTCGCCGGGCGGCACAAGTTCGTGCGCGATGTCGTCCGCATCGACCGTCGCAAAGCCCAGCTCGTTCAGATACTTCGCTACGAGCGACTTGCCGCAGGCTATCCCGCCGGTTATGGCCACGCGTTTCATGGACTCGCAACATCCCGTCACTTTATGAAAAACAGGAACGGCTGCGGACGGAGAGGCGTCCACTTCACGTCCTTCAGCAATGCGCCGTCCTCGCCCGCCCGCGTATCGCCGTCCTTTACATAGCGCCACTTGAAGGAATGCGCCGATTCGATGTTGTTCGTCCAGACGACGGTTTCGAAACCGTTTGTCGAGCCTTCTGTGCGCAACGGCCCTGCCGGGCTGGAACCATCCGAGAACTCGAGGTAGTCGCATACCTGATACACGCCGTTTGTGTCGACATAGCCGGTCTCGCCGCTCACGCGCCACTTGAATTCGAGAACTCCCTTTGCAGGCGGAATATCCAGCCGGACCCAGCTGGAGCGTCCATCGGCGATCGACCCGGCGGCGGCCCATTCCTTGTTGGTCTCGACAGTCGCCCAAGGCTCTGCGCCGCCAGTCGTCCAAACCGCGCCGCGAACGGAAAGACGCCCAATCGTCAATTGAAGTCGTTGCGGCTGCAGGAGTAAACTGTACATCCTTCACCCAACCGCAGTCGTCAAAGCCATCGTACTCGGCAAACTGTTGACGCTGATAATATATATTATATTGCTCGCTAGGTTCTATGTCTTCCGTGAAAGGACTCCATCCAATTCTAGATTTTCCGCCATACAATACGCGGAGAGGGTTCATATCTTTATGCGCGAAGTTCAGCGATATCAATCTTTCACTAGCATCATCCATTTCTGCAATCTTGCATATGTCCCATACAACGGAAAGTTTACCTGGGTTATCGACAATCATATTTAAAGAAGCAATCAGATCCTCGTAGGCTTTAGGAAGTTCTTCGCTTTGTGCAATATGCGTTTTAGTGTCTATAGTCCACCCTGAAACGCCGTTGGTCGAGAATGCAATTTCTTGGCAGTTCCAGGCATCGTTGAACGCGCGAAGAGTCCAGCGACCATCGAGCGTCTCGTCGCCTTCGATGATATCCGTCTCTTGGACGCGGCTGCCGTTTTTCCTGTACCAGCCGAAATGGCTGTAGCCGCCTGCATATTCCGGAGCC
>CACYQU010000056.1 GCA_902776615.1 uncultured bacterium
CTTCTTGCCCAGAATGATCTGCAACATCAGCTCGATGCACTCGGGCGCATTCTCAAGGCACTTCGACATGAAGTCGTCATCCATGAGCCGCATGCGCTCGATTTCGGCGAGATACTCCGGCTTCATGACATGCGCGGAACGCCGCCGCGCTTTTGTCGCGCGGCTGCCCGTGGCCAACGGCCTCTTAACTGTCTTTGCGCCTGCCATTCAACATTTCCCTTTTTCAAGATTGCGTCGATATTCTATCATATTCTCCCCGCCCGCGCAACCGCGACAGTGGGTAAAGACGCTGGCAACCACCAAGCTACTTACAGAGTGTCTTTTCTATTTGACACGCCTCCCCGTTTGAGCGGCACGACGGAAATATGGTAAAATACGAACTGAATGAAAGTCAACAGACGCATATTGCCAAGCGGAAGAATCGGACTCGCCGTCAGCGGCGGGTCAGATTCGGTTGCGCTCGCGTTTCTTCTCACGAAAGGCGGCACCAAACGCAATGCCGCCAAACGCTTCGTCGTGTTGCATGTGGACCACGGTCTGCGACCGGAGGCGAAGGAAGAGTACCGTTTCGTGCGCGCGTTGGCAAAGCGACTCGGCGTGCCCTTCAAGGGCCTGCATGCAAAAGTGCGCCCCGCGAAAGGCGAGTCGGTCGAAATGGCGGCGCGGCGCGTGCGGCTGGCCTTCTTCGAGAAATGCGTGGCGTCGCTCGGGCTGGACGCTATCGCAACAGGCCATCACATGGACGATGTCGCAGAAACATTCCTTATGCGGATTCGTCGCGCATCGGGGCCGGAAGGCCTCGCCGGCATAAAGGAGACGTCGCAGGTCGGCTCGATAAGATTCGTCCGGCCGCTCCTCGGCTGCCGTGACGCGGAGTTGAAGGATTACCTGCGCAAGTACGGCGAGGAATGGCGCGAAGACGCCACAAACGGCGACCTCTCGATCGAGCGCAACAAAGTGCGCCACAAGATAATACCCTATCTGGAACAGACGCTCGACAAAGACCTTGTCGAGCATCTGTACAGGATATGCGGCTACTTGTTGAAGCCTTTGGCCGAGAGGAATTCCCAGATCCGGTCAATGTAGGTATAACTGCCCGTCCCTGGCGAAGCGGCGCGCTGGAAGCAGTGCGAACGGGTTGCAAGCGTATGGAGTTCGCTCTGTATGCCCATCCGGCGGAGCTGCTCCCACGCCTTTACGGAGTTCATTGCGGCCCAGTGGTCGGCCTCGCCGTGAACGAAGAGCATCGGCGGCGTGGAAAGATCGAACGAAAACTCCGGCGCGAGCCGTGCGGAATCATCCGTTCCGCTGCTCGTGTTGTGCCAATCGAGTCCATCGGTCAAGGCGTATGCCGGATAGATGGCAACCGCCCACTGCACATTGCATGGTATCTTGTCGATGGCGTCCTTCGGCCAATACGCGCGGTGGCGCGAACTGGTGGCGCCCATGAGCGTGAGATGTCCGCCCGCCGACGAACCCATGATGCCGATTCTGTCCGGGTCGAGCCCGCGCGACTCCGCCTCGCTGCGCACGATTCTGATGGCGCGCTGAAGATCCTGCCAGGCGGTAGTGTGCTTCGCGAGCGGCGGCGCCGGACGCGGAGTGCGGTATTTCATCGTGACGACCGTCATGCCCTTCTCGTTCAGATAACGCCGCGCAGGAGCGACTTCGAACCCGTCCGGACTGTTGCCCTTGTAGCTGCCGCCGGAATAGATGATCTGTATCGCGCGAGTCGTAAGGTTTGAAGGTATGTGCCACTCGATATATGGCGTGCACTGGTTGGTCTGCACGTTTGGCATGGCGCCTTCGGGCCAGATGTTTTCTTTCTGGTGGAACGCACGCGCGGAGTCGTCGGGGAATCTGCCCATTAAGGCAACCTCCGGCTCGCGCGGGAGAAAGTCCATCTGGCGCATGAACTCCACGGCACGGTCGAAACCAATCACCGTATGGCCCTTGTCCGGATAGAGATGGAGTTCTGCTGGTATCTTCATCTGCCGCAGTCTGCGGAAGACGTGTGTCGAACTGAGCGGTGAATATATATCCTCGCCGCCGTGCGACATCCACATGGGACACGTCTTTTCGTCGAACCTGAAAACGTCCGAAAGCGTCACGTCGGGCGCGTCGCCGTCACGCGTGTTCGGAACGCCGTAGCCGTCTGTCATGCCGTATGCAATGGCGAACGTGCAGGCGAAATTGATGTTGCACGGCGTAGAGTCCGCCTCATCGACCGGTTCATAGGCCGGCGTAAGCGAACTTGTCGCAAGAAGCGTCGCCAGATGCGAGCCCGCGCTCATCGACATCGTGCCTATCTTGTCGGGGCTGAACCCGCGCGCTTCGGCCTCGCGGCGCACAAGCCTCACGGCGCGCTGGCCGTCCTCCCACGCGCTCTGGTATATCGGCAGCCCCTCGGGACGTGGCGTGCGGTGAACGAGATTTACGCATGTCACGCCGAGCTCCGCGAGTCGGCGGCTCCAATCATCCACATGCTTCACGTCGCACTGTTTTGTGTATGCTCCGCCAGAGATCAGAATGACGCAGACATCCGTCTTTCCCTCGGCTTTCGGTGGCGGCATCCAGTCGATGTACGGCCGGCGCCACTCGTCCGGATTGAACCCTGGCGCATTCGACACGTCGGTCATGGCCGCGATCTGGCCGGGCTGCTCGTCGGGCATGCGACCCTCGGGCCACAGATACACCTTCTCCGCCAAAGCGGAAAATGCGGCAAACGCCGCCAGTGACATTGCGATGGTCTTCAATCTTGCGTTCATCATGTCAGGAACCCTTCCCTTTCTTTTGCTGTATCATTACCTTTTAAGAGCCTCGCGGACAATGGTTTCAACGTCCTTCGCATCCGGGTGCGCGGCTATCACGCCCGATACCATCTTGTTCGCCGTCTCCTCGTTGAAGCCGAGCGCCGAGAGCGCGAGAATCGCATCGTGGAGCGCAGGCGACGAGGCCGCGCCGCCCGCTCCTTCCCGTCCGGACGAGGCAAGCGCCTCGATTGCGTTCACCTTGTCCTTGAGCTCGATGCATATCTTCTCGGCCGTCTTTTTCCCGACTCCTTTTATGGACGATATGCGCTTGGCGTTGCCGCTTGCAATGGCAAGCGAGAGTTCGCCGATCGACGACCCGGAGAGAATCGCTATCGCTATCTTCGGGCCTACGCCCGACACGGATGTCAGTTTGGCGAACATCGCCTTCTCGGCCTCCGTCGCGAAGCCGAAGAGAGCCTCGTCGTCCTCGCGGACGCTGTGGAATGCGAGAAGCTTCACTTCTGCGCCAGTTCGCGGCAACCGGTCGAATGTCGAAAGAGGTATCGTAAGTTCGTACCCTACGCCTGCCGCCTCCACGACGACTCGCGTCGGCTCCTTTTCGGCGAGAACCCCCTTTATGTAGGCTATCATGGCAAATCGGCCCTTTCCTCCGCGCGCCTTACTGCTCGCCCGTGAAGAGCGCGTTCGTCGCGTAGTATGGATCGGATGTGTATCTGCACCCAAGACGCCTCAAACCCGCCTGGTCGCCGGGCGTGACCATATGCGTCATGTGCACTTCGCAACCCCGCAACTCGTTCAGTTTCTCCATCGCTATCTGCGCGGCCGGATTCGTCGCCGACGAAATCGCAAGGCCTATCAAGGCCTCGTCGAGATTCAGCGACGTGTAGCCGACTTTGAGGATATCCTGCTTCATGTGCGACACCGCCTGGATGATGTAAGGCCCGATCAGCGGTATCTTCGCCGGTATGCCGGAAAGCGTCTTCACGGCGTTGATTACAGCCGCCGCCGCCGCGTGCATCTCGTCGGAGTTCTTGCCGGTCACAATGCGTCCGTCATGGAGCTGGATTGCCGCGCCGGAGACGATCGTTCCGCCCGCCTTGCCTTTGCCTGCGATCTGCGCCTCTTCCGCAGCGCGCCGCGCCGCCTCGACGACCACGCGATCTTCCGTCCGCAGGCCGAGCGAATCCATAAGCTGCTTCGCCCGCTCTACGGAATCGCGATCGGTCGAACCTTCGGCGAACATGCACTGATAGCGGAGGAAGCGGCGTATCACCTCTTGCTTGGAGGCGAACCTCACCACCTCGTCGTCGATTATGCCGAAGCCTATGCGGTTCACGCCCATGTCCGTGGGCGACTTGTAGGGGCACGGACCCTTCGTCATCTTCTGCCATATCGCCACCAGCAACGGGTACGCATCTACATCCCGGTTGTAGTTGACCGTCTCTTTCCCGTACGCTTCAAGATGGTACGGGTCGATCATGTTTTTGTCCTTGAGGTCGATGGTCGCGGCCTCGTAGGCGATGTTGAGCGGATGGTCGAGCGGCAGATTCCAGACAGGGAAGCTTTCGAACTTCGAATACCCGGCTACATTCCCCTGGCGGTACTCGTGGTATATCTGCGTGAGGCAGGTCGCGAACTTTCCCGAACCTGGGCCGGGCGCAGTCACTACGACGATCGGTCTTTCGGTCTTGACGTACTCGTTTTTTCCGTAGCCCATGTCGGAAACTATTGTATCGACGTCCGCCGGATATCCCGCAGTCTTGTAGTGGTAGTACACCCTGACTCCGCGGCGCTCGAGCTTCGCCCTGAACAGCTGCACGGCGGGCTGCTCCTGATAGCGCGTTATCACGACGCCCCTCACAAGCAACCCCAGATTGCGCAGATCGTCGATGAGCTTCATCGCGTCCGCATCGTAGCTTATGCCGAAATCCGCGCGCATCTTCTTGCGCTCGATATCGCCCGCGTAGATGCAGAGAATGACCTCGGCGTGATCCTTGAGCGTCTGCAGAAGCCTCAGCTTCACGTTTGGATCGTAGCCGGGCAGGCACCGCGCGGCGTGGAAATCGTTCATCAGCTTTCCGCCGAACTCCAGATACAGCTTGCCGAAACGCCCGGCCCTTCTGCGGATCTCCTCGGATTGCTCCTGAAGATACCTTTCGTTGTCGAACCCGAGCTTCATTTGCCCCCCGATCCGTTGATCTCGTCAAGTATCGCCTGGATCTTGGGAATGCACTTGCCGCAACCGCCGCCTGCCTTGGTGAAGTTCGTGACTTCTTCCACAGTCGTGAGCGAATTCTCGGTTATGACGCGCCTTACCTCGTTCTCGGATACATTGTAGCACGTGCAAAGCACCGTCTCTTCAAGATTCCTGTCGGCGTTCTCGCCGGTTTCGTAGTTCTTGATTGCAGCCTCCATCGCCTCGCGCCCCATCACGGAGCAGTGCATCTTCTGCGGCGGAAGCCCGCCCAGATAGTCGGCTATCTGCTGATTTGTGATCTTCTTCGCCTCTTCAAGCGTTTTGCCTATCACCATCTCGGTAAGAGCCGAACTGGACGCAATCGCACTGGCGCATCCGAAGGTCTGGAATTTCGCCTCGGCGATTTTCCCGTCGGCGCCGAGCTTGAACTGGAACTGGAGGGCGTCGCCGCAAGCCAGGGAACCGACTGTCGCCGTTCCGTCGGGATTGTCTATTTTGCCTACATTCCGGGGATTCCGGAAATGATCCATCATTTTTTCAGAGTAATTCCACATCGCCGTTCGTCTTTCTTTCGTGAACGGGGTGCTATTATACCAAAAATTCCGTCGCGCGTGTCATCTGCCGCGGCGGAAGTCGCGACCCTCGTACGGCGGCGGCACATATCCATGCTCGGAACCCTGAACCCAAACAATGGTCTTGTTTTCGCCCGGAATGTTGTTCCAAAGCTTCGCAAGCCCCATCGGCGGACAGCAATAGTCGCCCAGCCCGGCTCGCGAGATGCACGTGCGGCATGTCGCGGGAATGCGCTTCGCCCAGTTGGCCGCGTCGTAATACGGAATGCCTTCCACGCAGCGGATGTACCAATGATCGCCGGACGCCTTCTTGTCGAGCCTTGCATCGTTCATGTACATGTCGCAGCACCATGTTATCGCCGAATCGGCCACCGTCACTCCTTCGCCGCATCCTGCGGCCCAAATGGTCTGCAGGCCGCCCTGGCTTCCGCCGTTCGCGAAGAGATCGCGCCCATTCCATTCCTTCAACGACTTCAGATACTGCAGGCCCCTCTTTACGCGCAGCACCATGCCGTTGAAATACGCTGTTTCGGGATCTTTGTTCTGCGCAGGATCGAACGCATACGTGTGGCCGTTCGAGCGTATCTCCCACCGCAGCGCTTTCGTGTCGGCTTCGGTTGCGCCAAACTCTGCGAGCTTCAGCCCGTGGGCGTTGATGCTCAAGAACACCTCGTCTGCGGGGCACCATTTCGGTCTGTCGTGCACGCAATTGTCGCCGCTGTAGCCGTGGGTTTCGAGCCTGCACGGAAACTTCGCGCCCCCGTCCGCGGCCTTCGGAACGGAAAGGTAGCCCGTAACCGGGCGCAGCCCGGCGCAATCCACCCTCACTGCATACATGCGCGCGGCAGGATTCGGCGACGCGATCTCCACGCGCTCGTCGCGTATCGGCACCGCGTCAAGACGGGCGAACTGGCGAGCCCAGAACCCGTCGAAATCCGCCGGTTCGGGCGCAGTGGCAAGCGAATCCACATCCACCCCGGCGCCTCCGTCGAAGAAGACGTCCTTCTTGGACTTCTCGAAGGCGTTCATCGCCTTGCGTCCCTCGGGCGTGGTCGCGTCGCCGATGAAGCGCCTCTTGACGCGCTTGCCTTCGCCATCCGCCACATACGCCTCCAGCCGCACGAATCCCGGCTTGTCGAGGCTTGTACGGTACACGAACGGCGCGGACGTGAACGGCGCCTCTCCGCTTTCGAAGTTGCCGTAGTCGTCGGAACGCTTCCACTTGATCGTGTAGGCGCCTTCCGGAATTTCGCCCGCAACGCCCATAGGCTCGATCGAAAAAACGATCTCCTCGCCGGGTTTGTATGTCAGAGGGTCTTTGTTTGTCGTGCCCTTGAGCCATGCGTCATCCAACACACCCGCAACAAGCGGCAGCGCGCCTAGCGCCAGAAACGCAGCAGACACCATCGCCTTGCGCACGGTTTTCTCGCCTTTGCGGCATACTTGCTTCATCTGATCCATCTCCATGATTCCTCCATTGGCAATGGTTATTATACCATAATCGCGCGTTGCTAGCGCCTTGCTATCTCGTACAGGAACGTGGCGTTCGCGGGATCGGCCGCCACGTTGGCGTCGAACCTGAGCCGCCCCTTGTGCATTCTGCACGGTATTTCGCGCACGCGCCCGCCCGATGTGTCGAGCGCATAGACTTTGAACTCGCCCTTCCCCAGCGCCAGCGCGAGCCGCGCAACGCCCGCGCGCACGAGGCTGGGCGGTTTGCCCCAGCGCAGAAGCACCTGCCGCGACCCGTCCTCGTACGTGTCGCCGCTGTTCGCGAGGTCGGTGAGATGCGCCACGAGAATCCGCCGCGACCGTCCAAGCGCCTCGCCGTCAAGCGACGTGGCCCACACCGCGACCGGACCCTTGTCGCAAAGTGCCGCGACCGCGCCCGCCATTATGCGTCCGTCCTCGGCGAAGCCGCCGCACGTACGGGCTGTAGCGACCGAAAGCGATCCTTTTTCGCGATCCGCCGCAACCTCGCCGCCTCCTTCGCCCGGCTTAAGGTCGCCGCGCAGAAACAGACACATCCCCACGCGCTCGTCGGCGCGCGAAAGCGCGTCGCCGCATATGGCGAAAATCCCCGCCCGCGCCTCGTTGAAGCGAGCCATCTCCCACGGACTGCCGCCCCAATCGAAGCGCCAAATCCCGGACCAGTCCTCGAGCGCCGCCTGCGAACCCGCGACAAGCGCGGCCATATGCCGGTATTCGCCCGGCCCCGCAAAGTTGAATTCCGTCGAAACGAACGGCTTGTCTTTCAGCGCAACACGCGAGCAAAGCTCAAGCACATTCGCCTCGCGCGATTTCAAGGGATTCGTGTTCAGGCTCTTTACGGGCGTCTGCCACGCTTCTCCGGGGAATGACGGATGATCCCAATAGCAGTGCTGGTCGACATAATCGAGACACTCCGCCCTGACTGCACGGAACGGTTCGCGCTCGAAACCCGCGCTCATATCTGAAAGCAGCGCCTTCACGCCAAGCTCGTCTTTCAGGAATGCGCGCATGCGCGCGGCAAACCGCGCCTCGAGCGAAGCGACGAAGCGCGAAAAGGCCTCCATTTCGGGAGTCTTGTCCCACGGCTTGCCGGCTGGCAGTTCGGCGATGCTGCACCCGGTCTCTGCCGTCCATCTCCGCCAAGCCTCTACATATTGCGGCATCTTGCGCAGCGTTTCGACCCCGTCCGCACCGACATGCCCTTCGTTCACGAACGCGAGGAAGGCGAGCGTGGGGTCGTCTGCCCATCTGAGGCCCGTATAGGGATTGACATGCGTCATCCACTGCCGCGCGAACGCGCAGAGGTTGGAGAACGCAGCCTCGTCCACGAGGATGAGCGCCTTGTATTCGCCCATTCCGGCGAAGCCCTCCGCATCCAGCCCGATCTCGCGGCGCGGAATCCTGCGCGACACGAAAAGATCGGTCGCGACATGCACTCCCTCGCGTCCACAGGCCGCGAGAAGCGCGTCCATCCTGTCGAGCCGGGACGGGTTGATCGTCGTGCCGTCCGCCGAACCTTCGACAAGCCCTTTGTCCTGATGGTGCAGGCGCAGCGAATTGTAGCCGCGCAGCCTGAGCTGATGGACGAACTTTTCGGCAATCTCTTTCTTGGCGAAGTTTGCGTCCCGGCAGATGTTCGCGCCGTAAAACCGGCGCGCGACGCCCGGCGAATCCTCGAACTCGAAATGGCGGCCGCGCGCGACGACGCGACGGCACGGCGCGACTGTCGGCACGACGCCGGAGAAGTCGAGCGCGCTTCCCTCCTTTATGTCGGTCGAGACGGCAAGCGGGATCCACTTCTCGCCGGCCTCTATCACGAACGGATCGCACGCCGAGACCGATACGGGGCCGCCCGCGTCCAGAACCGCCGTCACTTCGTCGCCTGCGCAGTAGAAGCGGAAGATGAACTCGTCCATGTTCCACTCGCGGCCATCCATCGCATGCAGCCGCACGGTCTCGCCGAAGTCGAGGCGAAAAGACCTGCCGAGAGGATCCTTGAAGCAGAACGTGCGCGCCTCGTGTCCGGCGATGTGGATGTTCCTCCCCTTCTCGTGCTCCGCCGGAATCACAATGGTTTTCGCGTCCGTCTCGCATTTTCCTCCTGCCCAGTTCTCAGCCGTGAGCGACAGCACGATCACATTTTTCTCGCCCTCGCTTCGCTGCGGGAAGGTCCACCTCAGGCGCGGCTTCGACGCGTCACTGGAATCAGCCTCCACCTTGGCGACATAACGCTTGAACGAATCGTCCGCGCGGCGGCGCATCGGCTGGAACTTCGCATCGCCCGCCGGAAAGAGGACGTCGCCGCCTTCCTCGGTCTGCAGCGTCCATGCCGCGCCGCACGGTTGCGCCGCGCATGCGGCGGAGACGAACAATAGCGAAAGAATCCTGGTCATGTTTTGTAGAAGTTGCCGGGCTTGTCGAACCAGAATGTCGCCTTTCGTCCGTCGTGCGCCTTTACGCGCTCGAGCCAGTTCTTCGGCCGCGGTCTGTCGGCCCAGCGGCGGTTGAAGTAAAAATCCGTCTGGCGGAACGTGAGCTCCGCCCGGTCGGGGAACGTTCTGAAAAGCGCGTATCCTATGTCGCCCCAGTATCCGCCCGAGGGGAGCGTCGCCGTCTGGACCGTCTGCGAATTGGAGTAGCCATCGTGCAGGAAACTCTCGGCGACCGTGTGCTCATGGCCAAAGATATAGCCGAAGACGGTCGGCGCAATCACTGCATCCCGCACAATCCCGGCCTCCCGCGCACAATGGTGCGCGCAGAGAAACGTGGGACGCGCCGTCGCGCCAAGTTCGCCGCGCAGCCATTCGCGTTGGGCGTCGTCCATCGCGCCTTCGACGAAGTTTCCCCCGTCCTTCGGCTCGGCCCAGTCCATTCCTTCGCGACACTTCAGCGTATCGAGCAGGATGAGGTCGGCGTTCGGGGTCGAAACCTTGGAAACGATCCTGTCCGGCACAAGGAGACGCTCCTTGTATTCGGGCCATGTGCGCATAAACGCCGCACGGTTGTCGTGGTTGCCCATCGCGAACGAAAGCGCGATCCCGGCTTCCGCAAGCGGCTTGAGGGACGAAGCCGCAAGACGGAAATCCTCGTCCCAACCGCTCGAAGCCGAAAAGTCGCCCAGCACGACGGCATTCGCCGGCAGCGGCCTGATGGCCAGGATCTCCTTCACGAGCTGCGGCAGAACAACGCTCGACTGCGTCGGACCGTTCTTCCAGCGCACCGAGTTGTCCAGCAGATGAATGTCGGCCAGAAGCGCGACGAGATTCGGATCATGCCCTTCCGCCTCTCCGCTCGCGCCTGCAAGCGCGGCGACGGTCGCGCCCGCGCCAGCCAAAAAGCCTCTACGCGTAAGTTCCATCCTAAAACACCTTCGCTTCGCCTACTTGATGATGATCATAAGCCCCTTTACCGGCGGCAGGACGGTGAACTTGTGCCAGTCGATGTTCGCCCAGTCTCCGCCGCTGGCCGACATCCACGAAAGCCTGTTCCAGCCCGCGACGAGCGCATCCTGGGAAACTTTGACTTCTGTCGTCACCCCGCCTTTCAACTTGTAGTCGCCTACCTTCGCGTCGTTAACGTAGAATGCGAAGTTTTTCTCCTCCCCAGACGTGTTTTGAGACCTTGTCGCGAAGACTCCACGGCACTTGCCGACCAGATCGGCAGGCAAATAGAAGTCGAAGTAAGTTTCATTGCCTTTGCCGGCAAGCAGCCCTCTATGATGTATTTCATCCGAGCCGCATGCTGGGTTGAAGAGATAATTGTCCGGATTGTCCGTAGCATTATTCTGATACGAGAAGGAGCTGATGGTCTCGCCGAATCTCCAAGAGCCACCGAGCGTCACAGCGTCAAACACAAGCGCTTCGCCGCTTGCACGAGTGAGAACTAGCGTGTTCGCGCCTGAGAGTATCTTGCTCTCTTCGATGTAGACAAACGATGTCTTGCCAGGATATACATTCGCCGTGCCAAGAGTTGTGCCGTTAAGAGTGATGTCAACCGCGCCCGACGACGATGCGCTTGCCATCGGAAGACGCAGGTACTGCGGCAGACCTGCCCACAGCGCAGGGCAGTTGAACGTAATAGTCGCGCTCGAGTTCGCGGCCGTAAGCGTAGGGTTCAAGTTCTCCCAGTCGCCGTCCGTCGCAACGCTGGTCTTGCTCGGCGTTGCCGCGAACTCTTTTATGTCGTTTCCTTCGATGCCGACCTGCACAAGGTTCGGACGGCTCGTTCCGCCTGCCATCGCCTCGCGGATTTCGTAGTCGCTGAGCGTCCTGTCCCAGAACGCAATCTGGTGGAACGCTCCCTGAAACCCTTTATTTGCCAACGCGGAACTATAAACACCATTCGTGTAGGAACCGTTGAAAGACTCGTTGCCCGTGGACGCCAAATTGACGCGGCATCCTCCTGCGATGGTCGGCAAACCAGCCGTTGTCGGATAGGTTTCGGACACTTTCGCGAGCCTGTTGACGGGTGCTTCGTCGGTGCCGTCGTTCCAGCAGAACCACATGGTAAGCGTCTGGCCGTTCACTACAAGCGCGCAATCTACCCAACGGTTGTTCTTGATTTTGATGCCCGTGTAGTTTTTCTGCGTTGTCGTGACGAATGTGCGCGGAGATGCGTAATCGTCGAGAACGCCATTCGCATCGGGATTCGGCGTGTTGAGAAGGAAGTTGACTCCTGTTGCCCTGCCGGCTGTGGCAGACCAAATGGAACCGATGTCGATGATCTTGTTGCAGTTTCCGCCGACAGCATTCACCCTATCGGAGCGGAAGCGCAATACGCACGTCCAATTGGAGCAAACCGTGTTACTCCCCCAGTCGCTCATCCAGTTGGTGAAGTACAGGTTGCAGAAGCGGCGGCCTGTCCAGACAGTCCGCGTCACGTCAATTCCGTTGATTGTCATGGCGACGTCTTCCTTCTTTCCTGTCGAAGTTAGAAACATCGGCACAACCATGCATGGCGTCGAATCGAGCGTTACTCCTGCATATGGGCAATCGACCTTCTCATTGGCATAGTTCATTCGCCAGGCCCAGTAGTTGTAGATGCCGCCATGGGCTTTGCCGCTGGAGAGGTCGGTGAGGTTCATGATCTTCGAGGTGCCGCCGGAGTTGGAGTCAACGTCCTTCGTTCCGACGGCGTTGCCCGCCGAGCCTTTGTACCACACCTTCACGTCGTCGAAGACGCTGGAGCGCACCGCGCCTTGCGCCGACGGAACGGTAAACGCGGTTGCCGCGACGAGCGCGCCCGCCGCAAGACCTTTGACTGCTCTTGTGTTCATGGCTTGTATCTCCTCTTGTTTTTTGAGTTCCGCAAGTTCTTCGCTGAAGATTTCCTCGAATGTCTCGTCCGCCGCGACCTCGACGAGCGCCTGCGCAGCCTTTTCGCCGCCGCCGCCCGCGAACTTCACGGCAACCGTCGCCGCGAACGCTGCGAACGACGCAATCGCCGCAACGCTCGCCGCGACCTTCCACCAGCGCCTGCCGCCGCCCTCCCCCGCGCGAACACGCGCACGGAGCCGCTCGTCCATGCCGTCTGGCAGGGGCTGACGGAACTCTCGCGCCTTAAGCGCCGCCGCCAGAAGCCGCCCTTCCTCGCGCTTGAATATTCTGTCGTTCTTCATCTTGCCCTTCATAATCCTTATATGCACCCTTTCGCTCAACCGTTCGCCTCCGCTGCGCCTTTCCCAGTCAGCTCCCGCCTGATGCGCGATCGAGCCTCGTGCAGAAGCCGCTTCACCGTGCCTTCCGGCAGAACGAGCGCAGAGGCGATCTGAGGAACCGTCATGTCGTCGAAATACCGCAAAACGACGAGCGCGCGATAGCGTTCCGGCAGGTTCGCAACCGCCTTCTGCACCGCCCGCGCATCCGCCTCCCGCGCCAGAACCTCCGCCGGATCGGGCCGCTCATCGGTCGGCTCGGGCGGGTCGGACATGAAATCGAGCGCATTGCGCCCTTTGCCGCGAAGATCCATGCGGTAAAAGTTCGTCAATATTCCGCACAGCCAAGGGAATACCGCGCGCGTGTCGTCGTACTGCCCGAAACGGCTCACGGCGCGCTCGATCGTCCGCATAACGAGATCCTCGGCGTCGGACGCGTTCCGGCACATCAAGAACGCAGTGTTGTAGAGCCTTTCGCCGAATTCGGCGAAAAGCCGCATGGCGACGCGCTCTGCATCGCAGCCACTCTCCTTGTCTATATCCACCTACTCGCGCCTGTTGAATACGTTGTCGCCAGAAGCAACCGCCAAACGGCGCCCGTCTGCGACAAGAGTTAACGGAAGGTTGCTCTTGACCCTTATCTCGTCCGCCGTCGCCACAATGTCGCATACGACTTTTCCGAAGCGGTAGTTCTCCACGCCGACACGCCCTTTC
>CACYQU010000057.1 GCA_902776615.1 uncultured bacterium
GGGCGCATTCTCAAGGCACTTCGACATGAAGTCGTCATCCATGAGCCGCATGCGCTCTATCTCGGCGAGATACTCCGGCTTCATGACATGCGCGGAACGGCGCCGCGCTTTTGTCGCGCGGCTGCCCGTGGCCAACGGCCTCTTAGCTCCTTTTGCGCCTGCCATTCAACATTTCCCTTGTTCAAGATTTCGCCGTTATTGTATCATATTCTCCCCGCCCGCGCAACCGGGGCACACTATAGTGCGAAAAACGATTCTCCATCATCCGGCGGAGGATCGAGGTGTGTATCAAATTGTCATGTTACATCCTGGTCAGGCATTGGTTGGCCTTGACTCATTCCCGCAGGGGCGGCGACAGGATAGCATGAAAAGCGGCCTCGCAACTTGTCACGAACTTGTCCCACTCTTCTCGCGGCATCTTGCCGCAAGCACCGTTGCCGGCTATTTGGTATAATACGCACATGAACAAGTACAGCCATAGCCATGTATTCACTTCGGAGTCCGTTTCCGAGGGGCATCCCGACAAAGTCGCAGACCAGATATCCGACGCTATCCTTGATGCGTGCATCAAAGCAGACCCTGCAGCACATGTGGCATGTGAAACAATGGTAGGCCCGGACATTGTCGTCAACATGGGCGAGATTACATGCAAAGGCTTTCAAGGAATAGACACGGAAGCCATCGCCAGACGTGTCGTGAAAAAGATTGGATACGATGCGCCTGACGAGCATTTCAGCTGGACGAATTTCCGCTACAGCTCATTCATCCACGGGCAGTCTCCGGACATCAACAGAGGAGTATCCCGTGCCGTCCTCGAGCGGCAAGGCGCCGGCGACCAGGGCATGATGTTCGGCTATGCGACCAACGAAACCGAGAGCTTCATGCCCGTATCGACAGTATACTCGCACGCGCTGCTCAGAATGTTTGCAAAGCTCCGTCACGACGGCACTCTTCCGTGGCTGCGTCCCGACGCCAAAAGCCAGCTCTCGGTAGTGTATGAAAACGGTCGCCCTTCGAGAATCGACACCGTTGTGCTTTCGCACCAGACGACCAAAGAAGGCGCAAAGAAAGCCCGGTACGATGAATTGAAGGAACTTTCGCGCGAGTTTCTTTCGAAGACGGGCCTGATAACCCCGAAGACGCGCTTTCTCGTCAATCCGACCGGCAAATTCGTCGTTGGAGGCCCGTGCGGCGATTCTGGCCTGACCGGGCGCAAAATCATCGTTGACACATACGGCGGCATGGCCGCACACGGAGGTGGCGCCTTTAGCGGAAAAGATCCATCCAAAGTCGACCGGTCGGCAGCATACTACGCGCGCTACGCGGCAAAGAACATAGTCGCAGCCGGCCTTGCCGGCCGTTGCCAGATACAGGTCGCCTATGCAATCGGCATTGACAAACCCGTAAGCTTCTGCGTCAAGACTTTCCACACGGCAAGGGAGGGCATAACCGATGCCGGGCTGGAAAAAATGCTCTCCGGCGGAAGCGTATTCGACTTCAGGCCGTACGCGCTGACAAAAGACCTTGGCCTCGCCAAGCCAAAGGGATGGTGTTATGAAGACACCGCTGCGTACGGTCACTTTGGACGAGACATCTTCCCTTGGGAAAAGACAAACAGGATCGCACAACTCAAAAAGCACTTCTCTTGAACCTGTACGCGCACTTCCCGTTCTGCCGCCGCAAATGCACATACTGCGCCCTGCATTCGCGTGCGGGCAGTTCGGAAGCGATGCGCGCCGATTATGTCAACAAGCTCGCAAGCGATCTGTCTTCGCTCGATCTTGCGCCAGGTTCTCTGACCACCGTTTACTTCGGCGGCGGTTCGCCCGCCATGTGCGACTTGACCCCGCTTGCACCGGTCCTGCGGCCTCTGATGTGCGACACGTGCGAGTTCACCGTCGAACTGCATCCGCTTGATGTTTCCGACGAACGAATGGACGCCCTTGCATCAATTGGAGTCAACAGGATTTCAATGGGAGTGCAGTCGCTGGACAATCCGACTCTTGCGCATATGGGCAGAGGCTATACTGCCGAAGCGGCGGAAAAAGCGTTTGCGACCATACGCCGCCACTTCGACAACGCAGGGATAGACCTTATCGTCGGCTATCCGGGCGACGGCTGCGACATGTCCGGAATCAAGGGTCTTTACTCATGGGGCCTGAAGCACTGTTCCGTATATTCCTTGATTCTTGAAGACAAATCCATCCTGTCCAGACGGGCCGCCGATATCACATTCCCGTCGGATGACGAAGTTCTCGACAAGATTGGCGAAGTGGCCGATTTTCTTGCCTCCATCGGATTGAGGCGCTATGAGATTTCAAACTATGCGGCACCCGGTTTTGAATGTCGCCACAACATGTCCGTATGGCTGGGAGAAGACTATATAGGCATAGGCGAAGGCGCCCACGGACGACTTGGCCTGACCCGTACCGTCGACGGCCGCGCAGCCGAAACGCTGACTCCAAAGGAGGATGAACGCGAGCGTCGCCTGTTCAGTCTGCGAACCGCCGACGGACTTGACACGTCAGGCCACCCCGAATGGGCCGTGACTCTCGATGATTTCGCAAACAAGGGCCTTGTCGTAAAGAACCGCACACGCTACCGTCTCACCCGACGGGGGACGGAAGTGTGCGACTCCATATTGCTGGAACTTCTGTAACAGCCTGCCGGCGGGCTACAGACTTGCGAGCAAACCGCCGCACAGCACAAGATGCTTTTCACGGCCGGAAAGACTCGTGCGTATGACGAAAGACTCCTTGCCGCATTTGACCGGCAACCGTCCATCCCCTTCAATCGCAGCACGGATTCCACGCATGTCTAGACTGGCCCCTGCCCGCACCTTGTCATAGTCGGCGGGATTCTCAAACACAAACGGCACAATACCGAAGTTTATCAGATTTGCCCGGTGTATACGCTCTATGGACTTCGCTATTACAGCCTTTACTCCAAGATACATGGGGCACAGTGCGGCATGTTCGCGACTAGAGCCCTGCCCGTAGCTTTCACCCGCTATTATGACATTGGCAAGACCTGCCTCCTTGTTGGCCATGCACTTGTCGTGGAAGTCCGGATCGCACGGCTCGAAAACGAACTTGGCATACTGCGGAATGTTCGAGCGGAATTTCAAACGCGCTCCTGCCGGCATGATGTGGTCTGTCGTAATCTTATCGCCGACCTTGATTGTCGCGACTCCCTTTATATCCTTTGCGAGGGGTTCGCCCTTGGGGACGGGCGCAATGTTCGGGCCTCTCGTTATCGCCGCGCCTTTGACGCCTTTTCCGGCCGTTTTGCGATAAAGGAACATCGCATCGTCTATAGGGAACTTTTTAGGCGACGGCACGGCCTTGACCGGCTTGTCGGTCGGAAGCTCCACCCTGCCCGTGAGCGCAGAAGCGGCAGCCGTCTCGGGCGACACGAGGTAGACTTGCGCCGATTTGGTTCCGCTGCGTCCTTCGAAATTGCGATTGTTGGTTCTGAGGCTCACGGCGCCGGTCCTCGGGCTCATGTGCGCACCTATGCAGAACCCGCACGCATTCTCGAGCATGCGGCAGCCTGCGGCATGCAATATGGCAAGCGAGCCGTCTTTGGCGAGCATGTTTACGACCTGCCGCGATCCGCATGCTATGCCGACTTCGACATCGTCCGCGACATGTTTTCCCTTCAGATACAGGGCAACCGTGCGTATGTCTCTGTAAGAAGAGTTTGTGCACGATCCAATCATAATCTGATTGACCCTGAGCCCCTTCTTCGATTTGACGGTCACTACGTTCCCCGGACTGTGCGGCGCCGCCATCATAGGCTCGACCTTGGCGAGATCAATCTCGAAAACATCGTCGTACTCCGCGCCTTTGTCCGCGACAATCTTGACGAAATCCTTCGCTCGCCCCTGGGCGGCGAGGAATTGCCTGGTCACCGAATCGGACGGGAATACGCTGGTGGTCACGCCAAGTTCAGCTCCCATGTTGGCTATCGTCGCACGAGACGGAACATCCAGGGTGGCCACGCCCGGGCCGGTATATTCAAATATCCAACCGACGTTGCCCTTGGTGCCGAACTTCTTGAGAACCGTCAATATCACATCCTTCGCAGACACACCTTTTCTGAGTTTGCCCTTCAGAACGATGGCGCGCACTTTAGGCGTAGGGATGTGGAATGCGCCGCCAGCCATGGCGACGGCAATGTCAATGCCTCCTGCGCCGATGGCAATCTGCCCGACACCGCCCCCGGTTGGCGTATGCGAGTCCGAGCCGAGCAGCGTAGTGCCAGGCTTGCCGAATCGCTCAAGATGGAGCTGATGGCAAATACCGTTCCCGCACTTCGAGTAGACGACTCCGTACTTCTTGGCGATGGACTGGAGAAAGTCGTGATCGTCGGCATTCTCGAATCCGATTTGCACAGTATTGTGATCGACGTAGCTCACTGAGATTTCCGTCTTCACGCGGGGAACGCCCATCGATTCGAACTGCAGATACGCCATCGTTCCTGTGGCGTCCTGGGTGAGCGTCTGGTCTATGCGGATTCCGAGCTCCGGATCCTTCGCCGGATCGCCCTCGACCAGATGGGCGGATATTATCTTCCGGGCAACGTTCATCTTCTTCATTTTGGTTCCTTTCTTGAAGCCTCATGCCGTCTTGACCGACTTCAGCACGCAGTATCCTCTGCGCCTGATTACCTCCACAACGGGGAAATACCGTTCCTGCAGAGGTCTCAACCCCGCATCATTCTTTACCACGGTGTAGCACAAGCCGCCGGTTCGCAGCGAGCGCACCGCAGTATCCAGAAAAACCTCTGCGATTCTGTAGTCGGAATAGTACGGCGGATTCCCGACAAATACATCGAACGAACCGTCCATGCGCGCAGGCGTTCCATTGTCGGAAAGGATCGCCTCCGCAGGAAGTCCAAGATTCTTCGAATTCAGAGTTGTCGCTTCTATGGCCCGTGAATGCGAATCAACCATTACAAGATCGATGTTTTTCACCGCACTTGCGACAAGAAACCCCACCAGCCCGCACCCGCATCCCATGTCAAGCAGCTTCAGCTTCCGCCCGGAATCTCCACGGCTTGCAAGTTCCCGCGACACAACCTCCGCCAGAGCGAGTCCTCCATCATCGGGACGGCGATGGCAGAAGCATCCCGGAAAGCTCGTCAGCTCGATCGGCGGGCAACCCGGCACGCTGGCTCGCCATTTGGCGGAAAAGCTGCGCACGCGATCGGGGTCGTCCAGAACTTTCTCCAGCAATGCATTTCTGTCGCGCTCTTTGCCGTCGAACTCGAGATGGAATTGCGGCGGCTTCAGGTTCCCGCCCGCAAGGCGCGACACTTCCTGAAGCAGATCCAGAGCCAGTTCTCCGCTCATGATCTTGGAACCGGTCTTGAAATATATCTCGTCCCACGGCCCTTCGGGGAGATGGGCGGAGCATATCGCCTTGACATGATGGGTCTTCTCTATGGCGTGGCGATGATATATGTCAAGCACATGGCACGTTACGTCGCCTTCGAGAAGCGGCGAAGGCCGTTTGGCGCCACGACGCCCCTTTACGAAAAGATCCTGGGCGCGATATCCGACAAGCAACCTTTTCATTTGCCAGACTCCGTAGAGGCATATCTATTCGCAATGAAAGCCGTAGCGTCGGCGACAGCGCGATCGGTCAGCGCAGAAAGGCACCAGCCTTTCATCTTGCCGGGACTTGTCGCATCGGTTCCTGCGACTGCGGTAAACGGCACGGGCCCCCATACTGTCGCCTGATATCTTTCCGAATATGAATGCTCCATCAAAAGATGGCCTGTGCAAAGATCGTATATCTTAAGCTTGGCCCGCCAATTCTGTATTCCCCTGTCGGCGGTGAAAAGAGTGAACAGCGACCAGCAGACCATTGACGAACCGTCGCCATCCTCCATGAAAGGTCCGTCGAATTTGACTTCGACGCCATAGTGTGGATTAGGAGCCCGCAGAACGAATCCCGCCTTCTCCATGGCCTCGGTTGCCCGATCGAGAAAAACCGTCGTCGGCGAAGTGCGAGGCACGAATGTTTCGGTTCTGTATGTGGTCGAGCCCCATGCCTCCCTGTATCGGCCGCGCCTGTCATGGTATGGATACGGCTCGGTCACCGTTGTGTATCCGTACGCAACGTCATATGTGGTCACTGTCGCTTCAAAGCCCGACAGCCGCACCGTCGCCTCGATCCCCTGCGGTGCGGTTGCAAGCTCCACCGAAGGATATTCGCTCTGCACAAACGTCCAGCAGCCCGAAAAGGCAAGGCTCATCATTGCCGCAAAAACATTCTTCATTTCCCGCCACCCTCCTGAGATGTTCCCGTTGAAAGCTCCTTTGCGCGTTTAAACGCCAGCTCGGCGATATCCGCCTTGCCCAGCTGCTGCATGCATAGCGCGTAGTTGTAGACCGGCATGGGATCGTCGGGCCGGACCTGCGCCATTGTATCGTAACAGCGCGCCGCCATGGCAGCCTTGCCGAGTTTCAGAAAAGCCTGCGCATTGACGGAAAGCCGCTCCAACCGCTCGACAAGAATCGTATCTCCCGGATTCCGCAGCGCCGCACGCGCCCAGACCTCCGCCGACTTCTCTTCGTCATGGCGGCCGGCCTGCATATCGCCTACAAGAACTATGCGCCGGACAATCTGCATCGACCGCATTTCGCGGAGAGCGCCGTCGCGTATGTCCGCGTCGACAGCATCGCAGTCTATCCAATCCACAGGCGCGACTTCGCGCGTAACGAAGTTCTCCGGCTCCACAAGAGCGTCCTCTCCGGAAAAAGCCGGCAGCATATCCTCTCGCGTGCCGGCGTAGCTTGCGAATGCAACCGGCAGCGTATTGCACTGTGCGACCGCCAGATCGTCAAACGCGCCCTCCCTCGCGAAAAGATCCATCATGTCTTCCAGCCTTGGCCGCGCATCTGCTTTTCGGCCGACAAGGACCCAGTCCTTCTCGCCCGGCATCCATACATGCACGCATTCGTACGGAAGCGCCTGCAACCGCGTCTTGAACACCGACGCCTTCATCTCCCTCGCATCAATGCATTCCGCCCATGCGCCGTCGGGCGCCAAGACCTTTCGCGCGGCTTTGACCATGCGTGGAGAAACATTTCCCGAAACGAAGACAATGTCAAACTCGCCTTTAGGCTCTGTTTCGCAGACAAGCCCCGCGTGCTCGAAAAACCCGCTGTAGTCGCCAACCGTGTCGCCAAGCACAAGCACCCTCGCCGCCGTGGGATTCTCGACAAGCGCAGCATACACGGAAACCGTTCTCACGCAGCGAAACGCCTTGGATTCGCGGCGCCGAGAATCCTCCACCCCGGACAAAAGGCACCGGCACGCAACGACAACGATCAGAACCATGATCGCCGCCATGCCGACTAATACGATTTTCTTCATGAGTTTCCGTGTATTATACCATATGAAGCGTCATGCGGGTTGGCCGCCGCAGATCAGTCCGAGACCGGCGTAACGCCTTTCTTCAGTATGATATTGCCGTACTTGGCGGTTTCGCCGGAAACGACAACCGCATAGGCCTTTTTTGCGCGCTCGTAGAACGCAAAACGCTCGACGCGCTCGATTTTGCCGTTATAGCCGAGCGCCTTGCGGTACTTCTCCTCGACCGACGGATCAAGCTCATCGCCCGGCACGGCCGCCATCATCGCCACAGGCGTTGCATAAGCGTCCAGTTCGAATAGCGGTATTATGCCTGCAAGCAGACGGTCCGCCGTGATTCCATCCGCCCGTATGACGCGCGGATTGAAGGTATGCCCGGGAAAGTGCGCATCGGAAATGACGATCTCATCCCCATGCCCCATTTCCGCAAGCGTTTTCAGCAAATCGGGCGAAACAACCGGTGATATCCCTTTCAGCATATGTTTTACCTACCTTTCTTTCGAGTAAATCCTGCTTATCGGCATCTTGCTTTTCGCGCCTGGAACATCCATCACAAAACGAGGCATCGACAACCCGCCGATGGATTCCTCGCACTTGCGCTCTATGGCTACCGCTTTTTCAAGCGGAACGCGAAAACGGTCTATGCCTGCCACTGGGTCGCACATGAAAACATAATACGGACGAATCCTCGCAGCCGTAAGCGCGCGCAGCAAGCGCAGCATCTCGGCGGAAGAGTCGTTGACCCCTCGCAAAAGCACAGTCTGGCAGCTTACGGGCACGCCTGCATCCACAAGTCTCGCCGCAGCGGCGCGGGCCTCGGCCGTCACCTCGTCAGAACAGTTGAACTGCGTATTGACCCAAACTTTCTTCGAACGGCCCAGCATCCTCGCGATTTTCGCCGTAACGCGGCTGGGGTTTGTGCATGGGGCTCTCGTGCACACGCGCACCACGTCCACCTGCGGCAGCTCGGCGAATGCATTGACGAAACGCATCAGCGCACCGTCTGAAAGCGTCATGGCATCTCCGCCCGAGAGGAGCACATCCCGCACTTTGGGTCTGGCTCTCACATATTCCACGCAACGATTCAGATCGTCCTGCGTTTCAACCGTCTCCGTGCGCCCGAAGAGCCACTGGCGAGTGCAATGGCGGCAGTTCATGAAACATTTGTCGGTTGTCATCACGAGAACCCGGTCGGGGAACCGCTGTTTGACACCCTTGATCTTGGAGGCGCTTGCAAGCTCTCCAAACGGATCTTGCGAGTAGCAGCCGCTTTCGCAGACATCCGCCGCGCCCGCTCCCTTCGGATCGTAAACCTGAAGCGCGAACCGCCTCGACTTCGCGGCAAGCCGCCTTGAATATTCGCACGCATACTCCGGAAAGCCCATATCACTGCTCCTCCGAAAAAAGCGACAACGGCAGAAAACAGAACGCAAGCGCATGATCGTGCATCGTCCGAACCGTCACAGGCAGATCGCGTCCCTTCAGATTGCGGAACGCATCCCCCCACGCGCCTGTAAGCCGCATGCTGAGACGGCCGGCATCAGGTTCGTATCCGCTCACCACCATTTCTCTCGGGCTGTAGCGGATTCCCGTTCCCAACGCCTTTGACACGGCCTCCTTCGCGCACCAGAACCTGATTATCGCGTGAGAGGTCGATCCTGCCGCCTTTGCGGCAAGCTCCAGTTCGTCCGGCATGAACACTCCGTCGGTGAATTCCTTTGAAAGGTCCCGACCGACCGACTCCACGTCAACGCCTACCCGTGCGTTGGCGGCCGCAAGACCTATGACAAACTGGGAAGTGTGCGCAATGGCGATATCGAGCTTTGCGCGCAACTGATCCATCCATGCCCCGACGGCGTACGGCTTGCCCATGTCGTCGGCAAATATCGTCACGTCTGCATAGCTCCACCGCGCCTGGTGATAATCCTTCAGAAAGCGTCTCACCGCCTCCTTTGCCGCGATTCTGCCGAAAAGCCATTCCGTGCGGCGCGCGGCGGATCCTGGCATGCGCCGGAAATCCGATCGCTCTTTGGCGCCAAGCACCATATGCGCAAACGTCTGCAGCCACACCTCGTCGTCGCGTTCGAAAACAGGATACGGAACATCGGTCACAAACGCCGACGACACGTCCGCCGGCGGATTTCCCATCTGCTCCTGGGTAAGGCCCTTCGTCACAAAACTCGTGGCCGGCTGTACCAGGAGATCGCGGTATTCGCTGCGCACATGTTCGACACGCTCTTCCCAGCCGGAAATCGTCGCTATCGCGCCACCATCGCCATCCGACACGATTATGTCGCACAGATGGCTTTTCGGCGTTACTCCGGTGAGCCGCAGATAGCATTTCACGCGAGAACCTTCCTTCGGCAGCGGCGCAAGCAGGTCCATGCGCCTCATGCGGAACGGCGACGAATAGGCGTCATCCATGCGCTCCTTGCCAATCCAGCGGGAAAAACGCTCGTGGCTGTGCCACAACGTGTAGCCGCTCACGACGACCTCCATCAGAAGCGGGTTTACCAACCATAGGGGGAAACGCGCATATGTCACGCACCCCGCAAGCTGCGGCACCTCGATTTCGTAGTCAAGCCCGGTCTCGCTCCATGTCTCGGCAAAGGTTATCCCTCTGAGTCTGGGCCCGCAAGACAACCTGAATGGATATATGTCGCGTCCCGACCAATGGACCGTTCGCGGCTTGAACTGCGACGGTACGCTTACCGGGCGCGGCTCCGGAAGTTTCTTCGCCAGCACGAATGTCGCCTCCATGACCGGCCATGTGTATGCGCTGCCCGGAGAATCGTCGCGCAGCTGCACTTTGACCGCGGCAAGATCGGCGCTGCCAGACGCGACCCGCTCGGCCCTGATCAGAACCGTCAGGCAGTCGTCTTCGAACGCCACCGCACGCCGGCACACGAGATCTTCTATCGAAGACAGCGTACGGTTTGGGGCGAGCATTGCCGCAACCTCCGCCATTATTTCCGCCGCAAGAGGCATTGTCATCTGGACAAGACCCCTCAGATTCGGCTCTGCATACGAAATCTGTCCGCCGCCAAGGGCGAAGTCGCCGATAAACGGGGCGTCCTTCAGACTGAAGGTTTTCCTCATTTCTATCGACACGCCCGGACTGTGGGAGATTGTATCGGCGTCCGAGATGAGCGGATTCAGCGCGCCAAAGTCAAACTGGCGCATGCGACGGGCCTGCGCGGCGACGGCCGCGGCCCTGGCGGCGGCCCTCGCCCCGCGGCCCTTGGGGTCGACGAACGCGGTTGTCGCAACCTTTAGCGGCATATCGTCGGACAGAAGCACCATTCGGGGAAACGCTCGCGACAGGCGCATTTCCGTTTCGCGCCGCGAAGACTGCACCATCTGCGCATCGAAGTCCAGCAGCTTTGCCCCGCGGCGCGAGAACGCGACCGACACGTCCAGCGTGGCGCCAAGCGAGGCAAGCTGGGCAAGCGCATGATGCATCTGCGGCATGCCGCGCCTGTGGATCGAGTTGGTCGCTATGGCCGCATGCTCGGCATCTTTCAGCGCATCGTCCACCGCTGTCGTCATCAAACCGCGCGGACCGACCTCGAGGAAAACCCTGTACCCCGCGTCATGCATTGCGCGCACGGTCATGCCGAACCGCACCGGCTTTGACCACTGTTCGGCCATTTCGGCACGCGCTTTCTTTATGCGCGAAGAATGCGGCGCGGCAGTCGCGCACGACCAGACTTCGCATTTGGGGTCGCTCTTCATCCACGTGTCGGTGAACTTTCGTATCGCAGGAACGAGCCTGGAACATTTTTCCGTGTTGAAAGGACGGTTCAGCGCAAGCTTGACGGCTCTCACCCCGGCCTCCGCGAAAGCCTCCATCGCAGTATCGGCAAATGCGCTGTCTACGGCAAAAGTCTTCTGGCGCGGCGAGAGGTCGACCGCGAGAACGGCCTTGCCGGGCGGGAAGGACGCAAGCACGGCGTCGGCCTCGTGTTCATCGCGCAGAAGAAGAGAAACCATCGCCGTCTCGGGCAGACCGGAATGATCGACCGCCTTGTCGACGATGCGATATATGTCGCGCATCATCTTTATGCGGTCCGGACGGCTCGAGCTCTTGCCGACGAAACCCGCAAGCGCCATAGACGCAAGATCTCCGCCGGCAAAGCCGACTACGCCGTCAGGCTTCAATGAGCAGCCTTCCAGAAGCCGTGAAATCGCCACGCAGCCCGTGTATGCCGCGACAAGCCCCTGCGCGTATGCGCCTGAACTGAAAATGTCGGCGTCGTGGCGGTAATATGGAGCTGGAGGAAACACGAAATTCGACGGAGTGAATTCGCCGCCTTCCTGCGCAAGCGCCTCTTCAAGCTCGTCGAAAGCGCTGCGACACGTACTCTGCTGAATCGCGAGATCGCGTATCATGTCGGGATAGAACGACATCACGCCGGGGAATACGAACGCAAGCCTGCCGCAGCCTTCGCCCAGAAGATGCTTGCCATACCAATATGTGCCGCTCTTGTCTCTGATGCGTTTGACGGAACCTCCGCCTATGCGCAATGCGGCAGACTCGAGACGAGCGCGAAGATCCTGCACGGTATCGACCACGAACGACACAACCGAAGAGCCTTCGCTTTTGGAACATGTGTACGCCACATCAACCAGCGACACCGACGAAACGCGGTCGAGAAACGCCGCGACGCGCCTCATCTCTTCGACAAGGGCGTTTGTGTCGGCTGCACGCAGTATGACGAGTTCGCTCATTGCGTTGTATTATACCATATATTGATGAATCCGCGTCGTGTCCCTCTCTGCGTGAGATTTATATGGGATGCTACTGTGTTGTTTTGTTTTTGCTTCTCCGCCGCACCCGCGGCGGAGGAAGAGGTTTGTGGTGGCAGGTCAAGCCCCTAGAGGTGGCAGGTCTGGCCGCCAGAGGTGGCAGGTCTAGCCCCCAGAGGTGGCAGGTCTGACGCGCAGAGGTGGCAGGGTAGGTGGCCAGGGGTGGCAGGGTTGGTGGCTAGGGGTGGCAGGGTAAGGCCCCGACTAGGCCACCTCCACGATTCCCTTGGCGACGACATCCCAGCGCGGCTTGCGCACGAGCACGCCCTTTGGCGTCACGATGCCGTTGCGGTACTTCGCCTCGTTCTCGTTGAAGTCGTCATCGAGAATCGCGACGAGCGACTTCTTCTGCTTGCCGCAACTAGCTCCTCTTGCTTTTCCTTGATCTGCGTCTTTGTGAGTTTCATGGTTTTGTTCCTTTCGTTGGTTTGGTTGTTTGTTGTTTGTTGTGTGGTTGATTTGTTGTGTGGTTGGGAAAGTGGGCGTATTACTGGGAGAGCGGATTAGCCTGGGACAATCCCTGTTTTGTTCCACTGACTGGGAAAGCCGCCATCTTGGCGGCGAACATGGAAGATTTAACCCCTCCTTATTCGCGGGCGGGTACGCTCTCCCAAGCCCCCGCTCTCCCGGTTTGCGGCTGTGTCGCTCGCCGCGCTCGCCAAAAGTTCAATTGTCAAAGATCAAAGCCCCGAAGGGCTTGGACGTGCCGCAAGATCGAACATCCTTGTCTCCCAGTGCGGCAACATGTCCCCTCGCCTTTAGTGCGCAAATCGCGGAGTTACTGCCATTTCGTCCGCTTCACGGTCCTCCTTGAGCGCGATTTCACCCAATGTTTATCGGCTCCCAAAAATATTCTGACTTTTCTCAGAGCGTGGTAGAACGTGCGCTCCGGCAGGCCTGCCTTCTCCCACGGCTTGCAGTTGAAATAAGCCCTCGCCACCCTCGCGCACTTGTTGCCTAGCCTGCGTCTCACGCGCTCGACGGCGGCGTTTACCATGCGGTTGTGCCGCTCCCGGACATCGCAGTCGCCTGATGCGAACGCGCTATTGGCAGACGCCACGTGTGCCGCGCCATCGCGCACGTCTTGATAACGGCCAAGAACCATGCGATGTCTGCCGCTCATTTCGCACCCCCTTCCTTCAGTGCGGCGTAAAAGCGCTTGAGGCGCATGTGGAACGCAGCGGCGGGATTGCGCAGCGTGCAGGTCTTCATGACCGACTTCTGCTCGAAGTAGAGTTCGAGGAAGTTGTTCACGCCAATGCGGTTGGCGTACCACGCCCAGATGGTGAAGTCCTTCTGGCTCCCGAAATCCTTCACCGCCTCTTCGACCGCGGCCTTCACCGGGTCTTCGACTCCGTTCGCGAATATCCGCTCGCGCCATGCGGCGACCATGGCATCGTGAAACTTGCGCCTCGCGTACGCGCGTGCGCGCGTCTGGTCTGAAAAACAAGTATTATTTATAATACCCGTATGCGTATGGCCGATAGGCTCATTACCTACACATACCACGCGCGCGTGCGCACGCGAGCGTTCTGTTGACTGATTGTTGATAACTTTCGTCATCGTTTTCTCCTTGTTTTTTGTGGTTTGTGTTCGTCTCGCGATCACCCGACCGCGAGAAATCGTTATTTGCCGCGTTGATCAACCGACAAACAAAAAAGCCCTTCCGGCTTCGCGCCGAAAGGGCTTAAGGCGGCAAAAAAATAATGGCGCACCGACTGTCGGTGCGCCATCGCCGCTAGAAAAAGTCTAAACGGAAGTTATTGAAAATGATCGCAAATTATCCACAGCAACAGGGGTGTGCTGTAGCGGTGTGCCGCTTGGCACACACTTTGAGTATACCACAAAATTCGAGTAGTAACTTATCGTGAAATTGTCGTTTGCGAAAAATCC
>CACYQU010000058.1 GCA_902776615.1 uncultured bacterium
GTCGCCGCGCTTGTGTGCGTGGCGGTTGTGCTGGGCATCTACCCCGCCGACAGGACGGTGTGGTGCGTCGAGATGGTGTGGGCGGTCGGGCTGTGGGCTATTCTTCTCCTGACGCGCAGGAGGTTCCGCTTCTCCACGCCAGCCTACCTCTGCTTCTTCGTATGGACGGTCCTTCAGATAGTAGGCGCGCACTACACGTTCGAGCATGTCCCGATGGAATGGCTGATGAAGCCGCTTGGGCTAGTGCGCAATCCCTACGACCGCATTGCGCACTTTGCGGTCGGATGGTTCGCGTTTCCGCTCGCCGAGCTCTTCTTCCGCAATGGCTGGGCGAAGTCCGCTGGCTTTGCCGCGTTCTTTGCCGTTATGTCGACTGTCGCAATGGCCGGAATCTGGGAGCTTGTCGAGTGGTGGTACGCGGTTGCCGACGGAGGAGAGGCGGGGGCGGCGTTCCTCGGTTCGCAGGGCGACGTATGGGACGCGCAGAAGGACATCCTCTGCGATACCCTCGGCGCGATCTGCTCCTCGGGGCTCTTCCTCTGGCGCGTTCGGTCCGCTGGGAATCGCATTGGAGATTAGAAATGCAGACAAGCGAGATTGAAATCCCAGCGCGTATTCACGCGATACTGGCGAGAGAGGCGGGCGAGGCGGTCGTCTTTCGGCGAGGGCCGTCGAGCACATTGGCTGTGTAATCCTGCCAAAGGGTTGAAATATTGGCAAGTCGCACTTGCCAAATGTGGGCGGGGTGTGGTATAATGCCCGCCAAACGAAGGAGTAGGAGAAATTGCGATGCGAGAAGAACTGATGTCTGTCATGCGCGAGTTCTACCACGACGGGATTCCCGATGGGGTCGTGTCGCGAGATGTGGAATATGCCGAGAAACTGCGGGCCGCGACGGTTGTCAAGGGCATGCGCCGCACCGGCAAGACATTCCTGACCTACGGACGCATGAAGCGCCTTGTGGACGATGGGATCCCGCTGGGACGCATCGTGCATGTCAACTTCGAGGACGAGCGGCTGTCTGGGATGATGATGGACGAGCTGCGTCTGATTGGGGAAGTCCATGCCGAGCTGTATCCTGAGTTCGCGGACGGAAAGACGTGGTATTTCCTTGATGAACTCCAGAACGTCAAGGGATGGGAATCCTACGCGCGGCGTCTTGTGGATTCTCCGAATGTCCAGCTGTGCCTTACCGGGTCGTCTTCAAAACTGCTTTCGGAGGAGATTGCCACGCAGATGCGCGGCCGTTCGCTTCCAATTGAAGTATTCCCGCTTTCCTTTCCGGAGTATCTGCGTTTCAACGGGGTGTTCAAGAAGATTCCCCGTGCGGGATTCACGGCGCGGGAGAAGGGGGTGTTTCGCAGGGCAATGTCGGAATACATGGAACGCGGCGGTTTCCCCGACGTGCAGGATGTGTCCGACGGGATGCGCGCGTCAATGCTCCAGGGGTACGTCGATGCCGTTCTCTACAGGGACATCATCGAGCGTCATGCCGTGCCGAGCGTTCAGGCGCTCAAGTATACGTTGGAGTATCTGTTCCACAACTATGCCCGCAAGGCATCTACAAGAAGTATCTCCGGGGTTCTGAAGAATCTTTCCCTGCCCGCGAACCGCGAGAGCATCGCCGACTATCTCGACTGGTTCAAGGACGCCTATCTTGTCTATCCCGTATCGGTTCGTTCTGATTCGCTTGCGGTGAAGCGCGTAAACCCGGACAAATACTATCTGGTTGACCCCGGGCTCATACGCGCCATGTGCGTAAAGAACGACGCCGAGCGTGGATGGATGCTGGAAAACGTGGTTTTCATGGCGTTGCGCCGCAAGGCGGGGAAGATTTCCTATCTCGTCAATGGCGACGGAACCGAGGTCGATTTCCATGTTCATGACAAGGTGTCGCACAAGGAGAGCCTGGTTCAGGTTTCATACGCTATGTCCGATGCGGCGACATTTGACCGTGAGATGAATGCGCTGAAGCTCGCCCGCGACGAGACGGGAATACGCGACTGCACGATTGTGACGTGGGACGACGAAGGCGAGTCCGACGGTATTCGCATCGTGCCGGCATGGAAGTGGCTGCTTGCATGACTGGCGTGGACCAAGGATTGTCCGAAGGAGAAATGATGCGTAGGTTGATGGCAGAAGATTATGCGGTTGACGCGGTGACGATGGCGAAAGCGCTTGTCGGCGCGTGGCTTTGCCGTCGGATGGAGGATGGCACCATCGTTCGTCGGCGCATCACCGAGACGGAGGCGTACTGCGGTGAGGAGGACACCGCCTGCCATGCGCACAAGGGGCGCACGGCGCGTACGGACGTGATGTACTCGCTGGGCGGCTGCGCCTACATCTACCTCTGCTACGGGATGCACGAAATGCTGAATGTCGTGACGGGGCCGGAAGGGCGTCCCGAGGCGGTGCTCATCCGTGGCGTGGAAGGCGCGGAAGGCCCCGGACGGTTGACGAAGCTTCTCAAAATCGACCGCTTGCTCAACCGCGAAGACCTCGTTCTCTCGAATCGCCTTTGGCTTGAAAGCGAAGGCGCGCGCGTCAAGTTCGCCGCCGCCCCGCGCATCGGCATCGCATACGCTTCCAAACGCGATCAGAATCGCAAGTGGCGCTGGACACTTTGCAAATAGGGATGCATATGGAATACAGTTGGAAATACAAGACGCCCGAAGGATTCGACGATCTCGTGATGTGCGGGGACGGCGAAGCGCTGACTGGGCTTTGGTTTGAGGGGTCGCGCGACGATGTGCACGAGGCGCGTGGGTGCGAGTGGCGAGAGACGCCAGTGTTCCGCGACACGTGTCGCTGGCTCGACGAGTATTTCGCGGGACATGATCCCGGCTTTACGCCCAACTATCGTATTGAAGGATTGACGCCGTTTCGTCAGGCGGTCATCGACGAGATGCTGCGAATCCCGTACGGTGCCACGGTCTCATACGGCGATATCGCGAAGGCGATTGAGAAAAAGCGCGGGGGCAGGGCTTCGGCACAGGCTGTCGGCGGCGCGGTTGGGTGGAATCCGATCTGCATCATCATTCCGTGCCACCGCGTCATCGGCGCGGACGGCAGCCTCACCGGCTACGGCGGCGGGTTGGGAAACAAGGTTTCGCTTCTTGCGCATGAAGGCACGGATTTCTTTGACATGAGGCTTGCCGCGCCGAAGGACGCGAAGTCCGAGCCGGACGAAAGGCTTGTGCGGCTCTGCGTCCAGATTGTCGGCAGGGCGTCAGCGCCGCTCGGCTACGGTCGGCCCAAGTGCTACAGGGACGGCGGCACCTCGACAATCAGCCTCGACGCGCTTGTGCAGTGGGGGATGGACGCGCCCTATATCTTCGGCGACATTGGCGACGAGGATGCCAAGTTCCTGCTTGAAAGCTTCATCGACTTCCGCTCTCTTTATCACTTCGACCTCGCCTTGCAGCTGGCGCGTCTGTTGGCGGAGAGAGGAACACTTGTGCGTGCTCGCATGGGACGCATCATCGCTAAGACGGATTGGAGTTCCTATGGAAGCAACGGACTCCTTCTCTCCTATCTCGGATCGGTGAAGGGCGCGGACGCGCAGATCCGCCGACTTCTTGACATCGTGCCCGAAGACGGCCGAGACGGGCTCTTTGTCGCATGTTGGAAGTCGCAGAGCGCCAGGGTGCAGAAGAAGCTGCTGGAGAAGTTCGAACGTTGGATTGAAGACGATCCTGACTTCGGAAGCGGCACAGGCGAGGCCGCATGGCTAGGCGCGTTTCTCGCTAAGTGGATGAGAGAAGGGGAATTTCCATACGACCGGCTCGAGTCGTTGGTGCGGTGGCACCTCGCCCGGCAGGCGCCGAAATTGTTGGATGAGTTTCACGGAGGGGTTGTACAGTGAAAGACACCGATGACAAGATGAAGATACTGTTCCTGTGCCACGGGAACATCTGCCGGTCGCCGATGGCTGAGTTCGTGATGAAGGAACTCGTCAGAAGGGCGGGACGCGACGACATCGAGGTAGAGTCCGCCGCGTTGCACACAGACGAGATCGGGAGCGACATCCACTATGGCACCCGAAGGAAACTACTGGCAGAGGGCATCCCGTTCGCGCCGCGTCGCGCATGGCTGCTCACGGCCGCGAAGGCGAGGGAATACGACCTGCTCATAGGAATGGACGACTACAACATGGCCGATCTTCGGCGGCTTGTGTTTCCAGAGGATGCGGGAAAGATCAGGAAACTGCTGTCGTTCGCCGGCTCCGGGCGCGACATCGCCGACCCGTGGTACACCGGCAACTTCAACGCGACATACGCCGACGTCCTCGAAGGCTGCACTGCACTTCTGAAGAGCCTGTAATCGCGCCCTGCGGCGGCTAACTAAAGAAGGAAATGAACAATGCAGAAACTGGGAACTGGCAGCATTGGAATTGGCAACATTTCTACATTGGCAACATTTAACAAGATGTTTGTGCGGGCCGGGGGAGAATGTTGCCATGTGGAAATGTTGCCAAGTCCAATACCAATTCCCAATTGGGCGTGTTCAACCTTGTATTTCGTTGAGGTTGGTAGTTGAACTACCTTGTCTTTTGTCCGATTAAACATATAAACACCCTTGTTCTCTGTCTTAAATATATGATATAATATGTACCGGTGAAACGAGAGGAAGGTTGCAATGGAGAGAAAACTCGAAGAAAGCCTGAAGAATTGGAAGGAACGTGCGACCCGCCATCCTTTAATCTTGAGGGGCGCGAGGCAGGTTGGAAAAACCTATTTGGTGAGGGAGTTTGCCCGCAAATGCTTCAAGCATTTCATCGAGGTCAACTTTGAGGAGGATGCGTCATTTGTCAAGTTTTTCGAGTCTAAAAACCCGAACGTCATTTGCGAACTTTTGAATTCTCGGTTTTCCGTGCCCGTAAAGGATGGTGAGACGCTTCTTTTCCTTGATGAATTGCAGGCGGCGGAGCCTTATGTGTTCGAATCGCTTAGATATTTCTACGAGAAACGCCCCGGGCTTCATGTGATTGCGGCAGGATCGCTTTTGGAGTTCATGCTCTCTGCCGCGACGCAAAATCCCGACAAGGCGTTCCCGATGCCGGTAGGCCGGATTGAATACATGTATCTCGCTCCGCTTGACTTCGATGAATTTCTCTTGGCGGCGGGCAAGACGGGACTTGTCAACTTCATTGGCAGGTATTCCGTTGGCGACGACATGCCGGAGGCGCTGCACAAGGAATTGTCGCTGTGGCTTAGGCGCTATCTTGTGGTGGGTGGGATGCCGGCGGCCGTAAAAGCCTATATCGAAAGCGGCCTCGACGATGCGCAGCGCGAGCAGGATGCGATATTGTCGACCTATCACGACGACTTCCCGAAGTACGGCAGACGGGCCAATGCGGAACTTTTGCAGAAAGTCTTTTTGTCTGTGCCGAGCCAGTTGGGGCGCAAGCTCATCTATTCGCATATCGATCCCGGAGTAAAGTCGAACGAGCTTTCCAAGGCGTTTTCGCGCTTGGAGCTTGCCCGCATCGTCGCCAAGGTTTGCCACACTTCGGCGAACGGAATTCCAATCGGCGCTCAGGCGAGCGCAAGAGAGTTCAAACCGCTATTTTTGGACGTTGGTCTTGCATGCCATGCGGTCGGGCTGCGGCTGGACGATTTCATGGATGACGAGAGCTTGATGCTTGCCAACAAAGGCGAGATTTGCGAGCAGTTCGTCGGGCAGCATCTACTTTATTCCGGCAGGGAATACGAAGCGCCAGCGGCGTATTGCTGGATGCGCGAGGCGAGAAATTCTTCAGCTGAGGTCGATTACGTCATCCAGATGGGAGGCGACATCATACCGGTTGAGGTAAAGAGTGGTGCGACCGGCAGCCTCAAGTCGTTGAACTTCTTCCTGAACGAGAAGAAACGTGATTTTGCCGTCCGCTTCAATATGGACGAGCCTTCGCTGCTTCCAAATGCCGAGGCCGCCGACAGCCTTGGCCGCAAAAGTAGATATTCTCTCTTGTCGTTTCCTATGTATATGGTCTGTCAGTTGAAGCGCCTTGTGCGGGAGGCGAAAGGGAAATGTTGCCAATGTGGAAATGTTGCCAATGACAATGTTGCCGGCGTCTCGCCTATGAACTGTCGCGGTATGTTGTTGAGAATGTAACGGCGAGATATGGTATAATACGTGTCTTACCAAGAAAGGAGCGTCAGTGTGAGCATTACAAGAAGACAGTTCGTCGCCGAAGCAGCGTGTGCCGCAGGCGCGTTTTCACAGTAGAATATCGAGATGCAAAGTATCTGATATGAAGAAAATATTGTTGGCATTTGTCTTCGTGGCGGTTTCTGTGATGGCGCAGTCCGCGCCATCCGTGTCGCTCAGTGTCCCGAAAGGCTGGATGGAGGATGTCGCAAAGGCGAGGGCAAAGGCCGCCTTGCAGGGCAAGTTCGTCTTGATGGCATTTTCTGGTTCCGACTGGTGCGGTTGGTGTATCCGCATGGAAAACGAAGTGTTTTCGCAAGATGATTTTGTAAACAAGGCATCTAAGAAATTTGTGCTTGTGATGCTCGATAACCCGCGCGACAAATCAAAGCTCTCCGAACTGGCGGCGTCGCAGAACCAAGAAATGGCTCGGCAATACCGGATTGGAGGCTATCCTTCAGTGGTGATAACCGATTCGAAGGGCAAGGCAGTAGCATGGCATAATGGCTACCGAAAAGGCGGGCCAAAGGCTTTTCTTGAAAGGCTTGATGAATTGATTGCGGACGTAAAGTTGCCAACATTTGTTCTCGGCGCGAATCAGATGGAAGGAGACGATTTGGGGCCGCTATTCATCTATCGCGTAGGCGAATGCACGGGAGAGCTAGAAATTGATGACAGTCTCGAGATTTCGCGCAGAGCAGTCAAGTCGTTGAATGCGAAAGACTGTGACATGGGTGCGATAAGGACGACACTTGGCAAGATGGCGGATGAACTGAATGCCCTTATTGCAGGTGCTGGCGGAAATCCATCGACGCATCTTAGGGCGGTTGATGAACTGTTCAAGCAATATGCGAAGGAGGCGAAGCTACCCAAGGAAGAACTGCTTGAAACGCAGATACGGTTCTTTTTCCGCTTGAGCAAAGGGTTCCAAACGCCAGATCTCCGCAAAGCGGCTGAAACGAAACTCGCAGTGTTGAAACGACAGACGAAGAATGCAGAGGATTATGTCGCCAGCGAAGAGTTGCGTTTGCTGCCGGCCGGAATGCCCCTGGACGGCATATGCTCGTGGGCGGTGCCGAAGAAGTTGGCGGTAGCCGTCTCAGAAGGCCAGCTGAGCGAGAAGGGCTTCAGGTCAGTTCAGGCGGAGGTGCTGAAAACAGCACGAAAGGTGCAGGGCGCCAAGGGATCAGTGGCGAATGCTGCGACAATGTTGGCGGCTTGCGAAACAGCGGCAGACGCAAAAAAGTTTCTGCCAAAGCTAGATGCTGCAGTTGCGTCGTGCGAAAGATTGAGTACGACAGGTTTGGGCAATTTCTTTTATTCTGCGAGCGAGAAGACGGATGCGAAGATTCGCATTTTGGAAGGCCACGTCGATCTTCTTAAGGCGATTGCGGCGCAAATCGGGAACAAAGCCGCAGCCGTAGTCAATGCAAGAATCGCCGCCATCGAGACCACAGCCAAGTCCGTCGGTAGGAATCGTCAAGCCGATCACAAACTTTAAAATGTGCTCTGGGTGTAATTTCGGTACGGGTAAATGCCAAAATGCAGAATCGAAAAATACTGCGATGGAGGTTGTGAAGCAGAGAGGAAGATTGAGGCGGATGCAGGTGATGGCATTGAATGCCTTCAAATGCCGGATGTGCGGGGCGTGCTGCCGTATCAAGGACGGTATTGTGCGCGTCTCGGACTCGGAGATCGCGCGCATCTCGGCATTTCTCGGCATCGGCGAGGCGGCGTTCATTGAGCGCGAGACGGAGGTCTCGCCTGACCGCAAAAGCCTCGTCCTCAAGAGCCGCCCGGACGGCTCTTGTGCTTATTTGACGGACGACAACCTCTGCCGCATCAATCCCGTGAAGCCCGAGAAGTGCCGGACTTTCCCCTTTGAGTGGACAAATCCCGACTCTTCTGTCGTCTGCCCCGCGCTCGCCGCGTCTTCACCGTCCAATGATGGAGTAGCAAGTAGATTATGAATACGGCAATCGCCTCTGTTTTTTCATCGCCCGGAACTCTTATCAGTGTTCTTCTGGGCGTTGTCATGTTCGGAATGGGACTCGCAACCAAAGTCGAGGACTTCAAGGTCGTATTCCGGCGACCGCTTGACATTGCGATAGGTTGCGCCGCGCAATTCACCATCATGCCGACGCTTGCGTGGGCGCTTTCGCGGCTCTTCGGACTGGACGAGGCGCTGACGGTCGGCGTCGTGCTCGTCGGGTGCTGCCCAGGCGGCACGGCCTCGAACGTCATAACCTATCTCGCCAAGGGCGACCTTGCGCTTTCGGTGGGCATGACTGGCGTATCGACGATTCTTGCGCCGTTTCTGACGCCCGCGCTTACGCTGCTCATCGCCGGCAAGACCGTTGATGTGGATGCGTCCGGAATGTTTGTCGGCATTCTCTGGGTGGTGATACTGCCGATTCTTCTCGGATTCGCCGCAAAACGCTTTTTCCCAAAGGCGACGGAGAAGGCGGTTCGCTTCATGCCGACCGTGTCGTCCGTCGCAATCGCCATCATCATCATGCTCATTCTCGCGGTCAATGCGAAGAGGCTTTTCACCGGCGGGCTGACAGTATTCATCGTAGTCGTGCTGCACAACGTCTGCGGACTTGCCCTCGGCTATATGCTCGCCGCGGCGTTGCGCCTTGCCGAGCCAAAGCGCCGTGCTCTCTGTATTGAAGTGGGCATGCAGAACTCGGGTCTTGCCGCCAGCCTCGCCGCAGTGCATTTCGCAGCCTATCCCATGGCAGCCGTTCCAGGCGCAATCTTCAGCGTCTGGCACAATATGAGCGGCGCATTCCTCGCGCGTTGCTTCAGACTGAAAAACAGATAGCATCAAAGGAAGAAAGTCGCCACACCCGCTCTCTCCCGGTGAACCGCGTTGTGTTGTGCAATTCGGTCATGGCGTTTTGTGATATAATATTACTCCAAAATGCTTTAAGGCGCGGGGACATGATAAGGTGCGTGCTCAGCGTCTCCTATGCGCTAAAACATTACCGAGGAATATAGTATGAAACTTCTTTTGGGTATAGATTACGGCACCGGCGGGTGCAAAGTGACGGTAATCGACGAGACCGGCTCGTTCATTGGCGAGGCGAGCGTAGAGTACCCGACTTATCACGATCATCCCGGCTGGAGCGAGCAGGAGCCGTCCGACTGGTGGAATGCTCTCCGCGAGGCGCTGGCGAAGCTCGCCGCGAAGGGCGTCGATCTCTCCCTCGTCGCGGCCATTGCGCCCGACGGCTCCACTCATAACGCGGTGCTTCTCGACGCGGACTGGAAGCCGGTCCGTCGCACGATTATGTGGACCGACCAGCGTTCGACAGCCGAGTGCGATGCATTGCGCGCCGGCGGCGTGGCCGACAAGATCTTCGAGCGTTGCCGCCAAATGCCCGCGCCGACATGGACACTTCCTCAACTGATGTGGCTCAAGGCGAACGAGCCCGATGCCATCGCGCGCACGGCGCATGCCCTCTTTGTCAAGGATTATGTGCGATTCCTGCTCACTGGCGAGGCCGCTACCGATCGCATCGAGGCGCAAGGCACGCTCATGTGGACGATGCCTGGGTCGAACGGGACAACCGAGACGAACGGTTCGTGGGATGCTGAACTTGTGGCGCTTTCGGGTCTCAAAATGTCGGCCATGCCAAAGATCGTCGAGCCCACGGCCCTCGCAGGACGAGTGACCGCCGGGGCTGCGGCATTCACTGGACTGCCGGCAGGGACGCCTGTCATTTGCGGTACGAGCGACAGCGCTGTTGAGGACTACGGCGCAGGCGCGGTGGAGCCTGGAGATCTCATCATAAAGCTTGCAACGGCCGGAAATGTGAACGTCATGACAGCCGAACCGCACCCACATCCCAAGACGCTTACCTACGGTCATGTCGTGCCGGGGATGTGGTACAGCGTTTCCGCCACAAACGCCGCCGCACTTTGCATGCGGTGGTTAAGGGACTCTTTTTATGTTGAATCGGCCTGCGGTCCTGAAATGGTGAAGTCGGCTGCTGCGCAGCCTTCAATCAACTTTTATTCCCTGATCGACAAGGAGGCCGTAGCTTCGCCAGTCGGTGCGAACGGAGTGTTTTTCCATCCCTACCTTCAGGGTGAGAGGTGCCCTTACTGGGACCCGAATTTGCGCGCCTCGTTCACTGGCGTATCCATCTCTTCCACTCGCGGCGACTTCGCGCGTGCCCTCATGGAAGGAGTCGCGTTTTCGCTCAGGGACTGCTATCGCACGCTTGAAGGGATGCGTCTTCCGATGAAGCGCATCTTTCTGATCGGTGGCGGCGCAAGGTCGCCGCTTTGGAGCGAGATTGTCGCCAATGTATTCAATCGCAAGGTGTCTGTACCACAGCCGGGCGACGCGAGTTTCGGCTCGTGCCTGCTCGCAGGTACGGGGATGGGCGTCTTTCCTGATGTGAAGGCGGCCGTCGCAAAATGCCTGCACATTGACCGCACCATAGAACCCGATCCTGCCGTTGCCGCGCAGTATGATCGACTCTTTGGACAGTACCGGCGCATCCATGACGCACTTGCGCCAGTCTACGGAATCAGTAGCATCCCATAAAAATCTCACGCAGAGAGCACAGAGAGACCAGAAGAAAAATTGTTTTTAACATCTAAAAACTTTAGTGCAGTTTGCATCAAAGACAGCAGAGACCGAAAGTTGGAAGTTCTCTGCAAACTCTGCCTCTCTGCACCTCTGCGTGAAAAACCAATGGGATGGTAATGCTACGGAATGTAAAAAAAGGGGGGGCCGGCTTCGCGCTTTCAGCGCGCGCTGTTGCGGAAATGGCGCGGCGTGACGTCGCAGTGCTGGCGAAACTGCATTGTGAGGTGGCGTGGCGACGCGAAACCCAGGTCGTGCGCAATCGTCGCAATTTGGTCGTTCGTCTCGCACAGTCGGCGCTTGGCCTCCTCGATTCGGCAGGAGACGATGAACGCATGCGGCGGAAGACCAGTAGCCTGTTTGAAGAGGAACGAGAAGCGGCTTTCGCTCAGTGCCGCGCGCCGCGCCAGTTTGTCGATGGACATGGCCTGCGCCGGGTTCTTCCGGATATCGGCAATGACATTCATCAATCTGCTGTTTGCGCGCTCATCTGCAGCTTCGCTGCGTTCGGCGCAGGATATGATGACAAGCAAAATCATCAGCGCAATGGATTTCAGCTTGATGGATCGAAACGCACTACGTGGCTCTGAATCGCATATCGTGAAAAGCGTTTGAAAGAGTTGCCTGAGACGAGTGTCTGCATGAAAGTGGCACCTCTCTATCGCGGCCAGGCGCCGACAGAGCATGTCCGATTCTTTTCGTGAAAGCCCCAGCACCGGCGCGTCGCCGCGCTTTGGATACTTGAACAGCATCCAGAAGTGACGCTGTCCGCGATGTCTTTCGACAAGGTGGTGCGCAACCTTCGGCTGCGTTAGGAATACATCACCCGGCATGCAGCGGAACTCTCCGGCTTCCGTTGCAAAAGTAAGCGAGCCGCGCAGACAGTAGTGCATCTCTATGCAGCCTGGGTGGATGTGCATCGGAAAGTTCGCGCGCAGGAAGTTGATGTGCGACCGTCCCACGCCTGCTATGCACTCCAGACCGTCCTGCGCCAGGGAAAACAGGTGAAGTTCGTCCGAAGCACCGAGATTGCTTGTCTCGCGCAGAGCGCTATCTTCGCTCACTTTTTTGTAAGGGAACTCTGGTTGGGGGTTCATGAAAAGCATTATACACCATGTGTCTGTGAATGTCCATAGGGTACAAACACGCTTACTCCAATTGTGACTGGGCTGGATTTGAAATAGTCTCCTGTCTGGGAGAGCGGGCGAGACGCAGTGCTCGCGGCAGATGAAGAGGTTTATGGTGGCAGGTCTGGCGCGCAGAGGTGGCAGGTCTAGCCCCCAGAGGTGCCAGGTCTGGCCGCCAGAGGTGCCAGGGCAAGGCCCTACACCTGGGAGCGCGGGCGTCCCGCCCGCGACTAAGGAAGGTTTTAACCCTTCCATCTGAGCGGGCGAGACGCCCGCTCTCCCAGTGATGCGCTTCCCCGCGACTAAGGAAGGTTTTGCATCTTCCATCGCCCGGCAATCCGCACGGACGAGGAATATTTTCCCAAGTCTGCCTGACCCATGCCCTAAGTCTGCCTGACTTATGCCCTAAGCCTGCCTGACTTGCCCCTCAACCCTGCCTGACCCTGTGGGAATGTTGCCAGTTTCAATTGGATATTGGTATTGGTAATTGGCAACACTTTCACACTGGCAACACTTTCCCGCTTTCCCACTGCTTGGAGGTTCCCCAATTTTTGAGGCATGAAAATCGCCGCGCCCCTGAAAACAAAGGGTGAAGTGGCGATTTCCATTTTGCGTTAAGTGAAAATTCGAC
>CACYQU010000059.1 GCA_902776615.1 uncultured bacterium
CACGGACAAACCGCGCGCCCATGCCGCGCGCACGGCCTCCATGCTCGCCTTGGGCGCAAGACGCGCAAGCATCTTCGCCTCTTCTGAGAACCTGTCATCAAGTTTCTCCATAAAACCAATACCTATTTATGATCAAATGTATCGCTGAACAGGGAACAGGGAAATACTATGGGGTCAGACCCCATGGTAGACCCAACGCGCCGCGCGCGTGGGGTATGCAGCCGAATACCTCACACGATGAGTCGCTAGTGTTGTATCACCTATCATCGGACAGCGCATATTATACCATATTTCATAACTCGGCGGTTACGGGGAAAGAAAGCGGACTGGAAGAAAGCGGGCTGGGGTGGCAGGTCTAGCGCATGGAGGTGGCAGGTTCAGGCACCAAAGGTGGCAGGTCTAGCGCGTAGAGGTTGCAGGTCTAATGGCCAAGGGTGGCAGGTGAGTGGAGGAGTGGGTGAGTGGAGGAGTGGGGGAGTGATGGAGTTGATGTTAGTCGTTAGTCGCTAGTTGTTAGTCGTTAGTTGGTAGTCGTTAGTCGCTAGTTGGTAGTCGTTAGTCGCGAGAAATCGTCCTACCTCCATTCGGCTATCACTAACCACTAACTACTAACTACTAACCACTAACTTTCCCGTGAAATTTGAAGGCGCCACTTGCATTTTTCTTTGAAATGTGCAAGTGGCCCTTGCGTTTTTCAACAGGATGTGGTATCATACCGCCTATGAGATACAAGAGAACCATAAACTGCAGCACTGGAAACTTCTTTCTTTTCGGGCCTCGCGGCACCGGAAAGTCTACTTGGCTGCGCGAGACATACCCTGGCGCCCTTCTCATCGACCTGCTGCGCGAAGATATCAAAACTCGACTTGAAGCAAATCCAGAACGCCTTGCGGAGCTTGTGGACGGATCGACCAAAACCCGAACCGTAATTGTGGACGAGGTGCAACGCGTCAGCTCCTTGCTTCCGGTTGTGCATCGTCTCATTGAGCGCGATGGGAATTCCCGCCAATAAATACTTACCGGCTCCAGCGCGCGCAAGCTTAAGCGAAGCGGCGTTGACCTGCTCGCGGGCAGGGCGGTGATAAAGTTCTGCCACCCGCTTCTCGCCTCCGAGATGGGCGACGACTTCAACCTTGAGGATGCTCTTGTCCGCGGCATGATTCCTCTCGTCATTACCTCCGACAATTGGCGCGAGACCCTGGCGACATACATGGCACTCTACATCCGCGAAGAAGTCCAGTACGAGGGGCTCGTCCGCAACCTTCCTGCATCCTCCCGCTTCCTTGAAGCGATTTCCTTCTCCCATGGCGCCCTTTACTCTGCGACCGACATATCGCGCGACTGCGGCGTTTCCCGTCCGATGGTTGACTCGTATCTTTCCATACTCATTGATCTGCTTGTCGCCGCGAGACTCCCGCCATTCACGCGACGCACGAAGCGAAGGCTTGTGGGGCACGACAAGTTCTATTTCTTCGATGCCGGCGTTTTCCGCTCCATCAGGCCGTGCGGTCCGCTGGACGCACCATCCGAAATCGACGGTGCCGCACTCGAGGGCCTTGTCTTCCAGCAACTGCGCACCTGGATCGACTACAGCGGCACTGGTGATACATTGAGCTTCTGGCGGACACATACAGGACATGAGGTTGACTTTGTTGTTTACGGCAACAACCGCTTCGATGCCATTGAGGTTAAAAATGCCGTCAAACTTTCTCCAAAGGACTTCTCCGGTCTCAAGGCCTTCGCAACCGACTACCCTGAAGCTCGAAGGATTCTGCTTTACCGCGGCACGGAGAGGCTTTCCACGAACGGAGTGCTCTGCATTCCCGTCTCCGAATTCCTCAAGGGGTTGGTCGTTAGCAGTTAGTCGCTAGTCGTTAGCAGTTAGTCGCTAGTCGTTAGCAGTTAGTCGCTAGCAGTTAACCTAAATTCGGCAGTTGGATTATGGGTTTAGCGATGGTCTGCCATGTGTAAGCACAAGGCGCCGAGGACTATGAGAAGGAAGCCGACGACAGAGGCACCATCGGGGATCTGCCCGAAGAAAGCGAAACCCAGCGCGGAGGTGAAGATTATGTTAGTATAGTCATAGAGCGCTATTGATCGCGGCTCGGCATAACGGTATGCTGCAGTTACGCCGAACTGTCCGAGCGCGGCACCCGCGCCCGCGCCAAGCAGTATCAAAACCTGCGCGAATGTCATAGGCGCATAGCCAAAAAGCATGAATGGCAGAGAACCGATGCATGAGAATGCGCTAAAGAAGAGGACTATGAACGCACCGTCCACGCGTTCGCGTCCAAGCGCATGAACGCATACGTACGCAAGCCCCGCGCCGAGACCGCCCGCAAGCGCGCAGATGGTTGCAAAAGTTTCCGCGCCGCGAAAGCCGGGTTTCATCACCAGCATTGCTCCCGCAAACGCCAGCACGAGGCACGCGAGCTGGCGGCGCGTTGCTCGTTCGCCGAGAAGCAGCCATGAAAAGAAGACGGTGAAAAACGGTGCGGTTTTGTTCAGCGCCATCCCCTCTCCTATCGGGATTTTGGAGAGAGCGTAGAAATTGGCGAATATGCCAACGAGTCCGAACACGCTCCGGAAAACCAGCGCCGTCCAAGACTTGGTGTTCTTCGGCAGCACCGGGCCCGTCCCGCCGCCGCGCTTCTCGCGCGCGAACACTGCCGCCGCGATTGCAAGTGCAATGGCGTTTCTGAAGAAGCTCTTCTGAAAGCTCGAGACCTCTCCGCCGAAATCGTCGCAAAGCCGCACGAAAAACGCCATAAGCGCAAAGCCGAAAGCGCTGGCGATTATGCAGAGAATGCCTTTTAGCCTGTCGCTCATTCGCTTAGAATCCTGACAGCCTCCGAAGCAAGGACCATGCCGAATGCCGCCGTTACCTGCATAAGACTGCCGCGAAGTTCCAGCTGCGCCGGCGGCTCCACGGAACAAACCGCGCTGAATTTGCACGCCGGATAGCGCCCCATCCGCTTGAAACGCCGGCGAAGCGCGCGGGCGAGTCCATCGCCCGCCACCTTGTCAAAGCTCATGACCCGCACTTTCGTAGGATCCATGCGCAGCGCGGCGCCCATCGACGAGACGATTGGAACGCCCTTCTCCGTCGCCGCGAGAATCAGCGCGGCCTTCGAGGCCACGGAATCTATCGCGTCTATTACAAGATCTGCCTCCGGCAGAGGCGAGCCGGGCTCGAACCGCTCGCGCCGCGCCTCGATCTCGGCCGAGGAGTCGATGGAAAGAAGCCTCTCTTTCATCGCCTCAACCTTTACGCGGCCAAGCGTGGATTCGACTGCTTCGCACTGACGGTTGAGGTTGGACGGCACGACTATGTCGTCGTCGATCAACAAGAGATGCCGCACGCCGCTTCGCAACAGCGCCTCGGCGCACCAGCTGCCGACGCCGCCGACCCCCACAACCGCAATACGCTTCTCGGCGAGCCGCACCATGGTGCGTTCGCCGAGAAGCGGGACGGCTCTTTCGAGCCTAGAGTCGAAGTTCTGCGCCACTTACTTGCAGCGGAGAGCGGCCTGCGCCGCCGCGAGACGCGCAATCGGCACGCGGTAGGGCGAGCAGCTCACGTAGTTGAGGCCGATCTTGTGGCAGAACTCTACGCTCGACGGATCGCCGCCGTGCTCGCCGCAGATACCGCAGTGGAGCTTCGGGCGAGTGGCCTTGCCGTCATTGACGGCCATCTGCATAAGCTTGCCGACGCCAGTCTGATCGAGCTTTGCGAACGGATCGTTCTCGTAGATCTTGTGATCGTAGTAGGCGCCGAGGAACTTGCCGGCATCGTCGCGCGAGAAGCCGAACGTCATCTGGGTGAGGTCGTTCGTACCGAAGCAGAAGAACTCCGCCTCTTCGGCGATCTCGCCTGCGGTGAGAGCGGCGCGCGGAATCTCGATCATCGTGCCGACCTCGTAGTTGAGCTTGATTGCGGCGGCCTGAATCTCCTCGTTCGCGACGCGAACGACGATATCCTTGACGAACTTGAACTCCTTCATGTCGCCCGTGAGCGGGATCATGATCTCGGGTTTAACCGTCCATCCCTTATGCTTGCGCTGCACGTTGATGGCCGCGCGGATGATCGCCTTCGTCTGCATGACGGCGATTTCAGGGTAAGTGACGGTAAGACGGCAGCCACGGTGGCCCATCATCGGGTTGAACTCGTGCAGAGAGTCGATGACCTCCTTGATGCGGCTGATCGGCTTGTGGGTCTCTTTCGCGAGGAGGGCGATTTCATCCTCGGTATGCGGAACGAACTCGTGCAGCGGCGGGTCGAGGAAGCGAATCGTGACGGGCTGGCCGTCGAGCGCCTCGAAAAGCTGCTCGAAGTCGTCCTGCTGATACGGAAGAATCTTCGCGAGCGCGATTTCGCGCTCCTCGATCGTGTCGGCGCAGATCATCTGGCGGAACGGCAGGATGCGGCTCTGCGAGAAGAACATGTGCTCCGTACGGCAGAGGCCGATGCCCTCCGCGCCGAGTTCGCGCGCCTTCTTGGCGTCGCGCGGAGTGTCGGCGTTGGTGCGCACTTTCAGGCGGCGGAACTTGTCGGCCCACATCATAATGCGGCCGAACTCGCCGGCGATCGTCGCGGCGACAGTCGGGACGACGCCGTCGTAGATGTTGCCGGTAGAACCGTCGATGGAGAGCCAATCACCCTCCTTGAAGACCTTTCCGCCGAGGGTGAACTTCTTGTTCTCCTCGTCCATGACGATATCCTGGCAGCCCGAGACGCAGCACTCGCCCATGCCGCGCGCCACAACAGCGGCGTGGCTCGTCATGCCGCCGCGGACGGTAAGGATGCCTTCTGCGGCCTTCATGCCCTCAATGTCTTCCGGAGAGGTTTCAAGGCGCACGAGAACGACCTTCTCGCCGCGCGCCTTCCACGCCTTCGCGTCCTCGGCCGTGAAAACGATGCGCCCGCATGCCGCGCCGGGCGACGCCGCGAGGCCGCGGCCCATCACCTTGCCGCGCTTGAGCGCGACGGCGTCGAACTGCGGGTGGAGCAGAGTGTCGAGGTTGCGCGGGTCGATCATGAGAACGGCCTCTTCCTCGGTGCGCATGCCCTCATCGACGAGGTCGCAAGCAATCTTGAGCGCAGCCTTCGCGGTGCGCTTTCCGTTGCGCGTCTGCAGCATGAAGAGCTTCTTGTTCTCGATCGTGAACTCCATATCCTGCATGTCGCGGTAGTGTCCCTCAAGCTTGGCGCAGATATCCTGGAACTGCTTGAAGACCTCGGGCATTACCTCGGCCATCTTGGCGATCGGCATCGGGGTGCGGACGCCTGCGACGACGTCCTCGCCCTGGGCGTTCATGAGGAACTCGCCCATCAGCTTCTTCTCGCCTGTCGCGGGGTCGCGCGTAAAGGCGACGCCTGTGCCGGATTCGTCGTTGAGGTTGCCGAACGCCATCATCTGCACGTTGACGGCGGTTCCCCAGCTGTAGGGGATGTCGTTATCGCGGCGGTAGACGTTGGCGCGCGGGTTGTCCCAGCTGCGGAACACGGCCTTGATCGCCTCGAAGAGCTGCTCCTTCGCGTCGGAGGGGAAGTCCTTGCCGATCTTGGACTTGTACTCGGCCTTGAACTGGCCCGCGAGTTCCTTGAGATCGTCGGCGGTAAGCTCGACATCGAGTTTGACGCCCTTCTTGGCCTTCATCTCGTCGATGAGTTTTTCGAAATACTTCTTGCCGACCTCCATCACGACATCGGAGAACATCTGAATGAAGCGGCGGTAGCAGTCCCACGCCCAGCGCGGGTTCTTCGTCTGCGCCGCGAGAGACTCGACGACCGTCTCGTTGAGGCCGAGGTTGAGAATCGTATCCATCATGCCAGGCATGGACGCGCGCGCACCGGAGCGCACGGATACGAGAAGCGGGTTCTTGGCGTCGCCGAACTTCTTGCCGGCGGACTTCTCAAGCTTGTCGATATACTCCATGACCTGCGTCATGATGTCCTGACCTATGACCTTGCCATCGTCATAGTAGCGGGTGCAGGCCTCCGTGGAGATCGTGAAACCCTGCGGAACGGGGAGCCCGAGGCCCGCCATTTCGGCGAGGTTTGCGCCTTTGCCGCCGAGAAGTTCGCGCATATTGGCATTGCCTTCGGTCTGTCCGGCACCGAAGAAGTAAACATACTTTTTCTGTTCGCTCATCGTTTTCTTTCTTTCTTTTTAACCTTGGTTCGTGAATAATACCATATTTTACCGTATGCTTTCAAGAGAGAATAGAAGGCGCGCGGCGCGGGGCGGTCAGATACCAAGGCGCTCAAGAAGAGGCGCGATGAACGGTTCGCCGACTTCCATCCCAAGCGGTATGCACGGCTTGTTGGCGCCGTGGAAATCACTCCCTGCGGAAAGGAGAAAGCCAAGATCTGTCGCAATTCGCGTAAATTCCTCGTCTTCTTCTGGCCTGTTCGCCTGATACCTTGCCTCGACGCCGTCTAGCCCGGCCTCCTTAAGCCTCGCAAGCTCCCGTCTGGCGGCGGAGAAGTCGGGTCCGGTCGTCTTCCAGGTGCGACGCCAGTATTTGGGGTGGGCCATCACGCACAACCCTCCGGCGCCATGCACGGCGGCGAACGCGTCGGTCTGCGACGGATGCCAACGCTCTTCATAGCAGCGAGTCTCTGCGGGCGAGTCCGGCAGAAGGTATCGCTCGAACGCCTCCAGGACGCTTTTGGCGTAGCCGTGCTCCATCAGCCAGCGCGCGAAGTGCGGCCGCGCCAGAACCTCGCCGTGCGAATACGACTCTATGCCGACCATGTCGATACCAAGCCGCCGGAAGTTCTCCAGTATCGCCGCGTTGCGAATGTTGCGTCCGTCGAGTATGCGGCGAAGGAAATGCCTAAGCCCTTCGTTCGCCGGATCGACGCCCAGTCCCAGCAGGTGAAACTTGTCGAAACCTTCGCCCGGCTCTATCGAAAGCTCTATGCCAGCGACGAACGGAACACCGGCGCCGGCGCACGCCGCGCCGCACTCGGCGACGCCGTCCATATTGTCGTGATCGGTCAGCGCAAACGCTGCGAAACCCGCGGCCTTTTCGGCCAGCATGGTCGGCGAAAACGTTCCGTCGCTTGCAGTCGAATGGACATGAAAGTCTACTGTCATCCCCTAGCCCTCGATCGCGGATCTGAAAAGACCGGTCCATTCCGCAAGACGCGCGGCGGTATCGCATTCCGCCACGAGCCGCAGATATGGCTCGGTGTTGGATTTTCTTATGTTGAACCACCCGCAGGCACAGTCGATTCTCACGCCGTCGATATCGGTCCGCGATGTTTCCGCAGGCAGCAGCATCTTCGCCGCGGCGAGTGCGCGGTCGATAGCGGCCTCCTTGTTTTCCACGCGGAAATTCAGTTCGCCGGAGTTCGCATAACGCTCCGCTATCGGCGACATCATGCCGGAGAACGTACTGCCGGACATCTTGGCGCGCGCCGCTTCCTCCATTATGCGCCGGGCCGCCAGAACGCCGGAGTCGCATCCGAAGAACTCGGAGAAATAGTAATGCCCAGCGAGTTCGCCGCCGCACAGCGCGCCGAGTCTGCGCAGGGCGGGCTTCGCGAAGGCATGCCCCACCGGAACCATCACAGGCTCGAATCCGTCTTCGCGCAAAGCCTCTATCGCGCCGCGGCTCGTTCTGACATCGTGTATCACCTTTCTGCCGCGGCACGCCGCCTTGCCGCCCGCCGCACGCGCAGTGGCCCTGGCGACAATTGGTATGAGGTAGTCGGGCTGGACGAATTCGCCGCGCTCGTCGACGAACATGCACCTGTCGGCGTCGCCGTCGAATATCACTCCGAAGTCCAGGCCTGTCTTGCGAACCTCCGCCGCGATCTGTTCGCGAGCTTCGGCTTTCAAGGGGTTGGGGCTGTGGCTTGGGAATGTTCCATCAAGGGAGTCGTTGAGCAGCAGCGCGCCGGGGAAGAGGTCGCGCGCAAGAAGCGACGCCATTCCGTTCGAGCAATCTACCGCATATCTAAGACCCGCGAAAAGCGAATCGTCCACGGCTTTGCGGTGCCACTCGACGTAGCGCGAGAGCGCGTCCGGCATATTTTCAGCGGTTGCGCCGCCCGCTGGCGCGGAACCTTCCGCCGCAACCATGCGCTCCACTTTATCGAGTCCGTCGGCATAGCCCACCGGAAGCGCTGTTTTCTTCGAAACCTTAAGGCCGTTGTCGCTTGGCGGATTGTGTGAGGCCGTAACCATCACCGATCCGTCGAAACCGTCCTCGGCAGTGAAGAAATAGACCATCGGCGTCGTGCACAGCCCGAGATCGGCCACTTCCGCGCCGGAGGAAGCGAGCCCGCAGACAAGCGCGTCTCGGACGGACGGCGAACTGACGCGGGTGTCGCGTCCCACCAGCCATTTTTTGCCGCCGACAACCTTCGGCAGCGCGGCGCCAATCTTACCGACAAGCGCCTCGTCGAAATCGACGCCGTAACGTCCTCTCATGTCATATGCTTTAAAAAAGCCCATAGCATTCTCCCTTTACTTTGCCGCTACCCCAAACGGCATGCGAAATCGTCGTAGCCGAAAGCACGAATCGTTTCAAGTGTTCCGTCTGCCCGCCTGAGCGCTATGTCCGGCAGGTTGATTCCATTGAAAGTATTGTTTTTCACCATTGAATATATCGCCATGTCTTCGAAGACGACGGTTTCGCCCTCCATGAGAGGATGGTCGAAGGAGTAAACCCCTATGTCGTCGCCGGCGAGGCATGTGGGACCGCCGAATCTGTACACGAACCGCCCCGGTGCCGCGCCGGACGAAACCGCCGACGCGCCCGTAACGCGCGGCGTGTAGGGCATCTCAAGCACATCGGGCATGTGGCACGCCGCGCTGACATCGAGTATCGCATTCGACACGCCGTCCGCTCCGCACGGCTGAATCTCGAGAACATGCGCCTCAAGAGTTCCCGCATCAAGCGCAACCGCCTCGCCCGGTTCAAGGTAGACGGCGAGGCGAGGATGGCGCGCGCGAAAGGCGTTCAGCAGTTCGACAAGCCCCTCCACATCGTAGTCGCGACGGGTGATGTGATGGCCGCCGCCCATATTGAGCCATTTCACGCGCGGCAGAAGGTCGCCAAACCGGGTCTCGAAACCAGCAAGCACCTTGCGAAGTTCGTCCACGCCCTGCTCGCAGAGACAGTGGAAGTGAAGACCTTCCACCGAGGCGGGCAGCCCGCCGGACGCATCAAGCACGGCGCGCGTCGTGCCGAGGCGCGAGGACGGTCTGCACGGGTCATACGCCGGCGTCGTCGCAACGGGCGTTTCGGGGTTGACTCTGAGGCCGGACGAGACTCCGCGCGCACGCGCCATATCGCCGTACAGCGCGACCTGGCGTGGGGAGTTGAAAACGATATGATCGACAAGTTCGAGCAATTCCTCCATCTCCCCGGGCGCGAACGCCGGGGCGAAAACATGCGTCTCGCCGCCAAAGTTGTCATGTCCGTGCTTTGCCTCGAAAAGCGAACTCGCCGTGGTGCCGGCAAGATATTTCGCGCAAAGCGGATAGACCGCAGCGCATGAAAACGCCTTCTGCGCCAGCAGAATCCTGACGCCCGTTCTGTCGGCGACCCCCTTGAGCACTTCGAGGTTGCGGGTTAGCGCGGCCATGTCGATCACATAGCGCGGATGGGCCGCGCGGCGCGCCGCGTCGATATCCGCCATCATTGCCGCACCCCTTTTGCACCCTCAAGCGCGGCACCGAGCCGATCGATCGCATAGAGCCTGAACGTGACGATGAACGCGGTGCACTGGTTGTTGAAATTGCCGCGCGACGCGACGGGATCGCTGCGATACTTTGACCAGCGAGTCTGCGCGTGCGCTTCGCACTGCGAGCCAGGCGTGCGGAGGATGCCGTTCATCGAGCCGCCGTCCGGCCCGGCGACATCTTGCATGGCGTTGAACCATATGAGCCGTCCAGCCTCCCGCCACACCTCTTCGCCTGTCGCGTCGGCGAGGTCGAAAAGGTCGGGGATGGCGACCGTGGCGTAAGGATCTATCGCGGGATGCTCGCACGACACAAGCGTGCCGCCGCTGGTACGGTAGCCAAAGCGCCCGAACTCGCTCGTCTTCGGATAAAGCGCGTCGTAGGTGAACATCCACGAGCAGAAATAGGCCGCGACGCGCTCGGCGCAGTCGAGATAATGCCGCTCGCCCGTCTGCCGCCAGAGTTCCAGCGCCGAATATATGTAGGGAAAGGACGACTCTTTGTCGACGCAGTTGCAGTCGTCGGCGCCGGCGACGCAACGGAACTTTGAAAGGTCCATTTCAAAGTAGCGGTCGAACGCCTTGCGCGCACAGTCGAGATAGCGTTTGTCGCCGCACGCCTCGTGCAGTTCAAGCATCCCCTTCACGACAAATCCGCCGCCATCGCCGCCGCCTTCCAGCTTTTCGCCGGACTTGAGCGACCACATGCGTCCGAATGGATCGGCCTCGTCGTAGTGGGCGACGAAGAAATCGGCAAGCCTCTTTGCGAAGTCTAGGCAGAGGGGATGATCCACGCCGGCAGCCTTGAGCATCTTCCATATCTTAACGCTCTCGCCGAGGCCCCAGCCAAGTTCCGTCACGCTGAGCCGTTCGGAGGCGCGGCGGCGATGGGTCGGCGCGAGACCGGACGGCACCTGACGGTTCAGCCAGTCGTCAAGATCGTCAAGGCACCACTTTGCGAACGTCTCGTCGCCACGGCGCGTGGCGTCCTGCCAGGCGAAGCGGTGCAGCATGAAGTTCTGCCCGGCGAAGCCCATTTCGTCCATCCAGAACACGCGCAGAACCGGTCTGTTCAGAGACGGGTCGCGGTCGAGATCGGCGAGCGTGAGTTTTTTCTCTGCCTCGGTCATCCAAGGCGGGAAGTTGAGCTTGTTCGTGCGCGCCGTGTAGCCCAGGCGGAACTGAAGGTCGGTTCCCATCGCACCTTTAGCAACGCCGTCGGCCACATTCTTTTCGCAGCAGTCCTGTATCCACTGAAGCGAAACCTTCTCGGCCGTTGCGACATCCATCGCAGGGACGGGATGATCGTGTTTCAAAACGGACATCGCCGCCTTGAAAACTTCGCGGTAGCCGCCGTTCTCCCAGCGCGGACGGCCTGTCATGAAGAACGATTCCGCTTCAAAGGTCGCGCCGGGCGGAAGAGTTATCCACTCGTCGTAGCGGTCCACATAGCTGAATTTGAACGCATAGCACACCGGGCTCTCGCGCACGGGATAGAAGATGCGGTGCTCGAGCCTGCCGTCTTCGAGACGCTTCAGCGAGCACGCGCTTTCAAGCGACGCGCAATCGCGGTCGGACGCGAACATGGCGAAGAGCGCATCCTTTGACTCGGAGAGCGTGCACGACGGAACGGACGACCTGTCGTAGCCGAAAACCCACGGCTCGCCGTCGCGTTCAAGTCCGCTAGGCGAAACCTGGTTGCCAAACGCGCAGTCGCCGTATATCACGCCGGGAATCACCCAGTTTGAGGGTGTGAAGTCGCTCGCGGCGCGAACGACAATCTGAACCGTCTTCGTCGCGGAGGAGATATTGGTTACCTTTACGAATCGGCGGAAGAGCCTGAAACCATCCGTCTTAACATCCGCCTCGCGCACAAGCTCGCGAATGGAATATTGTTGCGAACGGTCAACATCGCCGCCGTCTTTCTCGTAAACGAATACAGGAAGAAGCGCGGCCCGCGCGCCCGCCATGCAAAGCGCTGCAACGGCAGCGCAAATATGCTCTCGCATCATGCTCTCATTCTCCATTCCACTTTGGTTCAATAATTGATGCGGTTATTTTACAATCTTTCAGTGCATCGTGTCAACCGCACGGCGGCTGAAGTTTCACGCACCGCGTCCCCCATCTGGGAGAGCGGACGAAAAAAAAGGGTGTTTTTCTTTTATTATCGCATATCCGGGGCTTGAGTCGGTAATAGGAAATAACTGCTTCCCATAATAGGGAAACCCTGTCGCAAAGGCTCACTTGCCGCCAGCCTCACGGCTGGACGAGTGGCGGTATTTTCCTCGCCAATTACCCCTAGGGGTGACATTCCATAACCCTAAGGGTGAGGGCACTTCCCCCTTAGGGTTTCATTAACTCACCCTAAGGGTGAGGTCGCCTCACCCTTAGGGGTTCCGAGACTTACCCTTAGGGGGAAATTACACATGCCGCCATACGAATCTGCCGTGGCTCTCGAATGGTTAAAACTCATCATCTCACGATGAACATGAAATGTTCGTGCTCAACCGTCGAAGAGAGG
>CACYQU010000060.1 GCA_902776615.1 uncultured bacterium
TGTCGCGGCGAACATCGTCTGGAAGAAGAGGAACGTCCAGTCCCAGACGCCTTCGCCGGTCGATAGCGACGGCATCCCGAGGCCTCCCCAGCCGAGCCATCCCGCCGCCTTCGTCGCGCCGAACATAAGCGCTGCGCCGAGGATGTAGAATCCGAGCGAGCCCGCCGCGAAGTCCATCAGGTTCTTCATCATGATGTTCGCCGCGTTCTTTGCGCGCGTGAAACCCGTCTCGACGAGCGCGAAGCCCGCCTGCATCGTGAAGACGAGAATGCCTGCGACAAGCGTCCAGACTACGTTCAGGTTGGTCTGCACGGCTGCAGTGGTTAATTCAGTTTCCATTTGATTTCACCTTTCAACTTTGAACTTCCAACTTTAAACTTTGAACTTTTTACCCTATCCCCGCCGGGCCGCGCTCGCCGGTTCGTATGCGCACGCACTCGTCCATCGGAAGGACGAAGATCTTTCCGTCGCCGATTTCGCCGGTGCCGCGATACATGTGGACATATCCGCCCTGCTGACCGCAGCCAAGTGCGTTGGTGACGGACATCTTGTAGATGTCCCTTGCGAAGAGCGCCTGCTTGACTGCGTTCAGACGCTCGGGTTGGATGTATGCTATGATGAGTTTCATGATGCACAACATAAAGCACATTGCGTGCCAACATATAGATGCAGGGAGAATGGCCTACTTTTTTACATAATATGTAAAGCAGCGCCGCTGCATGCAACAATGCACTGTAAAAGGGGACATGCCTTGCAGAGCAGTTTTTGCGGCATCGCCTTTAAAAGAGCGTTGCCGTGCTTCCAACGGAGTGCTTGGCACGGTTTATGCTAAGAATGCGTGACGACTTCGCATCATGGTGGTGCGAGGTCGCAGAAAGGGAACAACACATGACGGAAGAAACAAAAGCCACGACGCATTTCGGAGAAGATGTGTTCGGCGATGAGGCGATAAGAACGTATCTCAGCAAGGATACGGCGAAAAAGCTACAAGCGACGATACGGGAAGGGAAGCCGCTCGATCCGTCGATAGCCGGCGAAGTTGCACATGGAATCCGCCACTGGGCCATGGACCGCGGAGCAACGCATTACACGCACTGGTTCCTTCCAATGACAGGCTCTACCGCCGAAAAACACGACTCGTTCCTCGAACTCAAGGAAGGCGAGCCGATCATGCAGTTCAGCGGAAAGAATCTCATTGTCGGCGAGCCAGACGCAAGCTCGTTCCCGTCGGGCGGGATACGCTCCACTTTCGAGGCGCGTGGATATACGGCGTGGGATCCGACCAGCCCTGCTTTTATCAAACGCCATTCGAACGGCGCGACATTATGCATACCAACTGCATTCTGCGCCTATACCGGCGAGTCGCTCGACAAGAAGACGCCGCTTCTCCGCTCGATGCAAGCACTGGACAAATCGCTCAAGCGGCTCATGAAACTGTTTGGGCGTGCCGAGGCGCACACGGCCTGCACGCTTGGTGCAGAGCAGGAGTATTTTCTTGTCGACAACGAATACTGGAAGCGCCGGCCCGATCTCGTGCTGACAGGCCGTACTCTTTTCGGCGCGGCACCCGCGAAGGGGCAGCAGCTTGAGGACCACTACTTCGGGACAATACCGAACCGCGTCCTGTCGTTCATGAACGATGTGGAGCGCGAGCTGTGGAAACTTGGCATCCCGGCGAAGACGCGTCACAATGAAGTCGCGCCGGCGCAGTTCGAACTTGCCCCTCAGTTCGAAGAGCTCAATCTTGCGAGCGACCACAACATGCTTGTCATGGATACGCTGAGGACCGTCGCCGAAAGGCATGGGCTTAAGTGCCTCCTTCACGAAAAACCGTATGCTGGAGTAAATGGATCGGGCAAGCACAACAACTGGTCTGTCGCCTATGGCGGCAAGAACCTTCTTGATCCAGGAACCGACCCTCACGAGAATGCCGTTTTCCTTACGATGCTCTGTGCGGTCATCGAGGCCGTGGACAAGCATGCCGACCTTCTGCGCGCATCAGTCGCTGGAGCAGGCAACGACCATCGCCTCGGCGCGAACGAGGCGCCGCCTGCAGTCATCTCCATATATGTCGGCGACCAGCTTGCCGAAGTTCTCGACCGTCTCGAGAACCCAAAAAGCGCCAAGCGCGAAGAGAAGGGCTCGCTCAAAATCGGCGTCGACACGCTGCCTGCGATTCCCAAGGACGCGACCGATCGCAATCGCACGTCGCCGTTCGCGTTCACAGGCAACAAGTTCGAGTTCCGTGCTCCAGGTTCGAGCGTGTGCTGCTCGGGGCCGATGACCGTTCTCAACACGATCGTCGCAGAGGCTGTGGACCGCATTGCGGACGAATTGGAAGCAAGCGGTGCGGCAGGAAAAGCCAAACCGGGCGAGCATACCGCAGCGTTCCACAACGCGCTCCAGAAAATACTGCAGTCCTCGCTAAAGGCGCACAAGCGTGTTGTCTTCAATGGCAACGGCTACGAGGCCGAATGGCCGAAAGAGGCCGCCCGGCGGGGCCTTCCGAACGCACCAGATACGCCGTCTGCGCTCGCCGCTCTTGCGAAGAAGGAAAATATCGCGCTCTTCGAGAAGTACGGCGTGATGACGAAGCGCGAGCTGAACAGCCGCCACGAGATATTCCTCGAAGAGTACGCAAAGAAGGTGAGGATCGAGGGCGCGTGCGCGAGAGACATTGCGAGCGAAATGCTGTTGCCTGCCGTTCGGGCGGAATACCTCGAAACTGCTCAGGCGCTTGATACTGCGGCCAAGGTTGGCGTCGCATCCGGTACGGCTGCGTTGAAGGAAAGCCTTGAGGAACTTGGCGACGGGCTTGATGCCGCCAAGAGCGAAGTCAAGACGCTCGAAGCAGCGCTCGGTTCGGATGACGAAGCTGCAACTATTGCCGCCATGACAGCGCTGCGCTCGACTCTCGACAAGCTTGAACGCAAGGTTGCCGACTCCCGCTGGCCGCTTCCGAAATACAGCGAAATGTTGTTTCTGTACTAGGGACTGAAGTCTGGTGTGCTTGGCGGCAACAACAAGTGGTTGTCATGTCGGATGAGCTGAAGCATGAATGCGCCGTAGCGATGGTGGTTTTGAGAAAACCACCGTCTTCTGCGGGTGATTTCGGAGGGGCGAAGCTATCGCTTCTTCTGGAGAAGCAGCACAATCGCGGACAAGACGGGGCGGGCGCGGCGATCCTTCGCGCCTGTCCCGTCTTGGGCGAAGAGCCTTACTGGATTGCGAAATCCGCCTCGGCTACGCCCCTTGTCGATGTGCTTGGGATGATTGCGAAGCGGAGTAGGATCGAGACAGGATCAACAGGATTGACAGGATTGTCTGCGGACACTTCCCCAGATCCAAAAAATCCTGTAAATCTTGTAAATCCTGCCAAAAACAATTATGAGCGCATCTTCCTCGGTCATCTTCGCTACGCCACTTTCGGCAAAAACGACGTGGCGTACTGCCATCCATTCGTGCATGAGTCGAGCGAATTGAGCCATACGCTTCTCCTCGCCGGAAACTTCAACCTCACGAACGCCAACGAACTCTTTGACGACTATGCACGCCACGGGTCGTTCCCGACGAGCAAAGCCGACGGCTATCTCATCTGCGAGCTCATCGCCCACGCGAAGGAAACAGCTCTCGGCGGCGAAAACAACTTGTGCGCCGCGCTTTCCTCCGCTCTTGCCGATGCTGACGGCGCATGGACGCTTTGCGGTGCTACAGGCGACGGATGGGCGTTTGCGACACGCGATCCCCACGGCATCAGACCTGGCTTCTGCTACATTGACGAAAGCGTCGTTGTCGTTGCGAGCGAGCGTCCCGCGATCCAAGCCGCATTCGACGTTGCGCCCGAAGCGGTGAAGGAGCTCCCTCCAGGCGCGGCGCTAGTCGTTTCGCCGGAGGGAGAAATCGCATTCCGCCCTCTTTCGGCTCTCAACCCTCATCGACCCTGTTCCTTCGAGCGCATCTACTTCTCTCGCGCGAACGACGCAGACATCCATCGCGAACGCAAGGCGCTCGGCGCGGCGCTTCTGCCGCAAATACTCGAAGCGGCCGACTCGCCGCTAGAAGACATTTTCTTCAGCTATATCCCCAACTCCGCACGCATCGCCTTCCACGGCCTTTTGGAAAAACTTTTCGTGGAATGCCTCACGCAAAGTTCGCAAAGTCTGCAAAGCGAAAAGCTTGAAGCCACTTCGCGACCTTCGCGGACTTCGCGTGCGACATTTATCCCCCGTTTCGGCGAGGTGATAGTGAAGGACGCGAAGTTCCGCACTTTCATCGCAGACGCCGCAGCGAGGCGCGAGTTCTACAAGCATGTATATGATGTAACTTACGGCCTCGTGCGGCCCGGTGAAGATACGCTCGTCGTCCTCGACGATTCGATCGTGCGCGGCAACACGATGAAGAACGCGATTCTGCCGATGCTGGATCGCCTAGGTCCGAAGCGCATTGTCATTGCTTCGTCCGCGCCGCCCATCCGTTATCCTGACTTCTACGGAATAGACATGAGCACTTTGGGCGAACTCGTCGCATTCCGCGCGCTTGTCAATCTTCTGGGCGAAGAGGCGGAACAGGAATTGTGGCGCGCATATGCCTCTAGCGAACGGAATCCGCTCGCGAGGCTCTACGCGATGTTCGCCGAGGCCGAGTATTCCGCTGAAATCGCAAGGCTCCTGACACCGCCAGGGATGAAGGCCGAGGTCAGGGTAGTATACCAGTCTGTCGAAAATCTGAGACGGTGTCTTGTTCCGGGCCCAAACTCTCGACTCTCTACGCCCGACTCCCAACCCGTCTTGGGCGACTGGTATTTCACGGGAGACTATCCGACGCCCGGCGGATACAATGTTTTGCGCAAGGCGCTTTCCAACTATCTTGCCCGCAAATGCGAAAGGTCGTATTGATGAACTACGAAGAAAAATGGAGACAGGAGCGTGAACGCGCGGCGTTTCTGGCGCTGGATGACGGAATGGTATTTCACGGTGTGGCGTTCGGTGCCCGGCGCGATAAGTTGGGCGAGGTCGTCTTCAATACAGGGATGAGCGGCTATCAGGAGATACTGACCGATCCGTCTTACGCCGGACAGTTCGTAACACTCACTACCGCCGAAGTCGGCAATTACGGCGTCAACAGCGACGATATCGAAAGCAGAGGCCTGTTTCTTTCCGGTTTAGTCGTCGGCGACCTCACGAACCCCAGCAACTGGCGCAGCGAAAAGAGCCTCGACGAATATCTTGACGAGAACGGCATCCCAGGCATCTACGGTGTCGACACCCGTGCGCTTACGCTTCACATTCGCGAACATGGCAACAGGAAGGCGTTTCTCTGCGTCACCGCATCGCTGAGCGAGGAAGAAGCAATAGCCAAGTCGCGTGAATGGTCTGGCTTGGACGGGCAGGACTACGCCGCCCGCGTTACGCGGGCGAATGTGGAAGTGTGGAAGTGTGAAAATGTGGAAGTATGTAAATGTGAAAATGATGCAGAAGCCTCGCACGGAAGCAATTCCATAATTCCACAATTCCATAATTCAACAATTTCACAATTTCATATTCCTCACATCGTCTGCTACGACTTCGGCGTGAAGACCAATATTCTCCGTTCGCTCGCATCGTGGGCACAGGTCACAGTCGTCCCTGCGAAGACGCCTGCCGAAGAAGTTCTCGACATGAAACCTGACGGCGTATTTCTTTCCAACGGCCCGGCCGATCCGGCGGCGGTTACATACGCTATAGAGAACATCAGAAAGTTGATGAGTCGAGAGTGGAGGAGTGGAGGAGTTGTTCCCATCATGGGCATTTGCCTTGGGCACCAGCTTCTCGCCCTCGCCTGCGGCGCGAAGACGTCGCGGCTCAAGTTCGGACACCACGGCTGCAACCATCCAGTGAAGAATCTCGCGACTGGCCGGGTCGAGATAACGAGCCAGAACCATAATTTCGCCGTTGTTCCAGAGTCAATTCCGGATTGTCTGGAAGTCACGCACATAAATCTCAACGACAGTTCAATCGAGGGCATCCGCCACAAGACGCTACCTGCGTTCTCGGTGCAGTATCACCCCGAGTCCTGTCCCGGTCCGCACGACTCAAACTACCTCTTCAACCAATTCAAAGCGATGATAGCAGCCGCAAAGAACGCATAGTACGCAAGCCTTTGCGCTCTTTGCGTTCTCCGCGGCGAAATAAATATAAGATATGAAAAAGCAAGTCAAATACGTATTCATCACGGGCGGTGTCGTAAGCTCGCTCGGCAAGGGAATCACTTCGGCCTCGCTCGCGCTTCTGCTCAAGTCGCGCGGCTACAAGGTCTTTATGCAGAAGCTCGACCCATACCTCAATGTCGACCCGGGCACAATGTCGCCCTACCAGCACGGCGAGGTGTTTGTGACGGATGACGGCGCTGAAACAGATCTCGATCTCGGGCACTACGAGCGCTTTGCGGGCGTCACCTGCACCAAGGCATCAAACTACACCTCGGGGCGCATTTACTCCGCCGTCCTTGCGCGCGAACGTGCCGGCGGGTACCTTGGCGGAACGGTGCAGGTAGTGCCGCACATCACGGACGAGATAAAGGCGGCGATCAGGAGTGCCGGCGAACACGACTGCGACATTGTCCTTTGCGAGATCGGCGGCGTTTCGGGCGATATTGAGAGCCTGCCATTCCTCGAGGCAGCGCGGCAGTTTCGCTTTGAAGCCGGCGCAGAAAACACTTGCTTTGTGCACCTGACGCTTGTTCCGTATCTCAGGGCCGCCGGCGAACTAAAGACGAAGCCCTCTCAGCATTCCGTCGGACAGCTTCGTGCGATCGGCATCATACCAGACATCCTTGTCTGCCGCACGGAGATGGCCATTCCCGAAGAACATCTCAGGAAGCTTGCTCTGTTCTGCAATGTCAAGCGGGAATGCGTAATAGAAGAGAAGGATGTTGCAGACTCCGTCTACGCAGTGCCGCGCGAACTCAGGAAGCAGGGTCTCGACGAGCAGGTGCTCCACCAGCTTCATCTCGACATCTGGCCGATCAAGCACACGGTTTGGGATACGCTTGTAAGGAAGGCGACGAAGCCGAAGAAGAAGTGCCGCATCGCGCTCGTTGGCAAGTACATCGCCATTCGCGACGCATACAAGTCCATACACGAGGCGCTGCAGCACGCCGGCATGGCAAAGGACTGCAAAGTAGAAGTCGTTCCGATTGAAGCCGAAGAACTTTTGGCCGCAAAGAACGCAGAAAACGCAAAGAAAAAACTAAAAGACATCGACGGAATTCTGGTGCCGGGCGGATTCGGATCGCGCGGCGTGGAAGGCAAGATCGCCGCAATCAAATACGCCCGAGAACACAAGATACCGTTCCTAGGCATCTGCCTCGGCATGCAGTGCACGGTAATCGAATACGCGCGCGATGTCCTCGGCTGGAAAGACGCCAATTCGACGGAGTTCGACGAGCATACGCAGCATGCCGTCATCGACCTCATGGAGAGCCAGCGTGGCGTTACGCAGAAGGGCGGTACCATGCGCCTCGGCGCCTATCCGTGCATCCTGAAGAAAGGCTCCCTCGCCGCCAAGCTGTACAAGAATGTTATGACAGGATTTACAAGATTTACAGGATTATCCGGGGACGCCCCCCAGACCCCCAATCCTGTCAATCCTGTAAATCCTGTCGAACAAAAATACGCCGCAGGTGTCATCTCCGAACGGCATCGCCACCGCTACGAGCTCGCATACGATAGCGAGGCGAGGAAGGCGCTTGAAGCCGCGGGGCTGGAGGTCGGCGGAACATCACCCGACGGCAAGCTCGTGGAAATAGTCGAACTCCCTCAGACGAAGCACCCGTACTTCGTCGCCGGACAGTTCCACCCGGAGTTCAAATCCCGCCCGACAGCGCCGCATCCGCTATTCTTGGGCCTCGTCGCCGCGGCGTTGAAAAGGAGTGCGAAGTGAAAAGAAATGATATTCGCAGCATCCTGATCATCGGGTCCGGCCCGATTGTCATCGGACAAGGATGCGAGTTCGACTATTCAGGCGTGCAGGCTGTCAAGGCGCTTCGCGGAGAAGGTTACAGGATCATCCTCGTGAATTCCAATCCTGCGACGGTGATGACCGATCCGGACATGGCGGATTCGACGTATATCGAGCCGCTGACAGTGGATTCCGTCGCGGAGATAATCCGTAAAGAGCGGCCGGACGCGCTTCTTCCCACTCTCGGCGGACAGACCGCACTCAATCTCGCGATGGAGTTGAAGCGTGCTGGAATTCTGGACGAGTGCGGCGTAGAGATGATCGGCGCGGATGCAGATGCCATCGCGCGCGCCGAAGACCGCAATCTTTTCAAGAAGGCGATGTCGTCGCTTGGGCTTGATATGCCAAAGTCCGGAAGCGCCCATTCTCTCGAAGAGGCCGAGTCTGTCGCCAAGAAAATCGGCACCTGGCCGCTGATAATCCGTCCTGGCTATACGCTTGGGGGAACCGGGGGAGGAATCGCGCACGATGCCATAGAGTTCCGCGACATTGTCTCGCGTGGGCTTGAAGCCTCGCTGAACCATGAAGTGCTTGTCGAGGAGTCTCTCGTCGGGTGGAAGGAATTCGAGATGGAGGTCATGCGCGACAAGGCGGGAAACGCCGTAATCGTCTGCTCTATCGAGAACATGGATCCGATGGGCGTTCACACGGGGGACTCGATAACCGTTGCTCCGATCCAGACATTGACCGACCGCGAATACCAGTCTATGCGAGACGATTCCATTCGTGTTCTTGAGGCGATTGGCATCGCAACCGGCGGCTCGAACGTGCAGTGGGCGGTCAATCCGCGAACTGGACGGCGCATCGTCATTGAGATGAATCCTCGCGTTTCGCGTTCGTCTGCGCTGGCGTCAAAGGCGACAGGTTTTCCGATCGCCAAAATAGCCGCGCTTCTTGCAGTAGGCTATACGCTGGATGAACTGAAGAACGACATAACCGAAGTGACGCCCGCCTGCTTCGAGCCGACATTGGACTATGTCGTTGTCAAGGTGCCGCGTTTTGCTTTCGAGAAGTTCCCCGGCGCTGATGTGAGGCTTGGAACGCAGATGAAGTCCGTCGGCGAAGCGATGGCGATCGGGCGCACCTTCAAGCAGGCGTACCTGAAGGCCGTGCGTTCGCTTGAAGCGCCGCTCGCAGGGCATGATGTCGAGAGCTTCGACCCGTGGTTCAAGGCGCAGCTCGACGAGATAGAGGCGTTCAGAAAGTTTCTGGAAAGCCAGAAGGATGTTTTGACAGGGTTTTCAAGATCGACAGGCTCAGGATTGGAAGAGAATGCCAATCCTGCAAATCCTGTCAATCCTGTCTTGAAAAACGGGCAGGCGCACTTGCTGCTTCGTCAGGCGAAGGCGTTCGGCTTCAGCGACAAGGAAATCGCCGCGGCAATCGGCTGTGACGAGATCGCGGTGAGGGCGAAAAGAATCGCGCTCGGCATTAGACCCGAGTACGGCGCCGTCGATACATGCGCCGGCGAGTTCGAGGCCAAGACGCCGTATTACTACAGCTACTACGGCTTTTCGGCAGGATTGACAGGATTTGCAAGATTGCCACTTCCGGCGAATTCGTCTGATCTTGTGAATCCCGTAAATCCTGCCAAAAAGAAGATAATGGTCTTGGGCGGCGGGCCGAACCGCATTGGACAGGGAATTGAGTTCGATTGGTGTTGCTGCCACGCGGCGTTCGCGCTACGGAAAATGGGGGCAGAAGTCGTCATGGTGAACTCCAACCCGGAGACCGTTTCAACCGACTACGATACCTCCGACAAACTCTACTTCGAGCCCCTGACTTTCGAAGATGTGATGGAGGTCTACGAACGCGAAAGATGCGACGGCGCGATTGTGCAGTTTGGCGGGCAGACGCCGTTGAATCTGGCAGAACGACTCGAGGCGTCAGGCGTGAGAGTGCTCGGCACTTCGCCCAAGGATATCGCTCTTGCCGAAGACCGCGACTTCTTCCGCAGCCTTGTAGCCGAAGCCGGAGTGAAACAACCGCCCAGCGGAATAGCGCACACGGTCGATGACGCAATCAAGATTGCCTCGGAAATCGGCTATCCCGTTCTCGTTCGCCCGTCGTTTGTTTTGGGAGGACGAGGAATGGCGATCGTATACCATGAAGAGAGACTTCGGGACTATGTTGAAGAGGCTGTTCGCGCTTCGGAAGGCCGGGCGATACTCATCGACAAGTTTCTGACACACGCCATAGAACTTGACGTAGACTGCGTCTCTGACGGTGAAACGACCGTAATCGGCGCAATACTGGAACACATCGAGGAGGCGGGGTGCCACTCCGGCGACGCCGCCGCAGTAACGCCTCCGGTCTCGCTTTCGCCAGACACCATCGCAGAGGTCGAACGTATTGCACGGGCGTTTGCAAAACGGCTCCACGTTTGCGGTCTCATGAACATACAGCTTGCCGTCAAAGACGGAGAGGTGTGGATGATCGAGGTGAATCCGCGTGCGTCACGCACTGTTCCGTTTGTCTCCAAAGCAGTTGGCTGGTCGCTGGCCGGCCTCGCCACGCGTTGCATGGCGGGAGACCGGCTGATAGACATTCAACCTTCGGCCGTTCGCCCTTTGACAACTTACTGCGTCAAGGAGGCCGTATTCCCGTTCGCAAGATTTCCAGGTGCCGATATTACGCTCACGCCTGAGATGAAGTCGACAGGCGAGGTCATGGCGTTCGGTCCCGATGCTGCAACGGCCTACTACAAGAGCCAGATTGCCGCAGGCAGCCCTTTGCCGCTTGAAGGCGGCATCATCCTGTCGGTTCGCGACGAAGACAAGCAGGCGGTCGTGGAACTTGCAAAGAAACTTGACGCCATGGGTTATGAAATATGGGCGACGCGCGGCACATCAACCGCGCTGTGGCGCGCGGGCGTGGAGTCGAATGCTCTCTACAAGATCCCTCTTGGCTCGCCGAATGCTCTCGACCTCATCAGTCGCGGCAAGGTAAAGTGGGTCGTCAACACGCGCGAGGACGATGAATCGGCTGCTCATGACAGCCAGAAAATCCGTACCGCAGCAGTAATGGCCGGTATACCTGTCACAACTACGCTCGCTGGGTTTGCCGAAGCCACAAAAGGACTCGAAGCAATGAAAGCCGGGTGAAAACCGGGGACAGCGCGGGGCGGGAGGGGGGGGGGGCGTAAGCTCGCGCGTCCGTTTGACTTTAGGAGCAGATTTTTGGTAAGATACACGTGTTTTCTGAATGGGACGTTGTATCCTTGAACGAAAGCGAGGTAGAACATGGCGATTGAAATGACAGTAAAGAGTCGTTCAAAAGTACGACATCGCGCAACAAACGCGCGGTGGCGCCCCTCCACGCTTGCTGCATTCCGCGAGGCAGACAAGTTGGAAGCCGACCTTGCCGCCGGACGCACGACAAAGGAACAGCTGATAAAGGAGGGTCGCCTGTTCACCTCGGTGGAAGCCCTCCTTGCGGACTTGAACTCCTAACACAATGACCATGTACCTCATCACCAGGACCGCAAAGTTCAAACGCGCCTACAAGCTCGCTGTGCGGCGCGGCTTGAACATGTCGAAACTGAATGAAGTTATCGGGCTGTTGGCCATGGGAGAGCCGTTGCCCGCACGTTGCCGCGACCATGAACTTGTCGGGCGACATGTCGGCAAGCGCGAGTGCCATGTCGCGCCAGACTGGCTGCTCGTTTACAGGAAGATCGAAGCGCAGCTCATCCTTGAACTGCTTGATACTGGCTCTCATTCTGATTTGCGCTTGGGGTGAAATCCATGCACTTTCCTCTTTCCATAGCACCGTCAATTTGCCGCGCTACAGACCGCGTGGAAGGACTTTGCGCTTCTAATACCCCCCCCCCCCCATCAGCGCGTGACGGTCGCAATGTAGGCCATTCTGCGCGGCGCACACGCCGCATTAGAGGGCCGTTCCCCAATCATCGTTTCTCTTTGGGAGGGTCGCGCTTTGCCGCGACTGATTCCCATTCCTCATTTTTACACTCTTTCACGGGCGCGGGTGTGTCCGTGACCGTGAACACATACTTCTATGGCGAGGCGTCCCGCCGAGCCGTAAAGAGAAGAGAACCAACATGAAATGAAAAACAAATTGAAAGCAAAACTGATAAGGAAAAACAAAATGAAAGCAAAACTGATGATGATGGGCGTCGCCGCCGCGCTGGCGACGGGCGCGATGGCGGAAATCACCAACACCGTAAAGGTGACGAAGTTCCACCAGTCGTATCCCTATTCGGGCAAGGCGACGGTCGAATACACGGTGGGCGGGACGCTCCCCGCAAGCGCGGTCGCCGAGATCACGATCAACACGGACGACGCAAGCGCGACCTTCATACAGTACAAGATCGTCACGGGCGCGAATTCGCATGTGATTGACTTCGCCTCGTCCTTCGGTGGCGCGCTGCTGCTCACCAACGCCTCGTTTGTGGTGACGATTGCGGAGGAGGGCCCCGGCGTTCAGCTGTGGAAGAACGGGCCGTACTGGGCGGAGTGCAACGTGGGCGCTACGAAGCCGGAGGAATACGGCTACTACTTCTGGTGGGGCGATAC
>CACYQU010000061.1 GCA_902776615.1 uncultured bacterium
GCGGGCTTCCGCACGCAGCGACAAAGGGATTTGCCAGAAGTTATCGGATAAACTTGCGTTTACTTCCAGAACTTGCGTTTAGTTCCGGACACGACGCGTACGCGCGAGAGAAAACGCACATGCAGAAATACCGGCACGATCGTCATGATGCAACACAGCACATCCGAAACAGGCATTGAAAGCCATACCGCGAAAGCGTGGTCTTCCAGAAAATACGGCAGAAACCATGCCACAGGCAGCAAGCATGCGCCCTGGCGGAGGGTGGAAAGGACTATCGCCGTTTTCGGGTGGCCTATGGACTGGAAGTAGGTCGTCGCCACGACATTGAGCCCTATGCACCACAGCATGCAGTTCGAAACCTGCAGATCCCGCGCGGCTATGGCGAGCAGCAACGGATTGTCGGCTGAGACAAACAACCTCGCCAGCAGATGCGGCAGAGGCGGAACGACCTGCACGGCGCATGCCGCGACGCAAAGCGCGGTTGTGACCCAGAAGCCAAGCATCAGCGCGTCTTTCACGCGACGGTAGTTCCTCGCGCCCCAATTGTAGCCTATTATCGGCTGTATGCCCTGCTGGGCGCCGAGTATGGGCAGAACGACGAGTATCATCACGCTCTGAAACACGCCGAGCGAAGCGATCTGGGTCGTCGCGGCCGCTTCGTCCGCAGCCCACTTCGCGAACGCCGCCGGAAGAACCACGTTTATCAGCGCGCCGAGAAGCTGCTGAAGGAACGGCGCGAAGCCGATTCCGCACGGCTTCGCCAGATAGCCGCGGTGAAAACCTATCCTGCGCCAGCGGAAGCGCACTACGGAACGTCCCGAAAGATAGCGGTGCATCGCGAACGCGCAACTCGCGGCCATGGCTATCGTCGTCGCCCACGCGGCCCCTTTCACACCCATTCCAAGCCAGAATATGAAGATGGGATCGAGCACGAGATTGGTCCCGAAACCGACGATCATGCATGTCATTGAACCAAGAGCGCCGCCCTCCGCGCGCATGAGCGCCGAGAAGCCGAAAGCGAGATGGGAAAAGAGGTGGGAGAAAAGAACTATCTTGAGGTAGCTGCGCGCACATTCGAACGCCTCTGCGCTTACGCCGCCTCCGCCGCACCAGCCGAGAACCGTGTCGGCATTGAAGTATACGAGCGGCGGGAGAGTCGCGAAAAACGCGAGCTTGAAGGCGACAAGCTGGCCAAGTATCTTCTCGCAGGCTACACGGTCGCCTTCGCCGAGCTTTATCGACATCACCGCCGCGTGACCGGCCCCGACGAAAACGCCAAACGCCCCGAAGAGCATCATTACCGGAAACACCAGCGTGAGACCCGCCATCGCGGCCTCGCCGCAACCGTGGCCTATGTAGAAACGATCCACCACGGAATACAGCGCGTTGAGCGACATCGCGACAAGCGCCGGCCACGAATATTTCAAAAGGAGCCTGCCCAGGCTACCTGCGGCAAGCTCCTCCAGATTTCTCCTCGCTCCTACGAACGCGGCCATCAGAAGACTATCGCCACCTTCGGCAATGCCGCGCGGATGCGCGCCATCTCGGCGGCGGACATCTTCAAGCCGCCGAGCTGAAGAGAAACCAGCGTCTTCCACCCGTCCAGGCTGTCGGGAAGTTTCGTGACGTTCGTCTCGGAAAGGGATACGTTCTCAAGCCCCTTCTTATCGACAAGCCACTGCGGAACCGCTTCTACGGGATTCTGCGAAAGATCCACATCCGTAAGGGACGGCAGGTCTTTCAACGCTTCGGGGATCTCCGAAAAACGGTTTGCCCGCAAGTATATGCGGCGCAACGCGACAAGCCCCGAAAGATCGGGCAGCGACGACAGACGGTTGCCGTTCAGCCTGAGCCATTTGAGCCCGGAAAGCGCCAGCAGCTCCTGCGGAAAAACCTCGATCTCGTTGCGGTCGAGGTTGACATAGTCCACAAGGTCGGCCTTGAGCGCATCCCGGTGGGCGGCGAGGTTCTTCAGCGATTTATCCTGAAGATAGACGCGAGCACCCTCCGGAACGGTCTTGTATGCCGGCGTCGGCTCGTCAAAGCAGCCCTGAACCGCCGCAAGCGCGGCGGTCGCGAGGGCCAGTCTTGCCAGTCTGCCGCACATGTCAGTTCGCAGCGGCGACGATTCCGGCGAAGTCGACGGCCTTGAGGGCCGCGCCGCCGATAAGTCCGCCGTCGATATCCTTCTTGGCGAGAAGCTCGGCGGCATTGCCGGGCTTCATCGAGCCGCCGTACTGGATGCGGACCTTCTCCGCAGTCTCGGCGCCGACGAGTTTCGCGAGGGTGGCGCGAATGAGCGCATGAACCTCCTGCGCCTGGTCGGGCGTGGCGGTTTTGCCGGTTCCGATCGCCCAAACGGGCTCGTACGCGATTACGAGCCGGTCGCAATCTGCGGCAGTCACGTCCTTCAAGCCGACGTTCATCTGGCGCTCGATCACCTCGACCAGCTTGCCGGCTTCACGCTCTTCGAGCGTCTCGCCGACGCACACGATGGCGGTGAGGCCCGCGGCGATCACGGCGCGCGCGCGCTTGTTGACGGTTTCGTCCGTCTCGCCGAAGTACTGGCGGCGCTCGCTGTGGCCGATGATCACGTACTTCGCACCGGCGTCGACCAGCATGCCGGTGGAGATTTCGCCCGTGAACGCGCCCTTGGCTTCCCAGTGGGCATTCTCGGCGCCTACGCCGACATGCGTTCCGGCGGCGGCCGCGACTGCGGCGGGAATGTCGATCGCGGGCGTGCAGCACACGACCTCGACGTTCGTGAAGACCTTGGTCGCTTCGGCGACTTCCTTCACGAGTGCAGCCGTCTCGGACGGCTTGACGTTCATCTTCCAGTTTCCAGCGATGATTTTCTTTCTCATTTTGTTTTTTGCTCCTTGTTGAATTCGTACTTCCTGTGCTTCACGCCCGCAGCCTTGAACATGTTCTTGACGGTATCGAGGAAAGCGTAGTCGCCACCGTAGACGACCTCCTTTATACCGGCGTTGATGATGAGCTTGGCGCACGTGAGGCACGGCGAAATCGTTATGTAGATGGTTCCTCCGGAAATCTCCGTTCCGTAATAAGCCGCCTGGCAGATCGCATTCTGCTCGGCGTGCGTGCAAAGGCACTCTTCGAGATGGGTTCCGCTTTTGGCCGCGCCTGCGCAGCGCGGGCATCCGCCGTCGAAGCAGTTCTTCACTCCGCGCGGAGTTCCGTTGTAGCCGGTTGACAGAATGTGGTTGTCGCGCATCACGACAGCGCCGACATGCCGACGGCAGCAGTTCGAGCGTTTCGCCACGACCTGCGCAATCTCCATGAAGTAATCGTCCCAGCTTGGACGGGGATCTATCTTGCGTCTTGCAGCCATTGGTCTGTATTATATCAAAAACATCAGCCTGCGGTTTTCCCGCCGCGGCCGAATATGTATATCTTGTTCTCGGTTCCGGAAAGCAGGCGCGAAATGTTCGCGCGGTGCTTCCATATCACGAAAACGGCGATGGCCGTAACGAGAATGCATTGCGGCAGATCCGCAACCCCGCGCGCGCCAAGCCACGGGAACCATACGCCGACGGCGAGAAACGCCGCCGCGAGGCAACTGCCGAGAGAGATGTAGTTGGACAGGGCGAAAGCCGCCACGAACACGAGAAACGCCACGCCGACAAGCCCCGGCACAAGCGCCACCAGCATTCCGAAAGCGGTGGCCACGCCCTTGCCGCCCTTGAATTTCATGTAAGGCGTGAGCATATGGCCGACGACGCATGTCACGCCGACGGCCATCGGCAGCCACGCAGGCAGCCCGCCGCAACACCGAACGGCCCTCGCCGCCGCAAACGTCGGCAGAAAGCCCTTCAGAAAGTCGCACGCGAACGCGAGGAGACCCCACTTCTTGCCGACCGTCCTGAAGACGTTCGTCGCGCCGATGTTTTTGGAGCCGACGGTTCTCACATCGACGCCGCGCATGCGGCCGATGATGTAGCCGAAGGGAATTCCGCCCACAAGGTAGGCGCCGACGATCCAGAGTGCCGCAATCATGTCAGATGGCGATGTTCAGACCTTGCGCGATCAGGCGGGCTCGAACTCGCTCTTCGGAACACCGCATGTGGGGCACGTCCAGTCGTCCGGCAGATCGGCGAACTCGACGCCGTTGTTCTCCGCGGGGTCGTAGACCCAGCCGCACACTTTGCATACGTACTTCATGGTATTTTCCTTTCGTTTGTTGTGGTCAGATGTTTATCCTGAGGGTTGTCTCGCGCGCAGGGCCGACGCTCAGAACGCCGAGCTTGCCGCCGATGATGTCGAGAATGCGGTTTATGTAGGCCTTGGCGTTCTCAGGCAGGTCGGCGTAGTTTGTCGTCTTCGAAGTGTCGCACTGCCAACCGGGCAGCTCCTCGTATACAGGCTCGCACAGCGCGAGAGCCTCAAGGTCGGCGGGGAAAGTCTGGTAGACGAAACCGTCTTTGCGGCGGTAGCCCGTGCATATCTTCACGACGGGAAACGTGTCCAGCACGTCAAGTTTCGTCATGGCCCAGAAATCGACGCCGTTCACGCGCTGCGCATAGCGCGCCACAACCGCGTCGAACCAGCCGCAGCGCCGCGGACGCCCGGTGGTCGCGCCGTACTCGCCGCCGCGGTTGCGCAGGGTCTCGCCGTCGGCATCGAAGAGCTCCGTCGGGAAAGGCCCCTCGCCTACGCGCGTCGTATAGAGTTTGAGAACCCCGATCACACGGTCGATGGCGCGCGGCGAAACGCCGCTTCCCGTACATGCGCCGCCCGCCGTGGGGTTGGACGACGTTACAAACGGATATGTTCCAAAGTCGATGTCGAGCATCGTCGCCTGGGCGCCCTCGAACAGTATGGACTTCTTGGCGTCGAGGCTCTCGTGCAGAAACTGGATCGTGTCGGTTACGTACGGCATGAGCGCCTGGACCATCGGCGCGTAGAGCTTCACCATCTCGTCCGCATCGAGCGCGTGCGCCCCAAGAGCCCTGAGTTTGATGTTGGCGTCTTCCACCTGCGCGCGGACGAGATCGAGAAAATCTGGACGCAGTATGTCGCCGACGCGCATTCCGTAGCGGCCGACCTTCGCCGCATATGCGGGACCGATCCCACGCCCGGTGGTACCGATCTTCTTGCCTTCGGGGCGCACCGCCTCCTCGGCGCGATCGAGCGCGCGATGCCACTGCATCACCATCTGGGCGCGCTCGGATATCCGGAAGCGCCCCTTGAGCTCGAAGCCCCAGCTTTCGACCTGCTCGATCTCCTTCATGAGATCGAACGGATCCATGACCACGCCGTTTCCTATGACGCAGTTCTTGCCGTCATGCAGAACGCCGCTCGGCACCAGGTGAAGAACATACTTCTTGTCGCCCACGACCACGGTATGGCCCGCGTTCGAACCGCCCTGGAAGCGAACCACAACGTCCGCTTCCTCCGTAAGAAAGTCGATAACTTTGCCTTTTCCCTCGTCGCCCCACTGGGCTCCGACCAGTACAGTGTTCATTTCTTTCCGTTTCCTGCTTGAATTAGGCTGTCGTCAGCCATGTGCCGTAATTATACCAAATATCGCGCGCGCGCGCTTGGCCAAGGCCAGACCGCTAGCGGCGCACAAAACGCGACAAGCCTCCGTCGGAAGTTTCGCGGTAAAGACGCGGCAGATCGTGGCCCGTCTCAAGCATCGTCTTCACGACCGTGTCGAACGAAACGACGTGGGCGCCGTCCGAAAGAACGCTCATCTCCCCGGCCACCACAGCGCGCGTCGCCGCGAGCGCGTTGCGCTCTATGCACGGTATCTGCACAAGCCCCTTCACAGGGTCGCACGTAAGGCCGAGGAAGTGCTCCAGCCCGATCTCGGCCGCGCATTCGCACTGCCTCGGACTGCCTCCCATCAGATAGGCCGCCGCCGCGCTCGCCATCGCGCACGCCACGCCGACCTCTCCCTGGCACCCGACCTCTGCGCCGGAAATCGACCCGTTGCGCTTCACGACGTTCCCCACAAGCCCCGCGACCGCGAGCGCGTGCAAAAGCTCCATCGACGAACTTTCGAGCGACTCCTTCAGATAGCGCAGCACCGCCGGCAGAACGCCGCACGAACCGCATGTAGGCGCCGTGACAATCTCGCCGAGCGCCGCGTTCTCCTCGCTCACCGCGTGCGCATAGGCCACGAGAAGACCGGTCCTGCGCAGTTGTTCGGCCTGCAGCTTGGCCTTGATGTAGATCGCGCGCGCACGGCGCGCAAGCCTCAGCCCGCCGGGAAGGACGCCGTCCGCGGCAAGTCCGCGGTTTACGGCGGACATCATCGTGGCGTAGACCGTTCGCAGATAGTCCCATATGTCAGCGCCTTCCGCGTCCTCGACGATCTGCCACAGAGGCACTCCGGCGCGCGTGGCGTGGGCGATGATCTCCTCCATGTTGCGGAACTTGTACACATCCTTCGTCGACTGCGACTGCTTGGACTTGTCGCATATCGCGCCGCCGCCCACCGAGTAGACCTTCCACTCGGCGATCTTCGCGCCCTTCGCGTCGAACGCCGAAAAGACCATGCCGTTCGGATGGACTACATCGTGCGTATCCGCGCGCCACAGGATTTTCGTGCGCTTCGCGCCGAGCACGTCGCGCACTGCGCGGTCGGTGAAATGTCCGCGACCGGTCGCGGCGAGCGAATCCTGCAGCACCACCTCGTAGCGCGCCGCGCCCGGCGTGCGGGCGAGAAACTCGCCCGCCGCGCGCGCGGGACCCATCGTATGGCTCGAGCTCGGCCCGCGCCCTATGCGGTAAAGTTCACGGAGAGACTTCACGCGAAACCGCCCTCAGCGCTTGAGAAGGACGTCCTTCTCGTACTTCTGCACGGTCTTGAGCCAGCCTTCGTCGGCGACGACCTTCGCGCGCTTGCAGAACTCGGCCCAGACCTCTTCGAACGGATAGTTCTTGTATTCCTCCTGCAGCACGAGCTGCGAGGTGAATTCGCCAGCGTCCTGAAGCGCCTTGAGCTGCGCGTTCGGCGTAAGCATCGCCTTCATGAGCTCCTTCTGCATATTGCGCATTCCAAGCACCCACGCGGCAACGCGGCAAATGGAAGCGTCGAAGTAGTCGAGCGCGATGATGAAGTTCTTCGGCCCCATCCTCACGATTTCCTGCGCCGCCGCGCGGAGATCGTCGTTCTGGCGGATCACATGGTCGGAATCCCAGCGAACGGGGCGCGAGATGTGGAACGCCACCTTGCCGAAGAACATGAGGAACGAGCTGATCTTGTCCGCCACGTTCTCGGAGAGATGGAAGTGGCCCATGTCGAGAAGCGCGAGGATCTTGCGGCTCTGCGCATAGCCCATCACAAACTCGTGCGAGCCGACGGTGTAGCTTTCGACTCCGATTCCGAAAAGCTTCGACTCGAACGTCGGCACGACGAGCTTCTTGTCGTACTTGGTCTTGAAGATCCTGTCGAGCGAATCGGCCATGCGCTGGCGCGGCCCGAGACGGTCGCTGGGCTCGTCCTTGTATCCGTCCGGCGCCCAGAAGTTGATTGCGCACGGGCTCTTGAGTTCCTTCGCGAAGTATTCGGCGATCTTGAGGCACTGTATGCCGTGCTTCACCCAGAATGCGCGGATCTTCGGGTCGGGGCTGGAAAGCGTAAGCCCATCGACGACATTTGGATGGGAGAAGAACGTAGGGTTGAAGTCGAGACCGTAGCCGCGCTTCTTCGCCCATTCGACCCATGGCTTGAACTGCTCGGGGCCGAGCTTGTCGCGATCGACCACCTTGTCCTTGTGGATGCCGTAGCAGGCATGGAGGTTCACGCGGTGCCTGCCGGGGATAAGCGCCATCGCAAAATCGATATCCTGCATCAGCTGATCGGGCGTGGTCGCCTTGCCGGGATAGTTTCCGGTGGTCTGTATTCCATTGGATGCGCCGCCGACGGACTCGAATCCGCCGACATCATCGCCCTGCCAACAATGCATGGAAATCGGAATCGCCGCGAGATCCTTGAGGACCTTTTCGGTATCAACGCCGATCTTGGCGTATTTCTTCTTCGCGTCGCTGTAGCTCATAGTTCTCCTTGGTGATTTGGATTTGGATTTGGTGTAAAGGATGTTTGTATTATACCATCTTTCTAGCGCGCGTGCAGAGGGCAAGGGAAAAAAAGAAGAAGGCCGCGCGACGCGCGGCCCTCCCCTTTCCGCAATCGAAAAGCCTCTCAGCCTTCGACGATGGTGACGACCTTGCCGTCCTTGATGAACTTCACCTTGCCGTCCTTGAGGGCGAACAGCGTGAAGTCGCGGCCGCAGCCGACGTTCTTGCCGGGGTGGATCTTCGTGCCGCGCTGGCGGACGATGATGGAACCCGCGGTGAGCTTCTGGCCGTCGTATGCCTTTACACCGAGGTACTTCGGGTTGGAGTCGCGCCCGTTGCGGGCAGATGCGCTAGTAGCCATTTTACGTTCCTCCCCTTAGGCGATCGCCTTGACCGTTGCAACGGTGAGATCCTGGCGGTGGCCGACTTTGCGGCGCGAGCCTTTGCGGCGCTTCGCCTTGAAGTTGATCACCTTGGGCCCGCGCTTGACGCCGTCAATCGCGAGCGTAACCTTCGCACCCTCCACATAGGGGGCGCCGACTTTGAGCGTCGTTCCGTCAGAAACGGCGCAGACCGTGTCGAGGACCGCGTCCTGACCCGGCTCGACCGAGAGCTTTTCAATCTCGATCTTGTCACCGACGCGAACAAGCGTCTGCTTGCCGCCGGTTTCGAGCACTGCGTATGCTTCCATTTTCCTTGCCTTTTTGTTTCCTTGCATCCGCCTTCCTTGTGGAACGGCCGCGAAGCCGCCCCACGAAAGGCCGGAAATGTTTTACTGTTCGGCGGTCTCCTGCGCGCCCTGGTCGAGAATCGTCACCTTGAACTTGACGTTCACGCCGTGGCCGAGGTCGATGTTGGCCTCGTATTCGCCGACCTCCTTGAGGTGGTCGTCGAGGTCGAGCTGCGAACGGTCGAGCTTTATGCCGCGGTTCGCCTCGATCGCGGCGAGGAGATCCGTAGCGCTTACCGAGCCGTAGAGCTTCTTGCCGTCGACCGTGTGGGCCGAAACCGTGAGCGAGAGGTCCGCAAGCTTGCGGGCCAGCTCGAGAGCCGCCTTCTTCTCCTCGGCGGCGCGGGCCGCACGCTCGGCCTCGAGCTTTTTCAGGCGACGCTTCGACGCCTCTGTAACCGGGGCCGCGAGACCCTTCGTGAAGAGGAAGTTGCGGGCGTAGCCGGGAGCGACCTTGACGATCTGGCCGGACTTGCCGAGCTTCTTCACGTTGTCCATGAGCATGACTTCGATCTGCATGGTTGTATCCTCCCCTCAGATCAGGCCATGAGGCCCATGTTGCGGGCGCGCTTGACGCCCTGGCGGATCTGGCGCTGCTGCTGCGAGGTAACCCCCGTGATGCGGGCAGGCAGAATCTTGCCGTAATCGGTAATGTAGTACTTGAGCGTCTCGATGTCGTTCACGTCGATCGAATCCTTCGGACCGAGCGGCGGACGTTTGCGGGCGGCGAACTCCTCGCCTGCCGAGCTGTTTGATTTCTTGAAAGCCATTTTCGCTTTTCCTTGAAGTTTTGTGATTTCTTGTTAGAACGGAATGTCGTCGGGATCGCTCTCAAGCGCATTCGCCGGCACTGGCTGCTGGTCAGCATCCTGCGGACGCTGCAGCGGACCGTTGCCTAGGCGGTCGCCCTGCGGCAGGAACTTGATTGTCGACGCCCTGACTTTCAGCTTCTGGTGTCTCACGCCGTCTTTCTCCCACGAATCCATCTGAAGCCTGCCATCGACAAGAATCGAGCGCCCCTTCGACAGGTACTGTCCGCAGAGCTCTGCAAGCTTGTCCCATGCGTCCACATCGACGAACACGGGAAACTCCTGTATCTGCCCGTTGCGGTCCCGCCTGCGCTCGTTGACCGCGAGACCGAGCCGCGCGACCTTCATTCCGGTCGCACCGGTCGCCCTCACGTCGGGGTCGCGGGTCAGGTTACCCATCAGGATTACTTTGTTGAAAGACGCCATTTGGCACCTCGCTTTCCGTTTAGTGGCTAAATTACGCCTCGACGGGATCCTCCGCGGCGGCCTTCTCCGCCAGCGCGGCCGCAGCGGCCGCATCCCTCTTGGACTGTTTCTCGGCGCGCACGGCGCGCTCCTGCGCAAGCTTGGCCTCGCGGCGGTCGTCCACGGCGAGTATCTGCACGCGGAACACTTCCTCGACCAGCTTGTACCTGTTCACCAACTCGGCGAGACGCTGCGGCTCGACTTCGAAGCGAACCTTCACGTAAACGCCGCTCTCGCGCTTCTGCATAGGGCGCGAGAAGGAGCGCTTTCCGAGCGAAACTTTCTCGAGCACATTGCCGCCCACGCGAGCTACCTCGGCGAGAGCCTTCTCGAGATTGGCTTCGAGGACATCGTCTTTCGAGATGCCGACGAAGATGTAAAGAGCGTCGTACTTCTTCATTACTTCTTCTCCTCAGTAGTCTCTTCCTTGCCCTTCTTGATGACCTCGGGAGCCTTCGCCGCCTCTGCTCCGGCGGCGGCCGCGCCACTGGCCGCAGCGACGGGAATGTCATCCGGAGCCTTGACCACCGCGAGCGCGTACTCGCCGTGAGTGACTACCGTGTACTTGTCGCCAAGATTGAGATCGCGCACGAACATCGTCTGGTCAAGCCCAAGGCCCGACACGTCAACTTCGAACTTCTCCGCGATGTCGGTCGGCAGGCAGTCGACGTCGATCGTTCTGAGAACCTGCTCGAGAACGCCGCCGCCGAGCTTCACGCCGGTAGGCTCGCCCACGAGGATCACAGGCACGGTCACGCGGACCTTCTCGGCCAGCGACACCTCGCTGAAATCCACATGTATTGGAGTACCCGCCAGGACGTCGTTCTGCAGTTCACGCATGAGCGCCGGAACCTCGGTACCGTTCATATCCAGCGTGACCAACAGCTGCTTGCTGGCATGGCCGCGCATCGCCATCATGAAGTCGTGCGCAGGAAGCTTGATAAGCTCCGTTCCGCCCTTCTTCATTTTCATTACCGAGCCCGGAATCATCCCGGCCCGGCGCAACCGGCGGACAGCCGCAGTACCCTGTTCGGTACGAGGCTCCGCCTTGATTTTTATCTGATCCATTTACTTATTTCCTGATTAGAGCCGCGTGCTCTCGCGCACCTTACGCTACCCTCTGCGGCTTAAGCGGCGGAAAGTATACCAAAAACTACGCGTAACGCGCAATAGGGAAAATTTAAAAAGCAACCGGGGACAGTCCCCGAAGCCGTTTCGCGTCCAGCAGACGAACGGGATGCAGATAGTTTATCAAAAATCCGCAACGGACGTCGCGATGGTGCGTGCGATGCGCAGCAATTCGTCCAAAAGATGCACGCTTTTCACGCATGGAGACGTCTCAAGCGAGCTGTTCACATCAAGAACATCGGCACCAGTCTTTGCCGCCATCGCCAGGTTGCCGGACGAAAGCCCGCCTGCAAGAACGACCCGGAAGCCACGTCGCTTCAATTCGCCGACAAGGGGCCAGTCGGCCAAACGCCCTGTGCCGCCACTACGCCCGCCGTCGCATCCATCGACCAGAACGGCGTCAGCCACATTCCCTTCATGCGGATGCAGCCTCCAAACCTCCAATCCGCGCACTT
>CACYQU010000062.1 GCA_902776615.1 uncultured bacterium
GGCCTTTTCGTGTCCGGCGGAGCGGCAAGGCCCGACAGGGCCAAGGAAGGTGCGGCGCACACGGCGAGGCAAAGCCTCAAGCCGTGAGGCGACGCGCCTGCCTTGGGTCGCCACAAGGCGACCAGCCGCCCGCCGGCTTTCGCGGTCGCGCGCAAGCGCCTTATATCTACCTTGTAAGCGGGCGAGACGCCCGCTCCCCCAGTTGGAAGGAAACCGGGGAGAGATATTGTTTCTTCACCCTGTTGGCAGAAGCGACATTTTATAGTATAATAACCGCCAATGACAAAAGACATCTCAGCAGTACCGACAGCCGAACAGATCGACAAACTGCTCGCCGACTGCAAGTTGGAGCGGTTGGGCATGGGCTCCAGACGCGCGTGCTACGCCCTGCCGGACGGAAAACTTTGCATAAAGTGCTACCGCAGCGATCAGGAGATTGCCGAGGGACGCGATCCGGCCGGCAAGCCGTTCCGCCCGATTTCCAATACCGTCAAGCGCGAGATACCCAAGCGCCGCCACGACGAGCGCCGCAACACGAGCTGCCAGGAATACCGATACTGGCGAGCGTTGAACAAGAAGCTTCCCGTAAATCTGATGGCGGCTTTTCCGCTGGTGGTTGGCACCATGCATCTGCCGAAACGCGGATGGTGCATAATAGAGGAGCGCCTGACGGACTTCGACGGCAAACCGCTTGAAAAGTTCCATGTCGCATGGGCGGCCGCTGACGCAGCAACCAAAGCAAAACTTCTGGCCGCGTTCGACAGCCTGGCCGAGGATCTGGAGCACAATTCCGTAAGGTTCTACGATCCGCAAAACATAATGGTGCAATGGTGCTCCAACGGACAATTCCGCCTGCGCATAACCGATTTCGAACCCGCGTCGCGCGTGGGGCTTCCCCTCGACAGGCTCTCGCCATTCTTCGCGCGCATGAAGCTGCGGCGGCGCTTTGCGCGCTATCGCGCCCAATACGCAATAGACGAACGCGCGGTGAAGCGTCCCGGGCCGGTTGCCGGCGGACAGGAACCGGTGAACATTCTCTGCCTCAAGTGGGGCAGCTACTACGAGCCGAAATACGTAAATCGCCTCTACGCCGGCGTAAAGCGGAATCTGAAGCGTCCCTTCAGGTTCGTATGCGTAACCGACGACCCGAAAGGACTGAATGAAGGCATCGAAACCGTGCCTCTGCCGGACAATCCGCAAGTGGGCAGCGACCGGAAGTGGCCCAACATCTTCGTAAAGCTGTGCCTCTTCAAAAACGGCTTCGCAAACCTCGTGGGGCCGACGCTGTTTCTCGATATCGACCTGCTCATAACCGGTCCGCTGGACAAGTTCTTCGACTACCGTCCGGGCGAGTTCTGCATAATCCACAACTGGGTGGAGCGCCGCAAGTCGCTGTTCCGCCGGAAGCCTCTTATCGGCAACTCGTCGTGTTTCCGCTTCGACGCGGGCCGTTCTGGCGACGTGTACGATACGTTTATCGCCGAAAAGAACGATACGGCCCTGCCGCAGCGGTTCGAGCTTGGCTCGCAGAAGTTCCAGACCTATGCGATGCGCAAAGCCGGCAGGGTGAACTGGTGGCCGTCAGGCTGGGTATGCTCCTTCAAGCGCCAACTCGTGCCCATATTCCCGCTCAACAAGATCTTCGCACCGTGGCGTCCGCCGAAGGACGCGTCGATCGTGGCTTTCCACGGCCAACCCGACGTTCCTCAGGCGAGGGAAGGATACTACCTCAAGTACGACAAACCCGTGAAGCCCCACTTGACCTGCAAGCCGACGGCCTGGATAGACGAATACTGGCGCGAATAGCGGCGCGACCCACCCGGAAAGATGCGAAAGAGTAACGAATTCATCTTCGTAATCTGGGAGGCCGCGCGCGGCTTCGAGCAAACGATCATCGACGAGCTTTCGCGACGGTTCCGCATAGTCGGCATCCGCGAAGTCGCGTGGCCGAAGCGCTGCTTCGCAAGTAACCTGGCCGCCTTCTACGGATGGAAAAACTGGCATATATGGCGCAACAAGGCGAGAAAGTGCGGAACGGGACCGTTTCTGGTGGTCACTGTCGAAGACCCCGCGCCCGTCTGGAAGCGAGAGCACGATACGTCAGGGCACGAATTGACCGTAGACCGGAACATCTACCAGACGAAAAAGCGCTTCCGGGCGCTAACAGGCCGGTCGAACACCGTGCACTCGTCCGTCACGCCAGAGGAAACCGCCCATCAGCTCGCCGCGCTGGCCTCGCCCGTAAACGATCCGATTCCCTTCAAGCCCATGGTCTACAAGGACGACGCCATCATCCGCGAGAGGCGCCGCCGCGTGTGGCTCGGGCTGGCGGGCGACGTGCTTACGCCGCTTGCAGCGGGCGTTGCCGCAGGCATCGTTGTTTGGCTGGACGTTTTCGTGATCGGCTCGAAATGCGAAGAGAACGGTCTCGTGGAATGGACAGGGCTCGTTGCATCGGCCATAAGCGGCGCACTGATGACAGCGTGCGCACTCGCCACGAAATCGGGACGTGGCGCACACGCCCTTCTCGCGGCGTTCTTCTTCGACATGGCGGTTCGCGAGGCCGATCTCATGCTGGACCGGGCACTCGGCGCATGCATATGGCCATGGGCGCTGAGCGCAGTCTCGTTTACGTTCGCCGCCGTGATAATACGCTATGCAAAGACGGTGTATTCGGGTCTGCGGGCCATGCGCAAGTCACGGCGCTTTCCGCTTTTCGCCTGCGGCGTGGCGCTTCTGCTTTTCGTGTCGCAGTTCCTCGGACGCCAAAGCATATGGATCGCTCTCGGCGTACCTGACGCCAAGCACTTCGGACATTTCATCGAAGAGAGCGTCGAACTGTTCGGCTACGCCTTGATGTTCGCCTGGGCCGCGCCGCACGCCGCGCAAGTCTTCCGCGGCGGAAAGCACGGCAAGGCCCATGCGAAAATCAGCATGTAGCCGAAAAGCTCCAGACCCTCCTCGACGACGCGCTTGGCCTTGCAGAGCTGCGCGGGGTCGCCGAGATGAGCCCAGACGTGCTTCATGCCCATTATCCGCGAGACGACAAGAATGACCGCAAGCCCGGCCGCGAGAAACAGAAAACGGCCGGAACTCCGGATCTCGCAAAGGCCCTCTTTCAGCGTTTCCCTGCAGCGAAGCGCCAACATGAACGCAACCGCAGTCACGATGCCCACGATCCACGCCCATCCACCGTGCCACAACAGTACGTCGAGCAGCGCATCCTGCTCGCGGATCGCCATGTCGAAGAAGAGCGCCGACGCAAGTATGAAGGCCGCGCGACCGCGCGAAACGCGAACGGCCCTCGCCGCCATCATCGCGCCGGATGTCGCGATCAGCGCAAACTGCAGCCACTCGACCGGCGCATTCTCGGCGCACCGCATGCCAAGCACGGCCACGTCCAGGTAAAAGGCGACAGACCACAACAGGCATATGGCGAACGCGAGCCGAAATCCGCCCAAGAACGACGCCACCGACTTCGCGTCTTCCGAAATGTGGTGAAATGCGTCCGTCATGTCTGATGCTGCATGTCGCAAAGTCTGCGGTAAACGCCGTTCGCCCCGTAAAGCTCGTCATGGGTGCCGCGCTCGACAATGCGGCCATGATCCATCACCAGTATCAGGTCGGCGTCGCGGATGGTGGAAAGTCTGTGGGCTATCGCAAACACCGTGCGGTTCTTCATGAGGTTGTAGAGGGCATCCTGCACGATGCGCTCGGTGATCGTATCGAGGGCGCTCGTCGCCTCGTCGAGTATGAGCACCGGCGGATTGCGCAGAATCGCACGCGCTATGGCGATGCGCTGGCGCTCCCCGCCGGACAGCGCAAAGCCCTTCTCGCCGACGTTCCTCCCATACCCCTCCGGCTGGGCCATTATGAACTCGTGGGCGTTGGCGAGCTTTGCCGCGGCGACGACCTGCTCGTGCGTCGCGTCGGGGCTGCCGTACCTGATGTTCTCCTCTATGGTGTCGTTGAAGAGAATCGCCTCTTGCGTCACGGTTCCCACGAGCAGGCGAAGATCGCCTATTTTGAGGTCGCGCAGATCAACGCCGTCCATCGTGACTCTGCCGGAAACGGGATCGAAAAACCGCGCCAGAAGTCCCGCCATGGTCGACTTGCCCGACCCCGTTCCGCCGACGACGGCGACCATCTTGCCGCGCGGCACCTCGAACGAGGCGTGGCTTACAGCGTCAGTCTCCGCAGTCTCATAGCGGAACGACACGTCGTCGAACACAATGCTGCCTTCGAACGACGCCTTGCGTACGCAGTCGGCGCGCTCTGGCAGCTCCATGCGCACGTCAAGAATGGAGTAGATTCGGGAAAGCGCCGCCATGGACGTTTCGATCTGGACCTGAAGCTTTGAAAGCTGCTTTACCGGCTTGTATATCACAAGCAGCGGCGCAAGCATCGGCAATACGTCGGAGAGCTTCACGTCCATCGCAAAGCACCACACGAGAAAGCCGCAAAGCAGCATCACGCCCACAGTCTCCACCGTCGGGGAGACCATCAGTCCGATTCTGAGACCGCGCATGACGGACTTCAGCAGATACCTGTTGGTTGCGGCGTAGCGCTTGTTCTCGTAGTCCTCGGTGTTGTAGCTCTTGACCACCTTGATGCACGTCATTATCTCATGCACCTTGGCCGCTATCATCGACACGCGCTCCATCGAGCGGCGCGCCCAGCGCTTGACCTTGCGGCCGATCGTGTGGACGGGCAGCGCGAACAGCGGAAAGCCTATCAGTATCAGCGCCAGGGTGGCCAGCATGTGGTTCGCGACAGCATACCATATTATGAAGCCTACGGCCACGAATATCTCGAACGGCGCCATCGCCACCTCGGAAAGTATCGTGGAGAGTATCACCTGTATCTGCTGGGGGTCGCCGGTGATCCGCATCATGACCTGGCCCACGTCCACGCGGCCGAAGAACTGCAGCCCCTGGTTCTGCACATGCTCAAGAAGCTCCTGGCGGATGTCCGCGACGGCATGCGCACCCACCCAGCTGAGGCAGTAGTGGTTCAGATACATCATCGCAAGCCTGGCCAGAGCTATCACAGGCACGACAAAGCACACTATCAGCAGCAGCGCGCCCGCCATGCCGCCCTTCTCGTCCTGCAGCTTTATGCCGACGCGGTCGGCCAGCTTCTCGACCTGCGGATACCAGCCCGGCAGTTTCGAGTTCTTGGCAATCTGCTTCTCGAACGCATTGTGCGGCTTGCGCACATCATCGGGGGCCTGCCGCGGCAGATTGCCGGCCTGCGCCGACGGAGCCACCCCTGAGATATCCACGCTGTCGGCGTGAGACTCGACATGGTCCATCGTGGGCTGGACAATCTGAAACAGCGGCACGAGAGTACCGGCCGTCAACATGCCGCATATGACGCCTACAAAAAGACGAAAGCGATACTTGCGGGCATACTTCCAGACACGCCCGTAAGCTTCACGAAGCGTGTAGTTTCTGTCGAAGAACTCTTTCTTGTATTCAGTCGTCATAATGCTGCCTCGCCGCACATTATACCATATTTATGCGATGCGCTCATAGAGCAAAGGCGGTGGAGAACTCCACCGCCCGCCTGAACCCAGTATATCGCAACCGGTTAGTTGCCCGCCTGGGTCTGATCTATCTTCGTCTTAATGCGATAGTACTTGACAGTGTTCGGCACAGCAAGTTCGATAGAATCGCCAACGCCTACATATTCAGCGGGTTCCGCCGTATCAGACGGACTATCAACTACCGCTACACCATACGTCACAGTCGCACCTGTGCCAGCAACAGGATTCACGCCGCCGAGCTTGAATGTAAGCTTAGCGGGATCGCTGTTCTGCACCGGTGCGGCAAAGGGCTTGTTATCCTCATTCGTGCCATCAATGCCGAGCGCATAGTTGGCCCACTTGGCAATTCCGTTGTCCTGAGGGGTTTTAAGAGCGGCGACAATCGCTTCTGGCGTCGTATTTGCCGTATCAACGCCCATAGCGGCAAGCATCGTCTTGCTGATGGAAATCGGGATTGAAGAATCAATGTTCGTTCCAGTCCAAGCATTTACGAGAAAACCGACAACCTTGGTGTAAGACCCGGAGCCGTCAAGACCAACCTTCGTAAGCGCATTCTTGTGGCCAGACGTATACCATTTCGAGCACTGGCCGTTAACCCAGTAACGAACACGATTGGCACCGTCAGTAATATCATCAAACTCCGTTACGAGCGTATATTCAGTGTTATTAGCCGGTGTAGTGAACGCCGCATTTTCCGCTGTAGCAAGCGCCGTCCAAACGTAATCGCTACCCTCATACTTCAATCCATACCAGTTCGTAGTAACACCATCCACTGCCGCGCAGATGGAACCTTTAGGCGAAACAGACAAAGAATTGACCGTGATATTCGTTGGCGCAGCAGTGGGAACCGTCGCATGAATGACAACCGTCACCACAGCCGTCACCGCATAACCATCCTGAGCGGATGCGATTGCATCGCCATTCAAAAGCACTGGGGCAATACTCTCAATCTCGACTGCGGAACTCTCCACCTGATTAAACCAGTTCGTGTAGATTACATCCGAATCATACAAACTGCTACCATCTGCAAACGCAGACGAGACCGCGACGAGCGCGGACGCAAGAACGGCACTTTTCATTTTCATAAAAACTTCCTCTCTTTAGTGTCAAGCCCTCTTCAGTGGCTTGCAGTTGGTATTATCGCATATTTCCACGCTTGGCGCAAGTCCCCCCTCGCAAAAAAAAAAGAATGGGGACCGTCGTGCGCAATAGCGCGAAAACCTTATGTTTGGACGGTAAAAGTACGTCCACACATGTGGCAGGTCACATCTACGGTAGGCGGAAGATTCGCGCGTTCGCCCGGTCCTAGCGCGCCCAGCATGGCCGCCGCGCGCTCCGGCGAGCACCTGCAAGCGAAACGCAGCGGTGTGGTTTTGCGAAGCTCCGCACGCTCAAGCCCGAGCTTCTTCAAAAGGTTTCGCGAAGCGACGGAAAGCTTTTCGGGGACGTAATCGGTGACGCTCGCCGAAGAGTCGGGCAGAGCCTCCACCATAACGCCGCGCGCCTCGAGAATCTCCACCTCGTCGGTTACGGACGCCTCAAGGTAGACGCACGCCTTGCGCTGGAGCGAGCCCGCGAGGTAGCCGTCGAGCGAATTGGAGATGCCTTGCGAAATTATGCGGCCCGGCACAGACCTCGTAACCTGCACGCGCCGCTCGCCGACTACCTTTTTCGCATCCGGCTTGCCAAGGCCGTCGAAACCGTCCAGCGTCTTGCGCTCGGTGTAGCCGCGAAGCGCGCCGTCTGCCGTGCACTCCACATTGAAGCCTCCGAGCGGACCCGAACACTTCATCTGTATGGACACCACCTCGTCCGCCTCGCTCGTCTCCGCGCCGAGAAGCGCCGCGGCCGCGAGAGCCTTCGCGAGAAAGTATGCGCTCGTCGGCCCGCAGAGGTGTCCGCGCGCCAGCGCCTGCGCCGCGCCGGTGACATCGACAATCGTCACGGCGACCTTCGCCGAGGCATCGAACCATTCCTCTCTTGAATCCTTCATAAGATCATCTCTCCGTCAGAACGAAAAATGGAGCCCTGCGGCAAGAACGCAGACCATCGCCTCGTCTCCGTCCAGGCCGAGCGTCGCGTCGGCGTCGAACCTGAGCGACAGCGATTCCGTCATGTGATAGTACGCGCCGAAGCCTCCGGCGGGGCCGACCTGCCCGTGATGCGTCCAGCCGCGCGCGCCGAAAGTGAAGAACGGGTCGAGCCTTTCGTATCCCCACCAGTGCCACAGCGCCTTTGCCGCGAACCCAGTGCGGTCGTCGACCGCGGCCGCCTCGCCTTCGAACGCCCACGCCTCCGTAACGTATACGCCAGCGCGCACGCCCGCAAACGCCCGCGCCGACATCCTGCCGCCTCCCTGCGGCAGAACCGCGCCGGCGGTCGCCCCCGCGTAAAAGCGGTCGAAGTCCGCGCACGCCTCATCGTAATCGAACGCCGCGTCGGCGAACGCGGATGCCGCCGCGACCATGAACGCCGCAACCGGAAAGAATCGCCTCATCGCGCACCCCTTTCGTCCTGCCGCCCTATGAACAGCGTCTTTACGCGCAACGCCTTTCGCATCGCCTTCGAAAGCGCCTTCACGCCGAACGTCTCGGTTTCATAGTGTCCGGCGCATATCATTTCAATGCCCACGTTCTCCGCCGCGATTCTGTCGCCCCAGCTCGCCTCACCGGTCACGTACAGGTCGCAGCCGAGCTTCTTCGCCTCTTCGGCGAACTCGCCCGCGCCGCCCGAGCATACGCCGATCTTCCTGCCGTGCGGGTTCCATCCGGTGACTCCGATCACATTGCCGTGATACGAAAAGGCCGGTGTTATCCGCTTGAGGCCGAAGTATCGCGCCAGCTCCCAGTTGTTGCCGACGGACTTGTTCGCGTCGAGCGGCAGATGGGCCGCATAGAGCGCGATGTTGGCGGATATCGCCGCGCGGACAACCTCGTACACGCCGCCGTCGATGCGCTTTATTCCGCCGCCCCAGCTTATGCCGTGGTGCACGACCAGCAGTTCGGCGCCGGCGGACGCGGCGTTCCTCACGCTCGCCGCGCTTGCGTCGACCGCGAAGGCCACCGTGCGCACATCGTCGCCTTCGCGCGCGATCTGCAAGCCGTTGTTTGAAACATCGTCGAAGGATGCCACGTCAAGCGTCGCATCCAGCCAGCCGGTTATCTTGTTCAGTTTCATTGGCGGTATTATACCACAAGGCGGACGTACGAATCGTATATGGCGGCGGCGTCGAGTTCCAGTTCGGCCATCCTGCGCGCGTTCGCGCCGCATTCGGCAGTGTCGATCGAGCGCAGCACGCGGACGAGGCTCGCCGGGTCGGACGGCCTGTACGTCGCGCCGGCGCGGTACTTCGCGAGCAGCTTCGCGCTTTCGCCGCCAAGCGAGCTCACGATGGCGAGTCCCGCCTTCGCGTAATCGCAGAACTTGTACGGAACGCCTACGCAGCTGTCTTCGGCCATCGGCACCAACCCGGCATCGCACTCCGAAAGAAGCCCGGCCAGCTCGTCCTTGTCGAGGTATCCGCGCATCTTCACGCGGGAATCGACGCCAAGCCCTGAGGCGAGACGCGATATTTCGTCCGCGCCGTCGCCAAGCCCGGCGATGTCGAGAGTCGCGTCCGGCAGTTCCGCCAGGGCGCGGACGGCCGTCAGCAGATCGTAGGTGCGGCCGAGGTTGCCCGCGTAGGCGAGGCGCAGCCTGCCGCCGCCGGCGGACGCCCTGCGCGCCAACGCGCCGCCGAGGTCTATGCCGTGGTAGAAGCGGCGTATCTCGCCGCGAAAGCCATAGCTGCGGACGAGTTCTTCATACCTGTCGGCGACGACGGTGACAATATCCGCGCCAAGATAGTTTCCGCGCGCCATGGCGCGCAGGGGCCAAAGCGCCCATCGCGGCGCAACCCGCTCGAACGTCTCCGGCCAGGCGTCCATCACATCGACGACGAATTTCGCGCCGAAGCGCCGCGCCAGCTTCCGCGCCGCCGCGCATGCGGAAAGCGGCGGAGTCGACGCCACGATCGCATCCGGCGCGCCGTGTTCGAGAGCATAGGCCATCGCGCGGCGGCGCCATTCGCGCGCATAACGCCAGTGGCTGAACATTCGTCCGGGCGAAACATTGCGCGCATACGGCGGCTCGTGAACGAGCTCAAGGGCAAAGGCGCGCGGCGTCTCGTGCGAAACGGCGCGCCGCGCCTTTGTGGTGTGGTTGAAGTCGGCCGTCCAGAGAACAACCTCGTGGCCCGCCCGAGCGAAAGCATCCGCCATCAGCCAGTAGCGCTGCGGACGAAACCCTTCCTCGGGCAGATTGTCGAACGGGTTCTCTATCCAGACGCGCACCTACTTCGAAACGCCGAAGCGGTAGATGGTTGTGCTGCGGTAGGTTTCGCCGGGACGCAGCACGGTCGACGGGAAATCGGGCCTGTTGGGCGAATCGGGATAGTGCTGCGTCTCGAGCGCGATCGCCGCGAACGGGCAGAGATGCCCGCCCGCCGCCTTCGCAGGCATGTCGGCGCGGAAGTTCTGCGCGCCATACATCTGCATGCACGGCTCGGTGGTCTCGATCTCGAGCGTGCGGCCGGAGACCGGGTCGCGCATGAACACGCACTTCTTCATCTCGCCCGGATTTCCGCGCAGCACGAAGTTGTGGTCGTACCAGTTGTCCATCGGCTTGAGAAATTCCTGCGCCTTCATCCAGTCCATCATCGCGCCGATCGGACGGAGCGACGTGAAGTCGAAGCCCGTTCCGGCGACAGGCGCGTTCACGGTAGGTATCAGGCCGCCGTCGGTCTGGGTATATTCGTCGGCGAAGATCTGAAGCTCCTGCGCGAGAACGTCTCCGCTCGATTCGCCGGCGAGGTTCCAGTAGGAGTGGTGGGTGAGGTTCACGACGGTGGGCTTGTCGGTGGTGGCCTCGTAGTCTATGCGCCACGCGTTGTCGGGCGAGACGGTATACGTGACCTTCGCGTTTACCGTTCCGGGGAAGCCCATTTCGCCGTCGGCCGAGACGCATGTGAACTCAAGGCACTGCACAGGCCCCTTGCGGTATGCGCGGGCGTTCCATATCTTGTCGTCCCAGCCCTTCGGTCCGCTGTGCAGGTTGCAGTGGCGGCCGTTGCCATCCTCGTTTACGGGCAGCTGGTATTCCACGCCGTCGAGCGTGAACTTGCCGTCCTTGATTCTGTTGCCGAAGCGGCCTATCAGCGTACCTGCGCAAAAGCCGTACTTCTCGTATTCCTCCGGCGTGTTCCAGCCGATGGTGACGTCCGCCAGGTTCCCGAACCTGTCAGGCGCGTACGCACGAACGAGGCGCCCGCCGTAGTCGGTGAAATCCATCACCAGCCCGCCGGGGCTCGTCAAACGCCATATCTTGGCCTCGCGCCCGTCGGAAAGTCTCCCGAAGGGCTTGGCCCTCATGCCGCGCACGCCTGGACCAGGCTGCGGCATGCGTCGGCGCATTGCAGGCGATTGCGGTGGTTTCTGCCCGGCGGAAACCGGTTCATCGGCGAAACAGCAGGCGGCGCACGCCGCCACGGCAAGGGAGAGTATCTGAGTTTTCATGTCTTAAATTCTACCATTTTCCCTTCGCCTTCGCAACGCCAGCGACATGGGCACCCTTATGCTGGATTAACTGGTGCTGCCTTGCTGGCCTGCCTTGCTTTGTCAATGTGCGGCTTGATTCGCCGCAACCTCCCTTGCACGGCGCGAGTTGGTCGATTTCGGCGTCCTTGCGACCACTAGGCATACACGAGTATGCCGTCGGGTCGCAGTCCTGCCGAAATCGCCTCGACTCGCGCCGTCCGTTCGGCTGGCGGCGGCGAATCAAGCCGCGCTTGGCATTATCGAGTGCGTTCGGCGCTATGGCGCGGCTTTCTTCACTCGCGCCCGCTCTGCCGCCGTCTTCTCCCGCGCGATTCGCGGCGAGGAGGCGTCGCCTGGCAGCGTCGCTCGCTTTTCCGCTCCGCTTCAAAGCAACGCTTCTGGCCATGCTCGCCTCTCGCTCGCGCCTCGCGCGAACCGAAGCCGCCGCGCATCGCTTC
>CACYQU010000063.1 GCA_902776615.1 uncultured bacterium
TCCGCTATGTGGCGGCGCGTCGGAAACCGCTCGTCCATATGGAGGAGCATCCATTGGAATCAATGTGAAACGGAGCCGAGAGGCGAAGGGGAGCGAAACTGATGAAACCAGTTCCACACGGAGAGCCGTATGCGGGAAAACTGCACGTTGCGCCTTCGCAATGCTACATGCACCGCAGAGGCGAAGCCTCGGAGGGAACCTTGCCGAAGGCAACCCGAAGGGCGCGCAAGCGGGTGCGCGGCACAGGCCGGTTTGACGAGGGGGAAGTCGCATCATGCACCGCAAAGCTTCGCTTCGGAGGGTACATTGCCGGAGGCAACCCGAAGGGCGCAAGCGTGTGCGCAGCAATGCCGAGGCGTGGGTCTCTACTCTACAAAGCGCTTTGTGCGGCAATGCTCGTGGCGGCGACAGCGACGAGCGCCTACGCCGGGGCGTCCGACTGTGTCGATCGGACCGTGCGTTCCCCACGGCTCCGCGCATCCTTCGCCTGACTCGGCATGGCCCTCGCCTCACGAAAAGCCGAAGGACGCGCGGCATGGATTTGGCCCCCCGACGAGCGGGTGGTGGCCAGGCGACAAGGTGGTCGGCTTTTCGCAGCTTCATGCGCAGGGGACGGGCGGAACGCCGAGCTACGGCATCTTCCGCTATGTCTGCGAGCCGGACGACATGGAGGTTGTCGAGGCACATCCCTACCGCCTCCACGTACGCATGAAGCGCTCCGGGACTCTCGTCGACGTGGCTGCCACGGCGCATGGTGCGATCTACCATGTCCGCAGGGCGGACGGATCACCCGTCGTCCTCCAGCTCAATCGGCGCTGTAAACTTGCAAAGGACGATTGCGTCAACGAGAAGGGCGAGTTCACCGGAAACTGGAACCCCGCTCCATACCAGTGCTACGTCTGCGAGAAAACCGATTCTGCCTTGGGCGTCCACCGCATCGCCGTCTCATTCAAGAGCGATGCACAGGCGAAGGAGTACTTTGACGCCGAGCTTGACGGAAAGTCCGTTGACGACATTGCGGACGAAGCTCGGCGACTCTGGGACGCCGCGCTCTCGCGCATCCACATAGAGGGAGTCGACGACTCTGAGCGCCGCAGATTCTACTCGCAGTTTGCGCAGACGTTCATCCAGCCGCGCAACAGGACTGCGGACGGCATCGGTTGGGACGACCACTACACGCTTTGGGACACGTGGCGTACGCTTTTCCCACTGATGGCAATCGTCGACCCCTCCGCACTTGCGGATAATGTCAATTCATTCGCAGATCGTTTCGAGCGGAACGGACGGTGCGACTCGTGCTACACGCAAGGGAAAGACTACAAGGTAGGGCAAGGCGGCGACGAGGCGGACTGCGTCATTGCGGACGCATGGGCGAAAAAGATCCCCGGCATCGACTGGAAGCGCATCGTACCGCTTCTCGAAAGCCGATGGAACGGACGGACTCGCGAATACCGCGAGAAGGGATATGCTGTTGGCGGCGCACATGAGGGGTACTGCGGTCGGTTCAAGTCCGGTTCCGCAACGATGAGCTTCGCCTACCAGGACTGGTGCTGCGCCGAAGTTCTGGAAGGGCTTGGCAGAAAGGAAATGGCGGCGAAGTTCCGTGCGCGTTCGGGCAATTGGACGAATGTGTGGGACGATTCCGCCATTGATTCGCCGAGCGGCATGCGCGGCTTTGCGCGCGCACGACATACGGACGGCTCGTTCTCGAAGACTGATCCGAGAAAGGGGTTCAATACCGACTTCTACGAGGCAAGCTGCTGGGAGTATTCGTTCTTCGTTCCTCACGACATGGCGGGGTTAATTGCCCGCTGCGGAGGTCGGGAGGCGTTTTGCCGCCGCGCTGAGTATGCTCTTGAGAACGGAATCGTCGACTTTGGCAACGAGCCAGGCTTTCTTGTGCCGTGGCTTTTCGCATACGTCGGGCGCGGCGATCTTGCCGCGAAGGGCGCACACGAAGTGGCAAAGCTCTTTGCTGGCGACGACTTGCCGGGTGACAACGACTCCGGCGCGATGAGCGCACTGTATGTGTTCCTGAAGCTCGGATTCTTCCCTGTCGCCGGACAGGACACCTACATCATGCACGGATGCGCATACCCGAGAATCGAAATCAAGCTTTCCCGAGGAAAGACATTCGTAATCCGCGCTGTCGGAGGCGGCAGTGCGGTCAAGGCGGTCATGCTCAACGGACATCCCCACGACCCGCTCTTCCTGCGACATTCCGAAATCGCTTCCGGAGGGGAACTTGTATTTGTAAAATGAGAGGATGAAGGGTCAAAGAAAGGAAGAAAGCCATGACAACAGAAAAAGCACTCAATGGAAAGCCGTATGCGGGAAATCCGCACGTACGGTTTGATGAGGGGGAAGTCGCATCATGCACCGCAGAAGCTTCGCTTCGGAGGAGACCTTGCCGAAGGCAACCCGAAGGGTGCGCAAGCAGGTGCGCGGCAACGCCAAGGCGTGGGTCTCTACTCTACATCGGTAAATTGTCTGCAATTATCGCAGCCGCCGCAGTCAATGCGGCGGCGGCTGGCGAAAATGTGGCGCAGAATTCTATTGCGGCCGACGTGCGCCGTCCGGTTCCGGTCGTGGATGCGAAGGTCGGCGGGTTCTGGCACGACGAATACAGACTGCTTGTCACGAAATGGCTGCCGCACTGCATCAAGGAGATGGAGGCGGGCGGACGAGGCGAGGAGCTTCTGAACCTCGTCGCGACAGGCGAGGTGCTGGCGGGCAAGAAACCGTGTGTCAAGTTCAAGGGACATCCGTGGAGCGACGCCTATCCCTACAACACTCTCGAGGCCATCTGCCTTGCGCTGGAGATCGATCCCGGCGACGATGTTGGATTCGCCAAGGCGCAGGAGTTTCTTCGCGCGAAGATGGAAGAGTGGATCCCCATTATTCTCGCCGCGCAGGAACCGTCGGGCTACATCCACTCCTATCACGATCTCCGGCGCGAGCCGCATTTCTCCAACGCGGCGAAACACGAGTTCTACGTGATGGGTTACTTCATTGAAATGGGTATCGCTCATTACCGCGCCACGAAGGGACGCGACAGGCGGCTCTACGACGCGGCGATACGCTGCGCCGACCACCTCGATTCCGTCTTCGGTCCGCCGCCGAAGCGGACATGGCTGAATGGACATCCGGGGCTTGAATACGCGCTCTGCCGTCTGGCCGATTCCGTCAACGCCACCGAGGGCGCGGGGAAGGGAGAGAAGTATGCGCGTCTCGCGTGGCACTTCATCCGCAACCAGTACCGGGCCGAGGGCGACAACGGGAAGTGGAGGAAGGACTACCATCAGGCTGATCTGCCCGCATGGGAGATGAAAGACGCGGCGGGCCACGCCGTGCGCGCAGTCTATTTCTATTCGGCGATGTCCGCTCTCGCGTCCCGTCTCGGCGATGAGGAGCTTGGCACGGCCGCCGACCGGCTCTTCGACAGCGCCATCAACCGCAAGGAGTATCTGACGGGCGGCGTCGGCGCGGCGTGGCACGGCGAGGCGTTCGCCGGGGACTACGAGCTCGGCAACAACGGCTACTGCGAGTCGTGCGCATCGTGCGGCATGAGCTTCTGGACGATCGAACAGCATCGCCGTAAGCCGGGGACGTGGCCGGTCGATGTGCAGGAGCGGCTTGTCTACAACAATCTCCTGGGCGCGATATCAGAGGACGGCGAGAAGTTCTTCTACCAGAATCCTCTCGACAGCGACAAGCAGCGCTACCCGTGGCACAAGTGCCCGTGCTGCGTCGGCAATGTGCCGCGTACGCTTTTCGCGCTGAAGGACAACGCCTATTCCGTGTCGGGTGACGGTCGGACGCTCTACGCAGACCATTTTCTGACGCTGGAAGGCGCGGTCGGAAAGGTCGCGGGCGTTGAAATGTCAATCCGTCAGCAGACGGGGTATCCGTGGGACGGGAAGGCGACATTCCGCCTTGCGCCCGAAAAGCCTGTCGCGTTCACCTTCGCCGTTCGCGTCCCGAACAGGATCGATAGCGCGCTCTATACGGTCGAGCCCGACGTGCGCGGCCGGTTCACGCTCACCGTCAACGGCGAGAAGGCGGACGCCGCACTTTCGGATGACGGCTACCTGCGCATCGCGCGGACATGGAAGAACGGCGACGAAGTGGCGCTGGAGTTCCCGATGCCGGTGCAGCGCGTCCATTGCGACGAACGCGTCGCGGCGAATCGCGGACTCGTCGCATTCCAGCGCGGACCGATCGTGTACAGCTTCGAGCAGGTTGACCAGAAGATGCCGCTTTCGGCGGCGATGGCCGCGCCGGACGATGAATTCTCCGCGTTCTGGATGTCCGGGCTGTTCGGCAGAGTGGTCGCCATCCGCAGCGCGGGCGGACTTGTCGCCGTGCCGAATTTCGCGCGCCTCAACCGCGCGGCCGGTCGCGCCGCTGTGTGGATCCCGGAGCCGAAGGTCAAGGAGGCGAAAGAGGAGCTTTTCCCGTTGAGCCGCATCCGGCTGGAGGATGGCGTCCTCAAGACGCAGCAGGAACAGAACCGCAAGTATCTTCTCCGCCTTGAGCCGGATCGCCTCCTGTCCGGTTCCGCCACGGCCGGGAAAATGCAGGCAAAACGTCTCGCGCCGCGCTGCAAGAATGCGATGGGATTTTATGACAGGTGAATTTCTAAAACCAAACCACAAGAAAAGAACAAAAAGATGAAAACACTGAAACATACGCTGTCCGCGATTTTCGCGGTTCTCGCATCAATCGTGATGCTCCCTGCAATGGCCGATCTGCCTTCCGGCTATCGCCAGCTGGACTATGTCGATACTGACGGCAGCCAGTGGGTTAATACCCTCTTCCGACCGACTTGCACAAATGCGGTCGAAATAAAGGCGAGTTTCACTAACGCGCCGGCATCTGCGCAGTTCCTGTATTGCAGCAGAAACAAAACTACATCAACACCCAAACAAGGGCACTGGCTTTATGTCACTAAAGGAACTGGAGCCAATGTAGGATCTGGAGCCGCCGCGTTCGGTTTTGCCGACCAGAACAATAACAGCGCGGGTACCGAGTCTCAAAAAGTCACGCTCTCCGTCCCTCATGTGTTCTTTGCGGCACCAGAATGGAACGAAACTGCTATGACAGGTCTTACTGGCTATATTGATGAAGTTCAGGCAGGTGCTAAGGTGACTGGCAGCGACTTCACGCCGGGTGACACCGACTACTTCTGCCTCTTCGGTGGCTATAGCAGCGAGGGGAAAGGCCTTAATGACAGTACGGCCGTCAGCGCCAAGTCCGTCTGCCGGTTCTACTATTTCAAGGTCTGGGACACGAAGGACAAGGAGAATCTTCAGTGCCACATCGTTCCCGTCTATGGCGAGGTAGAGCAGGCGATTGGCCTTTATGACCTTGTCGCGGGGCGTTTTCTGCCTGTCCAAGGCAATCCGTTCACTGGCGCTTGCACGCTGTCGGCAGATGAGGACGTGTCGGATACGTGCGCAATTGGCGGTGGAGTGACGGTCGATCTCAACGGGCATAACATGGCGATGTCCGCAGTGGCGACGAATTCGATTTCTGCCTTTGCAGGCTCTGGATATCAGGATCTCGCGTTCCTAACGGCCACGAAAGCGCAAGCAGTGCAGATTACGGGTTTCGGACTGCCAGGAACAGCGAGGGTTGAACTGAAGATTCGTCCGTTTGCAGTCAGCGGAACGCAATGGCTGTTCTGTTCGCGCGAAAGCAGTAGTCGGCAGACCTACAGCGCACTTTTGAATGGCAATCGGGGTAATGAAGTCCGCTTTGACTTTAACAACAGACAAACCAGCAGCAATACTAAGCTTACGGCCGGCGATTACGAGCTTGTTTTCGACGGCACGACCGCTAAGCCGACATGGTCCGTGAACGGCAACGCCGAGAAGACGCATGATGCGGAATCTAACGAATTCACGGGCGGTAGCGACCTCATCCTGTTCGGGAGTTCTCTTGCCGGCACGTACTCTGGCCGTCTCTACTACTTCACGGTGACGACGAATGACACGGTCGCGCTCGACCTTCGCCCCGTCCGCCGCCTTTCCGATGGCGCGACTGGCCTCTACGACACGGTCGGAGAAGCGTTCTACCAGAGCGACACTTCCACGGCATTCCCTGATTGTGCCGCAACGCCCAGTTTCATCAATTCAAGCGAAACAGCCTCCGAGCTGCGCGTCGGGCAGCGGCTCATCCCTGGATACACCGTTGTCGAGTACATCACTGGCACTGGCAGCCAGTACATCGACACCGGACTTGTTCCCGCCTCCACTGATCGGGTCGAGATGAAGCTTAGCCTCCCGGATTTGAGCACGACATACGGTTTCTTCTGTTCGCGCGATAGCAGCAACGGCAAGAAATTCGGCACTCTTTATTTTGGCGGTGCTACAAAGGGAATACGCTTCGACTTTAATGGTACTCAGCATAACTCGGCGATGGTGCCGCCTTATGAGGACGGCCCTTTCACGGTCGCGCTCGATGGTTCGACCCGGTGTGGCTATTTGAACGGAACGGCGATTGACGACGGAATAGCGGAAAACAATTTCACCCCGTCTGCCAATTTGTTCATCTTTGCACAGCATAGCGCCGGATTGTCGATAGGAAGTTATGCCAAAGGTTCGATCTATTGGTTCAGGGTGACGAGCGCAGACGGAGCAAAGAGGCTAGACATGGTGCCGGTCGTGTGCGATGCGGATAGTGTCGCCGGTCTTTACGATCTCGTGAATGGCGTATTCTATCCGTCATCGAGCGATACGGCATTCACGGCTGGAGGTGCGACACTTGGCGGTCTCGATGCCGACTGCGCGTTCGACGCGACGGAGATTGCGGGGAACATCACACTCGTCAAGAACGGCGAGGGGGCGTTTGACGGCGGCGGAACGACGCTTGCCGGGGCGCTCAAGGTCAATGCCGGAACGGTTGGGGGATTGACGCTTCTTGACGGCGCGACGCTCGATGTTTCAGGACTTTCGGGTGCGTTCAGCCTCGATGACAACGCCATTGCGTTTGCGGATGCCGCGAAGGTCTATGTCAATATCGGTTCGCGCACAATCGCGAAGAACACGCCTGTCGTTTCGTGGACTTCCGCGCCGTCGAACATCGGTGGGCTCAAGTTCAGGCTTGTCTCCGGCAGTGAAGAGTCGTCTGTGATTGTCAAGGATGATGGCCTTTACTTTGCACCGGCAGGACTTACGCTGACATTTTACTGATGCAACTAATGACCAGGCGCGAATTCTTAGCGAGTGCATCAGCTTTCGGGTTGGGTGGATGGCGGCTTTATGCCGCGCCGCCCGGCTGGAAGCACGGCGGCAAGCCGAATCTTGTGCTCGGCGTCGTAAGCGACACCCACCTGAGAACGCGCCACGGCCCAACCGGCAAGATCGGTCACAACTGGCCGGACAAGTATTTCGCCGCAGCGCTTGAATATTTCAAGTCGCGCAATGTCGATGCCGTGATCCATTGCGGCGACTTCGCGCATCGCGGCCAGGTGGAGGAGATGCAGTTCCATGCAAATGTCTGGAACCGCGTTTTCCCGAAGAATCTCGCGCCGGACGGACACGAGGTCGTAAAGCTGTTCGTCACGGGAAACCATGACAAGGACGGTGCGCATTACGGAGATTTCGTCAAGAACTGCTATCCCGACGAGAACGAGCGGGCGAAGCACGTCCTTGCCACCGACATGGCGGTCAACTGGCAGCGCATCTGGGGTGAAAAATATGAGCCTGTCTGGCACAAGGCCGTAAAAGGCTACCACTTCTTCGGCGCAAATTTCGAAAAAGTGGCCGACGCGGGAACGCCTGCGGAATTCAAGCGGCTTGCCGACGGCTGCGGACTTGCCGGTTCCGCAAAGCCCTTTTTCGTCATGACGCACACCCGCACGCCGGCGACGCTCAGAAAGGCGCTGGCGAGAAGCGGCAATGCGCTGTGTCTCTTCGGGCACAACCACTGCAGCGCATCCAACTGGAATGTAATAAGTCTTTACTACGGACGGCTGCCCTGCATACAGGTTCCGTCCTGCGAACCCAGGGGCAGCGGCGCGTTCGCGCACGATGAGTATATCTCCAAGGCCAAGCTTGAAGGCAGAACAGACAAAGGTCTTGTCGGAATGCCGCGCCAAGGGTATGTCATCAGTGTTTATGACGAAATGCTCGTCATAGAGCGCCGCGAATTCGGCGCGGGCGGCAGCCTTGGCGCGGACTGGGTTATGCCGTTTGGAGGAGGAACGGAGAATGGGGAACGGGGAATTGGGAAACATCCGTTCGCGAAGGAAGAGCGGAAGAAAGTCATCGGCGAGCCGCAGTTCAAGCGCGGTGCCGCGCTTGAAATATGCAATTGTGGAAATGTGAAATTATGCAATTATGGAAATATGGAAACAAAGGAAATCCCTCAGTTCCACAATTCCATAATTCCACAATCTCATAATCTCACAATAAAAATCCCTCTTGCTGATGGCAATCCCGATTCGCGAGTGTATGCGTATGAGGTTGTTGTAATTGGCGAGGCGGAAAGCCAAAAGCTTTTCAAGGCCGTCTATGCCGCCGGGTGCAACATGGGCATCGGCCACGAGCCGAACGGCGGCGTCACGACGCTCGAAATCGCCAAGGAGGAACTGCCGCCCGGCGAAACGCTGTGCTTCGCCGTCCGCCCGCTTACCTCGCTCGGCACGGCTGGCAGACCAATAATGATGGATTTCAAAGTATGATCTCAATAATCGGCATTAAAAAAACGATAATGACGGGAAGCTTGGTTGTTGCCAGCCTTCATATTTGCACATTTGCGTATTCTTCCGTTCCCGTCATTGCATTGCCGGAAAACCCGACGGCGGTTGAGAAGTTCGCCGCGTCGGAACTGGCGGGCGAACTCGGCAAGTGCCTCGGCGCGACGCCGGAAATCGTGCGGGATGGCGCGGCGAATGGCGGCGTCAAACTCTATGTCGGAGCGACGAGGGCTGCGAGGGCGGTGCGTGGCGAGAAGACGTGGCAGACAGACGAGGTGTTCCTGAAGTCCGTTGCGGATGGCGTTGTCTTGGATGGCGATCCGGCGCGAGCACCCATCTACGCCGTCGATCTCTATCTTGAAACATACTGCGGCGTGAGATGGTGGACGAGCGATGCCGCGACATATCCGAAACTTTCTGCCGCGCCCGTGAAGGATATCGCCCTTGAATATGCACCGCAGTTCAAGTATCGCGAAACATATTACCTTGATGGATTCGATCCGCTATTCAAGGTGCGTTCCAAAGGCAACTTCACTTCGCAGACGCGCTATTTGCTTTCAGAACTGAAGTTCATACCGCCGGAGATGGGCGGCAACCACAGATTGTATTTTTTTGAGGGGCGGCGCAGCGCCTACCATTCCTTCTTCGAGATACTTCCGCCGAAGATTCACTTTAAGAATCATCCAGAGTGGTATTCCCTCGTCGGCGGCAAGCGCGTTGCGCAGCAGCTTTGCCTTTCAAACGAGGACATGAAAGCGGAATACATCAAGGAGTCGTTGCGGAGGCTCCGCGAAGATCCGTCAGCCGATTTCATGCAGGTGTCGCAGAACGACGTGAACAGAGGCTGGTGCGAGTGCGAGAAGTGCAAGGCGATGATGGATGAGGACGGCGGCTCACCGTCCGGGCCGTACTTGCGTTTCGCAAACGATGTCGCCGAGGCGGTGGAGAAGGAGTTCCCGAATGTGCTGATCGACACATTCGCCTACCAGTTCACGCGCAAGGCACCGACGAAGACGCGTCCGCGCCACAATGTCGTGGTCAGGTTTTGCGCGAGCGGCAGCGATCTTGCACGAGCGCTGGACGATCCGTCCTCCAAGAAGAACATCCAGTTTGCCGAGGAGCTTCCGAAATGGCGGGAAATTGCTGACGGACGGCTTTTCATCTGGAACTACCTTGCGAACTTCAAAGGGTATATGCTGCCGTTGCCGAATTTTTCCCGGCTTGGCCGCGACATACGCTTCTTCGCCGCGAACGGTGCGGTCGGCGTGTTCGAGCAGGGGGACGCGCTCTGCTGCGCGGGATCGCTGGCGCCGCTGATGCATTATGTCGCCTCGCATCTTCTCTGGAATCCAAGCGACGACGACAAGCGCCTTGTCGATGATTTTCTGCGTGGCTACTACGGCGCGTCGGCAGCGCCGCATCTCAAGCGGTTCATGGATATCGTGGAGTCCGGCGCGCGAAAGTCCGGCAAAGTTGCAGGGCTGCGCTACACGAGTTGCCATTTCCTGGGCGCACCGGCGAAACTGAAGGCGGCTGCGGCGATGGACGCCGCCGTGGCGGCGTCCGAGCGCGACGGTCCCGAATTCGCCGCACGCGTCAGACGAGAACGCTTGAGCATTGACCACGTCCTGCTTCTTCACTATGACGCCCTGCGCGACTTCGCCGCGAAGCATGACATTCTCTGGCCTCGCCCTGAAAAACGCGCCGAAGCGGTTGAGAATTGGATACACGAGGTCAGGGCTCTCGGCGTTCGCGCACTAGCGGAGACGTCAAACGAAGCCGACGTCGAGAAGTATTTTAACGGACTCAGAAACGAGGGGAATGCCGAAAAATGAAGAAGCTGCTTTTTGCGATGATGGTTGCATTGGGTGCGGCGCTGCCGCTTTCTGCGCAACAGTACCTCATCCCGATGCCACGCGAAGTGAAGACGTTTGACGGCGAATGCCGTGCATTTGACGCGCCGAAGGCGGAGGTCGTTGCGACGATTCCGCCGGAGGGGTATGAGCTGTCAATCACGCCCGACGGCGTGACGATCCGCCATTCGGACGACGCTGGACTCTTCTATGCGAGAATGACGCTGAAACAGTTGCGCGAGGGGGCGACGGACGGAGCGCTGCCGTGCGTGGAGATAAAGGACGCCCCCGCGTTCAGGTGGCGCGGCGTCCATCTCGACGAGGCGCGGCACTTCTTCGGCAAGACGGCGGTAAAGCGCATCCTGGATGAGATGTCCTGGTACAAGCTGAATGTGTTCCACTGGCATCTTACGGACTCTCAGGCATGGGTGCTGGACGTGCCGGGCTATCCGAAGCTCGTCCGCCAAGGTCTGGGAAAGAATTTCGGCGAAAAGGTCGGGCCGTTCTACTATACGGCGAACGACGTCAAGGAGATTTTGGAATACGCGGCGAAGCGGCATATAACAGTCGTTCCCGAAATCGACTTCCCCGGGCATTTCGCGGCGGCCTGCCGCGCCTATCCCGACCTTGCCTGCAAGGGCGGCGGGAAAGTCATGTGCGTGGGCAACACGAACGCGATCGCATTCGCCGAGAAGGTGCTTGACTACGTATGCGAACTTTTCCCTTCGCACGACATCCACATCGGGGGCGATGAATGCCCTCGCAAGTTCTGGGCGAAATGCCCCCGTTGCCGGGCTTTCGTGGAGCGCGAGGGACTGAAAGACGCAGAGGACATCCAGCCGTGGCTGACGCGGCATCTTGCGGCCTATCTTGAAGCCAAGGGACGCCGCGCA